>DBRW01000060.1 GCA_002306075.1 Synergistaceae bacterium UBA1358
TCGGTATGTACTCGCCTGTGACGCTCGAACTGAGGGATGTCTCGGTCAGGGAAGTTTTCCGGATGCTTGCTGACCTCCATAAACTTAACCTGGTCATTGACAGTTCCGTACCTGACAACCTTATGACTTTCTCGTTCAAGAACGCGAAGTTCAGCGAAGTTTTCGCATATATGCTCAGGATGAACGACCTCACGTACGCACTCATGGGCAATACACTGGTCGTGGGCACAGCCGAGAGCATTGGAAAGACGCTTGGAAAGAACATAACAAAGGAATATAAAGTCGCATACGGCGATATCACGAAGATGCCCGCGATGATAATGGGACTTGTGGCTCTCCCAAAACCTCCCGTTGTCGATGAACGCCTGAGGGCACTCTATGTCACCGGTACTCCGGAACAGCATCTAGAAGTCGAAGCACTGATTAACAGGATAGATCATCCCGGAAAACAGGTCATGCTCGAAGCAAGGCTGATAGAGATCAACGACGGGGCCCAGCAGGAGATAGAGACTCTCATTTCCTCGGTCTACAAAGGCTGGCTCTTCACATACGGTGCACAGGGACTGGCGTCTGAGTACACTTATGCAAACAGAGATGTTAATCCTCCCATTACCAATATTCCGCCTACCTTGACCCCCGGAAAGGTCCCGATCCTTGGTGCCACTGATAATTCGACGATGCCGATAAATATAGTCGATCCTACGATGAAGATGCTGGATGCCGGGCTCAGGGCTATGGAGTCGGACAACAAGGGCAAGATCCTCGCCAACCCCTCCGTGGTGGCCCTTGACGGACAGAAGGCCTCGATAAAACTGACGCACAACTACCTGTATCAGTCGGGGCTAGACGAGAGCGGCAACCCGGAGTTCACCGAGCAGGAGACCGGTCCCACTCTTGATATCACTCCGATCGTCGGAAGGGATGGTTTCGTGACGCTGAAACTGAAGATATCCACGGGAGAGATCGTCCAGTTCAGGGACAGCGGCATTTCAGAGGTCCCTGAGACGACAAAGCGCGAAGTGGACACTCAGATAAGGGTAAGGAACGGCGAGCTTTTCGTCATAGGCGGCCTTTTCCAGGAAAATAAGACCAAGGGAGTGACCAGAGTCCCGATCCTTGGCTATATACCTCTTATCGGAGAACTTTTCAAGAGCAAGACGGATAAGCACTCTAAGTCCGAAATGGCCTTTATAGTCATGCCGCACATATTGGATGTGCCTACCGGATCTGCCGAGATATTCGACATGCCGGGGAAGAGTCTGATGCAGTAACGAATGTAGCTGAACTGAATTTCTCTTTCGGAACGGGGGGGTAACCATGAAACCGATAAGGACACTTAAGCTCGGGGAACTTCTTGTAAACGCGGGGGCGATATCACCCGCAAACCTTCAGGCCGCGCTTGGAGAACAAAAGGTCTCCCATATGCGACTTGGGGAAGTGCTTATCAAAAACGGTTATCTTACAGAGATGCACCTTGCCGAGGCACTGAGCGCGCAGCTCGGCATCCCCTTCATATCGCTGGTGAAAGAGAGACCTAACCAGAACGCCCTCGCAATGATACCGGAAAACGTCGCGACAAGGCTCAATGTCATACCGATCGCCCTGACGTATGACGGCAGGATAACCGTGGCTATGTCCGATCCCATGGATACCCTTGCCATAGATGAGATAAACATGCTTACAAACAGGGAAGTCGACATCAGGATCGCGACCGCGAGCGACATCAATAAGGCTCTTTCTACATACTACAGGGTACAGTCGAGCGTGGAAGAGGCCGTACAGGACGTAATGAAGCAGACGGCGAGCATTTCGGGAACGACCCCTGTCATGCCGCAGATGGCGCCTCAGGACGTGGCTGCCGTCAACACGGACGATGCCCCCGTCGTGCGCCTTGTAAACAGCATACTTGAACAGTCGGTCAAGGAGAAGGCTTCGGACATACATATCGAGCCGACGGATTCGACCACGAACGTCAGGATGAGGATCGACGGCACGCTGTTTCTGACGACGGAGATCCCGAAGAACCTTCACGCTCCGCTGATAGCCAGGATAAAGATACTCTCTGGGATGGACATAGGAGAAAAGAGGCGCCCTCAGGACGGAAGGATACTCATCAAAGTCGGAGGCAAAAAGATGGATATCCGCGTCTCCACTCTGCCTTCGATCTTCGGTGAAAAGGCTGTCCTCCGTCTCCTCGACCAGGACAACGAACACATAGGAATTGAAAAGCTTGGTTTTGAGCATGAACAGGCCGAGACACTGAGGCAGGTAGTAACCGCCCCGCACGGGATCATACTTGTTACGGGGCCGACGGGAAGCGGAAAATCGACCACCTTATATTCACTCCTTGAGCTGATCAACAGGCCCGAAGTGAACATCATCACCATAGAAGATCCTGTTGAATACACTATACCCGGAGTCACACAGGTCCAGGTCAACGAAAAGATCGACGTTACCTTCGGCAGCGCCCTGAGGTCGATACTGAGACAGGACCCGGACAAGCTGATGGTGGGCGAAATAAGGGACCAGGAGACCGCGCACCTTGCCGTAAGGGTCGCTCTTACGGGGCACCTGGTGCTGAGCACTCTTCACACCAATGACGCTCCTGCATCGATAAACAGGCTGGTGGATATGGGGATACCGAATTTCCTGATCGCCTCTTCGATGCGCTGCATAGTGGCCCAGAGGCTCGTAAGGAAGCTGTGCCCGCACTGCAAAAGAGAGATGAGCGTCACCGGGGAGATGGCGAGTGAGATAAAGATACCGGAAGGGTCAAAAATATACGCCCCGGTGGGCTGTGCATCATGCCGGTTCACGGGATACAGCGGAAGGACTGTCATCGGAGAGATAATGGTCATCGACGCGGCACTCAGGGATATGATCAACAACGGAAGGCCGCAGCATGAGATAAAGGAATACGCCGTGAACCACGGTATGGAGACCCTTCGCGATATAGCGAGGAAAAAGGTACTTGAAGGCATTATCAGCGTGGAAGAGATGCTTATATCAACGATGTTCGAGTAACATCAGACCGGAGGCTGTGAAATTTGGCTAGTTTTGACATAAATAATCTTTTGCTTGACGGAGTAATGAGCAGTGCAAGCGATATCCATATATGTCCCGGATCGAAGCCCGCACTGAGGATAAACGGAGTACTGGTCAGACGGCCGTACTCCGAACCTGTGACCCAGGCGGACATGGAAAATGTGATGAACACGCTGCTTACCCATGAGCAGCTCCAGAAGTTCAAGGACGAAAAAGAGTTCGATTTCAGTTTCAACTTCTCAAGCGGACCTGACTTCAATCAACGCTTCAGGGGAAATTTTTCTTTTGAACGCGGCAATCCGGTCCTTGCGCTGAGGATAATAACCCCGATCATCAGGACTGTGAAACAGCTGATGCTTCCCGATGAAGTGAGGAACATCGCGCACAGGAACAACGGCCTTTTCATCGTCACAGGGCCAACCGGCTCCGGTAAATCGACGACACTGGCTGCCATCATCCAGGAGATCAACCTTACCCGTCCCGCCCACATAATCACGATAGAAGATCCGATCGAATACGTTTACACCTCTGCCGAATCGATGATCCATCAGCGTGAGGTGGGAAGCGACACGAGAAGTTTCTCCGAGGCATTGAGGAGGGCGATGAGACAGGACCCGGACGTCATCATGATCGGTGAGCTCAGAGACCTTGAAACGATCTCCGCCGCCGTGACCGCGGCTGAGACGGGACATCTCGTGCTTACTACGCTTCACACTCCGGATGCTCCCCAGAGCATCGACAGGATAATCGACGTCTTTCCTCCCACACAGCAGCAGCAGGTCAGGATACAACTCTCTTCCATCCTTATCGGGATACTTTCTCAGCAGCTTGTGCCCCTTGTTACGGAGACCGGCAGGATGGTCGCAACGGAACTTCTTATCGCAAACAACGCGGTCAAGAACTACATCAGGGAGGCCAAGACCTCCCAGATCAAGAATGCGATACAGACAGGCTCGGCACTGGGCATGCACACCATGGACCAGGATCTTGCGAGGATGTATCGCGAAGGTCTTATCAGCAGGAAGAATGCTTTTGCCTATGCCTATGATATAAAAGATCTTGAAAGGTTCATAGGAGATTGACCTCCAATAAAGGAAGTATGCTGGCAGAGGCTGTTGCGGCATGTTTTGTTGCCGTGACAGCCTCTTTTTGTATTGCTGCGGGGATACGGTGCGGGGTAATGATATTTACTTCCGCAAAGGAAAACCTTGAGATCGAAAGGGCAAGAAGATCGGTCATATCCACGCTCTATTCCGGCAATATCCCAGCAAGTTCTGACTATAAAAATGTCCGTGTCGTTTTTGAAGGACTTTCCTCCGACGATAAACTTGTCGTCATACGCATAGAGAAAGACGGATTCCTGAAAGTGAGGAGATCATATGTGGTATGGCCAAAGGAGGAGTTGCAGGAGTAGGGGATTCTCCCTTACGGAAATGTTGGTGGGCATCACGCTGATGCTTATGATCACATTTCCGCTTCTCCCGGCCTTAAAGGCCTCGGCAGACAAGACAGTTTCATATTCTGAGGACACGAGGGCGCATGTCAGGATATCAAGGGCGAAAGCGATCTTGAAATCTCCTGTTTTCTACTGCGGTCTCGGTATGCCCGCCAGTCCCTCTGACTATAAACGGTCTTTCGGAAACCAGAAATTCGATCCCTTCAGGTGGGAGGGACCTATCAGCGTATACAAGGGGCCGAGCGGACTCGAAAACAGCGAGCTGAGGATATCATACTCGAGAAAGGGCAGCACAAAGGTCCTCTATGCCGTTGAAAGCGATACAGACGAAGCAAGGTTCAGGCTTCATAAATTTCCCGAGGTCAATGAGATCGGTGAAAGCTTCTCGAAAAATTCTTCCGACATCAGGAACTGGGTCTTTTTCCCATCTTCGCTGCCGTCAGCGACTCCGTTTTGTGTGACAGGACTCAGCGGGAATGAAATTACAGTGAGGAACTCCACGAACGCCCCTTTTTGCATCTGCGGGGGCGACAGGATGCACCACATGAGGGCAATGAAGGTATATGCCCTGAACGACTGCCTGTATACCAAAGATTTCAGATCTGCCGGCGACCAGCCTCGTGTGACGGGCATAATGGACATCCGATTTGATGTGGATCTGCCGAACAGGACGGTCGCAGTGTACATACTTGCAAGGGGCGACAAACTTTACGACTCTCCGCAGGAAATATCGGGAAAAGAAGACTGGCCCGAAGAATACATCGGATACTGGATCGGGAAAGGATCCAGGTACAGGCTTTTCGCCGCAAAATTCATATGGCACCTTCCAAATCTTAGAGCATCCGAGCTGTATCTCGAATGAAAAATTTCAGGAAAAAAGGGGCGATCTTAGTATCGTTGCTTTTATACTTATATGCGGGAATGACGATGATCTTTTCATTCCTTGCGATCTCATGCAGGTATTCCGCTTCCGCGAGCTGGGAGACGCGGCTTCTCAGACGCGAAAACGCAGCGCTGCAGGGGGAAGCCATCGTCAGGAACTGGTTCAGGAACTCCGCGGAATGCGGGGAGATCGCCGCTCCATCGGAATACACGCCGGACGAAGGACCTCTTGACGACCCCTACCTGGAGATCCCCGACGGGATACTGAGCGTTCTGAACTACTATGAGAAAGGTGTCACCGTTGAAGCCGAGCTGATCGATCAGAACTACAGCGACTCCTTTTTGCCGGAAGCGGAAAGGCTTGAGATACCGAGGGGTGCTCCGTCAGAACTGATGCTGTCGAAGGATGGCTCAGATCCGGATATATGCGTTGCCAGAAGGTACTTCATACGTATAAAGGTGTTCGACCGGACAAGGGAGGATCCTCAGCTGGTGTTGGCGGAAAGTGTTATAGTAGTATGCGGATCTGCGGGAGATCTGCACGCATTAACGCTCTGCACGAACAAACAATAGTAAATAAAGACAAACTGCCTTTTTTTATGTTATGATAATGCGGCGTATCCATGATGAATGCATACGCATAATGTTTTGTGAGACAGTACGGGGAGGTTTTTCAATGGCACAAATTGTGGACACAAGCGATTTTCGTCCGGGACTTAAGATCAAATGGGAAGGCGGGATGTGGGTCATTCTCGAATGTTCCCATCATAAGATGGGAAGGGGAGGAGCCATCGTAAGGGGCAAACTCCGCAATCTCGAGACCGGTTCCTCAGTTGATCAGTCTTTTAAATCGGGTGAACGCTTTGAAAGGATAGTTTTTGACGAAAGACCGGCCCAGTACCAGTACAAGGACGGAGACAGCTACATTTTTATGGATATGGAATCGTATGATCAGGTCTACCTCTCCGAAGATATGCTTGGGGATACTGTAAAATACCTGGTAGACGATCTTGAGGTAAGCTTCGATATGTATGAAGGCCGCGTTATGGGCATAGAACTCCCGAACTCGGTCGCAATGAAGATAACGGATACACCTCCCGGATTCAAGGGAGATACGGCTTCGGGCGGCGGCAAGCCTGCGACTACGGAAACAGGTCTTGTCATAACGGTTCCGTTCTTTGTAGAGAACGGCGAGATGGTCCTTGTGGACACCCGGACAGGTGAGTACCTGGAAAGGGTAAAGAAATAATAAGGGGAGGGATCCTAATGAGCGCGCGGGAAAAGATAGCTTACCTAAGAGGATTGATCGACGGGCAGAAAGTAGCGGACACGCCTGAAAAAGAAAAGTTTTTTGCTGCTTTGGTAGATGCCCTTGACTCTTTGGCCGAGGCAATGGAGGATCACGAAGAGGTCCATCAGGAACTCAACGACTACCTCGAACAGCTCGACGAAGATGTGAGCGAGCTTGAGGACGATCTCGACGCACTTCTTGAAGATGATCACGACGATGAGTGCGACGATGATTACGAGGATTTCGACGAGGAAGAGTATGCCTCAGTGACTTGTCCCGAATGCGGCAAGGATTTCTATTATGAACCGGCTGCCTATGACGAAGACGAGGATCTCCTCTGCCCGCACTGCGGAAAGCCGTTCAAACACCCGGAAAATTAACACACGGGAAGAAGTGGATATCGATCCGTCTTAGTCACACCAAGTTTTAAAAGGAGGAATAACCGCATGGTCGCAAACAAAAAAGAGGACTTCGTGGTAAGCGAATCCGTAGAAAACGAAGAGAACGGTGTTGGGACCACTATCGATCAGTCAAACCTGGAAGGCAAGATCCGCATCTCTGAGGACGTCATAGCACAGCTTGCCACAAAGGCTCTGAACAGCGTTGAAGGTGTAACTCCTGCAAACCCCGGCCTTATGGCCAACCTGCGCCTTGGGAGGAAGACGGTCAACGGTGTAAGGATCTCCATATCCGACGGTGATACACCGGAAATAATTGTCGATGCATATATAGCGGTAAAGTACGGTCTGCGCATCCCCGATGTCTGCTGGGATGTCCAGGAGGCCGTCAAGGATCAGATAGAACGCTTTACGGGCTACTCGATCAAGGGTGTTAACGTATACGTACAGGGAGTCACATTCGGAGAGAAAAAAGAGAACCCGGCTCCGGAGGCAGAGGCCCCGTACGGCACGTTCAGCGAAGAGGCCTGATCTGACAGATCTACAGAGGGGGAGGCCGGTTTCCTGAGGGACCGGCCTTCTCGATCAAGAGGTGAAAAAGGATGCTTTTCTTATGGACTACTACCAAGCTTGGCAAGATATGGCTCGACGGCGATTCTATCAGGCAGATCGTCTCAAGAAGGCTGCCTGAAGGATATTACTGTCAGGAAGTATCATTTATCGGCGACCAGAACCTTCTGAACATCTACATATCTCTGCCCGAGGGCGGGAATGAAGAAGAAAAGGCAAGGCTGGAAAATAAATTCACAGACATCTTTACCAAGTCGGGAATGGCGGTCCATATAAACTGGATCAGCATAGCGCCTCAGGACAACCCGGAGACCAATCCGGTGTGGACCATGCCGCTGTTCTGGTCTGCTGTGGCAGCGGGCCTGACTGCGCTTGTCCATCTCGGTCTGAAGGGTATTCTTTGGTCCATGTTTGCCGCTGTCATCGGCTACGGGATATCCTGGATACTGCTCACCGAAGACGGTCAAAAACAGGTTTCTGCACTGATGCAGCAATTCAGGAGATGATTTAAGTAAATGTCGGCGAGGTCCCAATATCGGCACAGATCGCGTGAAATAGCGCTCCAGCTTATTTATCAGCTTGATGTCAGACCATCTGCTAATATAGATGAAGCAATAGAACTTTACCCTTCCGAAGGAGAACCGGAGGGGGTCTTTGATTATGCGTGTGAGCTTGTCCGGGGTGTAATGGACAACATGGACGCGATCTCTGACCTTCTGAGGGAAAACATAATCGGATGGAGACCCGAAAGAATGGTCGCAGTCGACAAGGTGGCCATCTCTCTTGCCCTCTATGAGGGGATAATATCAAAGAAAGTGCCCATCGCAGTATCGATATCCGAAGCTGTCGAACTGGCAAAAGTTTTCGGCACGGAAGAATCCGGCCGCTTTGTCAACGGGGTGCTCGGCAGGATAGTAAGAAAAGAAGAGTCCGACTCTGATTAAAGCACCATGTTCAAATACGAAAAGGATCCGATCTTTACCGTAGACGAAGTCACCAACAAGATCCGTGAAGCGATATACGCCTCGGGGGAACTTCAGAACGTCTCGGTAAAAGGTGAACTGCTGGGATTCAAGAGACACACCAGCGGCCATTCTTACTTCACGATCCTTGGGAACGAGACAAGGATCTCATGTGTTCTGTTCCGATCGAACGCATCTTCCGTGATCCTGTGGCCCAAAGACGGCGACGAGGTCCTCGTCAGGGGCAAGGTGGATATCTACGGCGCCAGGGGATCGTATCAGATATATGCCACGAGCATGCTGCCTCTCGGTGAGGGTGCAAAGGCGAGGGCCAAAGAACTCCTTTTCAGGCAGCTTTCAGCCGAAGGTATATTTGACGTAAGACATAAGAGACCGCTCCCTCCCTTCCCGCGCAAAGTCGCTGTGATAACTTCCCCTACAGGTGCCGCAGTCCAGGATGTCATAAAAATATCTTCGACAAGGTATCCCGCATGCGGACTGGTTGTTGTCCCGAGCCTGATGCAGGGCGCGTGCGCACCGTCTGAAGTAAGGGAGGCATTTTCCAGGTGTGCGGCACTGGACGACATATCTCTGGTCATGCTTGTCAGGGGCGGCGGAAGCAGGGATGACCTCGATCCCTTTGACACGGAAGAGGTCGTCAGGTCGATACGTTCCTGTCCAGTCCCGGTGATAACGGGGCTCGGCCATCAGGTCGACAGGACCCTTTCAGATCTTGCGGCGGACGCATATGCGCCTACACCGTCGGGAGCCGCGGAAAAAGTTTTTCCCGATTCCGGCGAGCTGCTGTTTTTCCTGAAAAATTCAAAGAGATCCATGCACGCCCATCTTACCAACAAGATCGCAAAGACATATTCGGAGCTTGCGGATTCAAAGAGAAGGATCATTTTCAGCCTCGACAGGGGCGTGATCGCCCCCGCTTACGAGTACCTGGGCAATGTCCGGAGCTCTCTTTCCGCAAACATACTGCACAGGCTGTCTGAATATGAAACGAAGCTATCCTCGGCAGCCGGCGCACTGAACAGCCTTTCACCCCTGAACGTCATGTCCCGCGGATTCACCATATGCAGGGACAGCGAAGGCAGAATGGTCAAGGATGCGGCGACTCTGACCGAGCGGCAGGATATCAGGGTCTGCTTCAGGGACGGACACGCCGATGCTCAGGTGATCGCAGTATTCACGAACGACAGGGAAAGGAAAGGGTCGTCCGATGCTTCCTGAAACGATCGAATGGATCAGTGATGTGCCGCTTCTCAGGCTCCTTGACCAGAGAAAGATCCCCTTCTCTGTAGGATTCAGGGAATGCCGCACCTATAGGGAAACTGCCGACGCCATCGAGGACATGACGGTAAGGGGCGCTCCTGCGATAGGAGTTGCGGCCGCTTACGGGATCGTGCTTGCCGCGCGGGAAGATATAACGAAGATCGACGACGCTTTTACAAGGCTCTCGGCTACGAGGCCGACGGCAGTGAACTTGTTCTGGTCCCTGAACAGGATGCGCTCCGTTTACGAAAAGAGCATGGGCGCACATGACATTTGCTCCATTCTTGAATCGGAGGCCAACAGGATCAGGGAAGAGGACATAGACATAAACAGAAGGATAGGCAGAAACGGAGCAGGGCTGCTGCCTGACAAGGCGACGGTCATAACGCACTGCAACGCGGGAGCTCTCGCGACTGCCGGTTACGGCACGGCACTGGGCGTCTTCAGGACCGCAAGGGAAGCGGGCAAGGAACTGAAAATATTTGCTGACGAGACCAGGCCCCGTTTTCAGGGCGGAAGGCTGACAGCATTCGAGCTCTGCGAAGACGGTTTTGACGTAACTGTGATATGTGATTCCATGGCCGCCTTCCTGATGTCAAGGGAGAAGATAGACGCTGTGATAACCGGAGCCGACAGGATAGCGCTGAACGGAGACACGGCAAACAAGATTGGGACATACGGGCTTGCTGTAGCTGCAGACAGACATAATGTTCCATTTTATATAGCTGCACCGTTGAGCACGATCGATTTTAACTGCCCGAATGGGACTAAGATCCCGATCGAAGAGAGGAACTGCTCCGAAGTTCGCAAAATCGGCAGTGAATTGATAGTGCACGAAGCCGCTAAGGTATGGAACCCGGCATTCGACGTGACCCCTGCCGGTCTGATCACGGGAATAATCACCGAGGAGGGGGTCTTTGCCCCCGAAGAGATCAAAAAACTTAAAAAGAAGCCATAGACAGAATCAGCGCCTTTATTTTCTGCCATTCACCTTTCCCGCGCCAAACGGCCGTTCCTTTCGATCTTCCCCAAACTGTCTGAATCGGGACCGCGTAATATACTTTTAGTGGTAATATTTATGCTGTAAATGCTTTAAATCCATACGTAAAAATTTATATTGTCTGCGGCATTGGGATGACGGCCGTCTCATCGGATCATTTCCGTGTTTATGTCATCCTGCGTTTTTGTCTGTCGTTGGGGCAAGAGTGACGGAAAGGAGGCTGTACAGTGAGAAAGGAATACATTATCGCTGACAAGGGATTGGCTCCTGAGGGGCGCAGAAGGATCGACTGGGCTTGGGAATATATGCCCGTACTCAAACTGATAGCCGAGAGGGAAGAAAAATACAAGCCGCTGGATGGTCTTGTGATAGGATGCTGTCTCCATCTTGAGGCAAAGACGGCATGCCTGCTCAAGGTCATGCACAGGCTCGGAGCGACGGTGGTAACAGCCGGGAGCAACCCCCTTTCAACACAGGATGCGATATGCGCCGCTCTTGTCGAAGAGGGCATACACGTATTCAGCAGGAGGGGCATGACCCCGCGGGAGTATTCCGAGAACATAGAGGAGATGCTCAAGTGGGATCCGCAGATAATTATCGACGACGGCGGAGACGTCGTTTCGATGGTAATAGAAAAACGTAGGGACCTCATCCCTAAGATACTCGGAGGGTGCGAGGAGACCACAACGGGCATCAAGCGCCTGAAGTCGATGCAGGACGAAGGGCTGCTTCCTTTCCCGATGCTTGCTGTCAACGACGCGCAGAGCAAATACCTTTTCGATAACAGATACGGGACCGGACAGTCCGTCTGGGACGCGATACTGAGGACGACCAACCTGATAGTGGCCGGCAAGAACGTCGTCATAGCCGGGTACGGATGGTGCGGCAAGGGAGCCGCAAAACGGGCCGCCGGGCTCGGCGCGAGGGTCATCGTCGTCGAGGTGGACCCGCACAGGGCGCTTGAAGCTCTTATGGATGGTTTTAAAGTAATGAACATGATCGACGCGGCGAAGGTCGGCGATGTTTTCATAACAGTCACGGGGAACACAAAGGTCATCCGCAGGGAGCACTTCATGCGCATGAAGGACGGAGTCCTCCTCTGCAACGCCGGACACTTCGACGTCGAGATATGCATCCCTGATCTTGCGGAGCTTGCCGAAGACGTTCGGGAGACCAGGGACAACATCCGCACCTATATCCTTCCGGTCGGAAGGAGGCTGCACCTGCTTGGCGAAGGAAGGCTTGTCAACCTTGCCGCAGGCGACGGACACCCCGTGGAGATAATGGATATGAGTTTCGCGATGCAGCTCCTCTCATGCATCTACATCAGCAGCCACAAACTCGGCCCCGGTCTCTACAATGTGCCCGCGGAACTTGACCGCCGTGTAGCTGAGCTGAAGCTCGAATCGCTTTGTATCTGCATAGAACAGCTCACCCAGGAACAGAAGGAGTACCTGGCCACATGGAAAGAGGCATGATGAAACGTCAGTACAGGGATGTAGTGGTCTGGGATGCCGAGAGGACCGCAGCTGAGAGATGCGACGTCATCACAGAAGGCGACCGGATCACATCGATACTCCCCGCAGGAACTCTGGATTCCGGCTGCGCATATGAGGGAAGGGGAAAGATGGCTCTGATCCCGGGGTTTGTAAACGCGCACGGACATGCCGCGATGACCCTCCTCAGAGGACTTGGAGAGGAACTTCCTCTCATGGAATGGCTGCAGGAGAGGATATGGCCTGTGGAGAACGGCCTTGACGGCGATCTCGTAAAGGCCGGTACCAAACTCGCGATACTGGAGATGCTGTCGACGGGCACGACATGCTTCGCGGACATGTATTTCTTCATGGACAGGGTCGCCGAGGCTGCACTCGAATGCGGCATGAGGTGCGGCCTGTCACGCGGGATAGTCGGTGACAGCGACGGGAGCAAGCTGAAAGAAAACCTGAAGCTCGCGGATGACTTCAACGGAAGGGACGGACTTATTAACGTCCAGCTCGGTCCGCATGCGCCCTACACCGTGCCAATGGAACTTATGAAGGAGATCGCAAATACGGCGAAGGATACCGGTCTGGGAGTCCAGCTCCACTGGCTTGAAACATCTTCCGAATGGAGCATAAGCGGTCTTGAGGGCAAAATGACGCCCGAGGATTACCTCGCGGAGACCGGCATGATAGATGTCCCCAACCTCCTGCTCGCACACTGTGTATGGATAAGACCTCAGGAGTCAGCATTCTACGCGCGGGACAACGTGACATTTGCCCACAACCCCAAGAGCAACCTTAAGCTCGGCAGCGGGATAGCTCCGCTTCCGGCATACCTTAAAGCCGGAGTCAGGGTCGCACTCGGTACTGACGGCGCCGCAAGCAACAACAGGCTCGACATATGGGACGAGCTTCGTTTCGCCGCGCTCACCCAGAAGGGCGTCAACAAAGACCCGACCCTTGTCGCCTCCGCGGAAGCGCTCAGGATGGCCACCGTGAACGGAGCCATAGGGCTTGGGTTCAGGGATGTCGGGCTTATAAAGGAAGGCTACAGGGCCGATATGATACTGATAGATCTGGATCAGCCGCATTATGTCGGATGGGACTGTGAAAACCTGTCCGGATTCCTCGTATACGCGGGATCTTCTTCAGATGTGAAAGGAACGGTAGTTGCCGGCAAAATGCTCTATCAGGACGGAGATTTTGTATTTGCGGACAGGAAGAGGATAACGGAAGAAGCGGCAGAGGCCCGCAGGAAACTTACCGCTCGCTGACCGCATCATCCGGCTGATCGTTGATTTTTTTTTAAAGCGGATCTGGCACAAATGTCACAGATCCGCTTATAATAATCCGATGTTTTTGATTTTTTTGCCGACCGCCTTTCTGGTCACTCTAAAGGGTGCGGCTTCAATCCATTATTACAGGGGGCACTTATATGCAGTACAGGAGCGGAAAAGAACTTAGAGAACTGTTTCTTTCATATTTTGAGGAAAAGGGATGCAAAAGGTACCGGAGCTTTTCGCTGGTGCCCGATGATCCCACGCTGCTTTTCACAATAGCGGGGATGGTCCCTTTCAAGCAGTATTTCCTGGGACTGAAGACCCCCGAGGTAAAGAGAGCGACGACCGCACAGAAGTGCGTAAGGACCAATGACATAGAAAATGTCGGACGCACGGCGAGACACCACACCTTTTTCGAAATGCTGGGCAACTTCAGCTTCGGGGATTATTTCAAAGAGGAGATCATCCCGTGGGCGTGGGAATTCCTCACCGAGAGGGTGGGACTTGAGCCTGACAGGCTTTATGCGACTATATACCTCGACGACGACGAGGCCCACGATATCTGGCGTGACAAGGTCGGACTCCCCGAGGACAGGATCGTCAGGCTCGGCGCGGATGACAACTTCTGGGCTGCAGGGCCGGTAGGTCCGTGCGGTCCTTGTTCGGAAATAATATATGACCAGGGCCCGGCCTTCTCATGCGGAAAGCCGACGTGTGGGGTAGGATGCGACTGCGACCGCTACCTTGAGATATGGAACCTCGTCTTCATGCAGTACAACAGGGACGAGGCGGGCAACCTCACGCCGCTTCCCCACAAAAATATCGACACCGGGATGGGACTCGAGCGGCTCTCTTCTGTCGTACAGAGAGTCCCGAACGATTTCGAGACGGACCTCTTCCGTCCGATAATCGACAAGGCCTGTGAGATCAGCGGCGTCAAATACGGATCCGATCCGAAAAGCGATATGGCAGTAAAGGTAATTTCAGACCATATAAGGGCCTCTGCATTTATGATAGCTGACGGCATACTGCCCGCAAACGACGGCGGCGGATACGTGCTGAGACGGCTGATAAGAAGGAGCGCCCGCTACGGCAGGCTTCTCGGGATCGAAAGACCCTTCCTTACCGATCTGCTGCAGTCGGTCAGGGACTCGATCGGTGACGAGTACACGGAACTGACGGAACAGGCATGTGCGATAGAACAGATACTCAAAACAGAGGAAGAACGCTTCTCAAAGACGCTCTCTCAGGGAAGCGAACTGCTTGACTCGGAGATCTCGAAGCTTAAAAATGAAGGCGCTGACACGCTGCCCGGAAACGTTGCGTTCGTGCTGTACGACACCTACGGGTTCCCCCTCGAGCTGACCGAGGAAATGTGCTCCGAAGTTGACATAAAGGTCGACAAGGAAGGTTTCGACAGGGCGATGGACGATCAGCGCGAGCGCGCCCGGGCTTCAAGCAAGCAGGCCAGCTCAGTCATCTCCAAAAACGTTTACACCGAGCTCGCAGACAAACTTGGCCCCAGCAGTTTCTGCGGTTATGAGACGATGACCCGTGACGCTGCGATCAAAGCGATCATATCGGATGGCAGTGAAAAGGAGTTCATATCCGAGGGAGAGACCGCGGATATCGTACTCTCCGATACGCCTTTCTACGGTGAAAAGGGCGGACAGGTAGGGGATACGGGTATCCTGACAGCCGAAAATACGATCTTCGAGGTCGGGGACACGATCTATCCGGTCAATGACCTAATCGTGCACAGAGGCAGGCTGCTTAAGGGGATACTGAGGAAAAACCAGCCAGTTACCGCATCCGTAGACGCGGCAAGGAGAAGGAACATCCAGAGGCACCACACGGCTACCCATCTTATCCACGAAGCTCTCTCAAGGGTCCTGGGCCAGCATGTGCGTCAGGCCGGATCGCTGGTCACACCGACTTTCCTGAGGTTCGACTTCAACCACTTTGCACCCCTTACGGTCGACCAGTTACGGGAGATAGAATTCATAGTATATGAGCAGGTGCTTCAGAACCTGCCTGTAAAGACGACCGTAATGCCGATCGAAGAGGCCAAAAAGAGCGGAGCTAAGGCACTCTTCGACGAAAAGTACGGCGACGAGGTAAGAGTGCTCGAGATACCCGGATACTCGACCGAACTTTGCGGCGGAACGCATGTAAAAGCCACCGGCGAGATCGGCGTGGTGAAGATAATCCGCGAAGAGGGCATAGGCTCGGGTGTAAGACGCATAAATGCCATAGCGGGAATGAACGCGCTTGAGACCTTCCAGCGGTTCAGCATGCTGTCGGGGACACTTGCAACGATGCTTGGAGAGGATGTCGATTCGATCCTCAGTAAGATAGAGGATCTGCTCGACGAAAAAAAGATACTTGAGAGGAAGAACAGAGAACTTCAGGTCAAAGCCGCGCTCTCTGAGATAGAGGAGAGCATCAGCCCCTGCGCAACAGTAAACGGCGTAGACCTCATCGTGGAAAAATTCGAGAACATGAACCCGGATCTCCTAAGACAGGTAGGGGACAGGATAAAACAGAAATTCCCCGTGGCTGTGATCATGCTCGCGGGCATAGGGGAAGAGAAGCATGTGACACTGACCTCAATGGCGAGCGAACAGGCTGTATCAAAAGGGTTCAGGGCAGACGAATTCCTTAAAGAGATAGCTGACATCATCGGAGGAAGAGGCGGCGGAAAACCGACGCTCGCTCAGGGGAGGGCCCCTGACTCAGGCAAGCTCTCTGAAGCTATAGCCAAGGCGCCCGAGATATTTGCGCGGCTCGCGTCGAAGTCGGGGAACTGACCTCTTGGAGAGGATCGTTGCGATCGATATAGGCTCAGTAAGGATCGGAGTGGCGGTAAGCGACCCATTCGGCAGTTTTGCCCAGGCGCTTACCGTCCTTAGCGCCAAGGACGACTGGATAGAGGAACTGAAAAAGATCATGGACGGATACTCCGCAACCAAACTTCTCGTGGGGCTGCCGCTCAGGACCGGCGGAAACGAGGGGCCCGAGGCCTATAACATCAGGTCTGTTGCCGAGACCATCAGGGAGAGGCATCCGTCGCTGGAGATCATATTCTGGGATGAGAGGTTCACTACCGCGATAGCGCAGCAGTCCCTTCTTGAAGGCGATGTTTCAAGGAAGGGACGCAAGGGGAAGGTGGACATGATCGCGGCTTCCATACTTCTTCAGAGCTACCTTGACCGGAGGAGGGAAATATAAAATTGCAGATCCCGCAGGGGACCAAAATGACCCCCATGCTGGAGCAGTATGTTTATTGGAAAGAGCAGTATCCTGACTCTCTTCTCTTTTTCCGCATGGGCGATTTTTATGAGATGTTCTTCGAAGATGCCCATATCGCGTCTTCGGTGCTTGATATTGCCCTCACCTCAAGATCGAAGGAATCCGAAAACGCCATACCCATGGCCGGAGTGCCCTTCCATTCAGTAGATTCTTACCTTGCAAAATTAGTCGCTGCCGGATACAGGGTGGCCATCTGCGAACAGGTCACGGTCCCGGACGGCAGGAATCTCGTCCAACGGGAAGTCACGAGACTCGTAACGCCCGGAACGTGGCTCTCTGAGGGCGGCGATTCCGACGGCAGCCTTGCCGCGTGCCTGTTCGATGGCAAAAACGTCTCTGTCGCGCTCCTTACGACCGCGACGGGAACACTGAAAGCCGGTACGTTCCGGATCGAGGAGGCGGCATCGATCTTCTCATCCTTCCGTCCCGCGGAGATACTTGTCAGAAACGGCCAGGCCGAAAATCTTAAAGAATTCTATCCTGAATCAGCAAAGATCAGCGTTGTCGAGAGGGAGCGCGGGGAGTTCGATATAAGGACCTCTTCGGAGTGGCTGTGCAGAAAATGGGGCATAGCCACTCTGAATTCGATGGGGCTGGACGACAGGGATCCGGCCTGCGGGGCTGCCGCGGCGGCGCTTAGGTATCTTGAGGAGACCCAGTTCTCAAAGGCGCTTCACGTCACTCAGCTGATACCGCTTCTTCCCGAAGAGTACATGATCCTCGACAGGAACACCGTAAGCAACCTTGAACTTATAGAACCGTACGACATCTCACTCTTTTCCGTCCTCAACAGATGCCGCACCGCAATGGGGAAGAGGATGCTCAAAGAATGGATACTTTCTCCGCTCAAGGATATCGACCTTATCAGCAAAAGGGCGGACGCGATCGAAGAACTCGTGAGTGACGGCGCGTTCCGTGCGAGGATGGGCCATCTGCTCTCGTCCTGCGGCGACATGGAAAAGGCTATAAGCAGGCTGACCCTCAAAATGGGGTCTCCAAATGACCTGCTGACCGTCAGGGAGACGCTGAAGGCTCTTCCGGACCTCGTATATATGATGTCGGGGAGAAAGAAGCTCTCTGTCTGGACCGAAGGGATAGACCTCCTTGAAGATCTGACCTCACTCCTGGCTTCCGCCCTTTCAGACTCTGTCCCGCGTTTTGTGAGGGACGGAGGGATCATAAGGGATGGCTACGATGCGGCGCTTGACGAATGGAGAGACAAGGCCGCCCATTCTTCGGCATGGCTGGAAAGGTTCGAGGAAGAGGAGAGGCAAAGGACCGGAATAAAGAACCTGAAGGCCGGAGTCAACAAGGTCTTCGGCTATTACATAGAGATCCCGAGAGGCGGCCTCGACAGGGTCCCAGCCGAGTACATCAGGAAACAGACGCTTGTGAACGCCGAGCGCTTCATTACCGAAGAGCTAAAAATATTCGAAAAAGAGATGTTCAGCGCGGAGGAGGAGATGCTCGCCATCGAGGAGAGGCTCTACGGAGAACTCCTTGAGAGGACCCTCTCAAAAAGCACAGAGATACTCGATGCGGCAAAATTCATCGCTTCAGCGGATGTCTTCTGCTCCCTTGCGGATGTCGCATCAGAGAGACGCTATGTCCGCCCTGTCATAGACAGGAGCACGGACTTTATCGTAAAGAACGGGAGGCATCCCGTCATCGAGGTTATGCTCGGAAGACATCCGTTCACGCCGAACGACCTCTCCCTCAGCGAAGCTTCCGGCACGAGGATAGCTGTGATCACCGGACCCAACATGGCCGGAAAATCAACATACCTCAGGATGGCGGCTCTCATCGCCATAATGGCCCAGATGGGCTCCTTCGTGCCCGCCGAGGACGCAAGGATAGGTCTGATAGACCGCCTCTTCACGCGTATAGGGGCGAGGGACGAACTTGCCAGGGGGCAGAGCACGTTCATGGTCGAGATGGTCGAGACGGCGAACATATTAAGACACGCCACGGACAGAAGTCTTGTCATACTCGACGAAGTGGGCAGGGGCACCTCCACATACGACGGACTGAGCATAGCGTGGTCCGTCATAGAATATCTGCAGGGGCAGGAGGGCAGAAGGGCTGCCGTGCTCTTCGCCACACATTACCACGAACTGACCAGGCTGGCCGACATGCTGCCCGGCGTCACGAACCTCAGTATGGCTGTGGAGGAAACGAAGGACGGAGTGACCTTCCTTCACAAGGTGGTCGAGGCTCCGTCTGACCGCTCATACGGCATTGAGGTCGCAAGGCTGGCCGGAGTTCCCTCGATAGTGCTCAGAAGGTCTAAGGAACTTCTCGCGGGCTTCGAGTCCTCTGCGGACGTTCCCGGATCCTTTGTTCCGGCACTTACCGAGGACAGGCAGGTAAAGCTCTTTGACGTGAGCTACGAGGCTGTGCTTGAGGAGCTCGCGGCTGCCGAACCTGATCAGATGACACCGATGGAGGCTCTCCAGCTTATCTACAAGCTCAGGAAAGAGAGCCGGAAAGTACTGGGACTGAAATGATTAAAAGACTTGACAGCGAAGTTGCGAGCAGGATAGCGGCGGGGGAGGTCATCGAAAGACCCTCTTCCGTGGCCAAGGAGCTCATCGAAAACTCCATAGACGCCTCTGCGCGGACTGTAACGCTCCATATCGAACAGGGCGGAAAGGTATCGTTCGTCATAGAGGACGACGGCTGCGGCATACCCTTCGAAGAACTCCCGCTCGCGATAGAAAGATATGCCACAAGCAAGATATCGACACTTGATGACCTTGAATGCATAACCACTCTTGGATACAGGGGAGAGGCCCTTTCAAGCGTGGCTGCCGTCAGCAGGATGGAGATAAGGAGCAGGACCGCGGATTCAGATACCGGGGGCATCATAAGATGCGAGGGCTGTGAGATCATCCTCCACACTGAGAGCCCGTGCCGTCCGGGGACGATGATCCGTGTGGACGACCTTTTCTTCAACCTTCCCGCAAGGCGAAAATTCCTTAAGACGGCGTCCGCTGAGCTCAGGAGGATACTCCAGGTGGTCAATGACTATGCTCTGGTACGCCCTGATCTGACCTTCAGGGTCTTCTCCGACGGCAAAAAGATCCTCGAGCTTCTGCCCGCAGGAAGCATAGATGCCGCACTTCTCAGGAGGTGGGGGGAAGATTCCCCCAAATACAGCTCGTCGACTTCGTTGAACCTTACCTCTGTCAGGATGTGGTGGAATCCCATACCTGACAGCAGGCGGACATCCGTCACGATCTTTGTGAACGGCAGGAGGATACAGGACAGCACGATCAGGTCAGCCATATGCGGCGGAGATTTCGCGGCATACGGCGAATGGCTGGTCGTAATGAATATCCCGCCCGAAGAGCACGATGTGAACATCCACCCGACAAAAGAAGAAGTACGATTCAAAAATTCAGGAGACATATATAAACTTGTGCTTAATACTGCCCGGAAAATATTTGCCCGAAGGCTCTCTGCCTCTTCGGGAGGGCCTGCGGGCGATGTGCCGGAACGCCAGTCTGCCGCTAACGAGATCAATGACAGGAAGTGGTTCGACAGTACGGACCCTATATTCAGCACCGCACCGTGGAGACCCGTTTCAGAGGCGTATCCGGGCAGGGTGGCTGCGCCCGACGATACTGTCTTCATAATGGCGGAAGATCCGATTGAGACAGCTCCCGAAGTGGGAGCCCGAAATTATATCGGCCAGTCGGCAAGGGGTTATCTGATCTTTGATTTTCCGAACGGCCTTGCGATAATAGATCCCCATGCGGCCCACGAGAGGATACTCTACGAGGAGATCGCTGCATCTTTCAAAGACGGGACAGTCGGGCAGAAGCTGACCATGGCTGTCGATATTCCCGCCGCGCTGCTGCCCGAGATTGATATTTACCGCGACGAACTCGAGTCGCTTGCCTTTTCCTTCGACGGCGAACGTCTTGCGGGAGTACCTCTGCTGAGAGGGAGGGCCAGGCTCTCTCCGCTTGACATGCTCCGTTCCGCGCTGAGAGGGATCGAGTGTGAAAAAGATCCTGACAAGAGGGACAGGGAAGTCTGGTGGAGGATGGCCAGACTTGCGTGCAGAGATGCCGTAAAGCTCGGCAGGAGGTTTGAAAGGGAAGAGGCTGAAGCGCTCCTCGAAAGGCTTGAGATGTGCTCCGTACCCTATACCTGCCCTCACGGCAGGCCCACGATCTTCCTCATAGAAGACAGCAAACTCAAGGATAGGTTCGAAAGATGACGGAGAAAAAGAAGATCCCGATAATCGCAATAATAGGACCTACCGCGGTAGGAAAGACGAAATTCAGTCTCGCACTGGCAGAAAGACTTGATGCCGAGGTCATCTCCGTCGATTCGAGACAGGTATACCGCTATCTCGACGTGGGCACGGACAAGGTCTCGCTTGAAATAAGACGCCGGATACCCCACCATCTCATAGATGTGGTCGACCCCGACCAGATCTTTTCCGCGGCTGATTTTGCGTTATTGGCGGCAGACGCGATCGAAAGGATCAGGAAGAGGGGTAAGACCCCGTTGCTGATCGGAGGCACCCCCTTCTACTACAAAGCTATTTGCGGTTCGCTCTCCGAAGACCTCCCCAAGGACGAAGAAGTAAGGCGTGTCCTGGAGTATGAAATAGAGGAAAAGGGGCTCGCAGAACTCCATAAGGAACTGTCCGCCATAGATCCCGCTGCGGCGGAGAAGATACACCCCAACGACCCCGCAAGGACCATGAGGGCCCTCGAAATATTCAGGATAACGGGCAGGACCGCCACATGGTGGTACCAAAATCAGGCAAAGACTGAATCATGCTACGACATCTTTTACATAGGGCTTATAAGAGCCAGGGCGAACCTGTACGAAAACATCGCGCGCAGGGTCAGGGAACAGTTTGAGAACGGATACCCCGAAGAGGTCGAGTGGCTCCTGTCCAGAGGTTATTCTCCGAAACTTCCGGCACTCCGGGGGTTCGGCTACAAAGAGCTGATCCAGTATGTACAGGGGAACTGCACATATGAAGAGGCGCTTGAAGGCGACATCAGGTCGACAAAGGCCTTTTCGAGAAGGCAGATGACGTGGTTCAAACACTTTGAGCCTGCCATATGGTATGATTTCGACAAATACGAAATGTCCGATGCAATGGACGATGTGATGCCGCATTGCATCAGACATTTGGAACAGGAAAGCGGAAGCTGAATTGAAGATCCACATAGCAGATCCCACAGGACTTTGCTTTGGTGTCAGAAGGGCAATATCGAAGCTTGAAGAAGAACTTCTCCGCTCAGGCACTGTCTACTCCCTCGGAAGCCCCATCCACAATCCGCAGGAGACCGACAGGCTGACGAAAATGGGGCTTGTCGTCGTCGAATCAGCCGAAGAGGTCCCCGCCGCTTCCGTCGCATTTATCAGAGCCCACGGAGTCACTCCGCTTCAGGAAGGGGTGCTCATAAAAAAATGCAGGAAAGTGGTCGACGGGACCTGTCCGTTTGTCAAAACTGCTCAGAAAAGGGCAAAAGACCTTTCTACAGAGGGCTATGTTGTGGTAATATCGGGGGACAGGCACCACCCGGAAGTCAAAGGGATAATGGGTTATGTTGAGGGCGAAGTAGCTGTAGTCTCATCTGATGAAGACATTCCGGACAACTTAAAAGGACGAAGGTGCGGCATCCTGAGCCAGACGACTCAAAAAGTCGGCTCTTTTGCTGCGCTTGTTGGTTCTTTTAGTAAGGTATCTCCCGAGATCAAGGTGTATAATACGATCTGCAAAGCTACACTTGCAAGGCAGGATTCTGTCTGCAGACTTGCTTCCAAGGTCGACGGAATGATAATACTCGGGGGCCGAAACAGTGCCAACACTAAAAAGCTGGCTGAAATATCCATGGACGTGGGAGTCTCCACGCTTTGGATCGAACATGCAGGAGAGATCGACAGGGGGTGGCTGCAAAACAGGGATGATATAGGCATAGCCGCGGGAGGAAGTACTCCTGACTGGCTTATCAAAGAACTGATCCAAAAATTAAACATGATGTAAGCAGGAGGATGTTGGGTATGGTAGACGAGCTTCGCACAGAAGACGGACTTGAAACACAGGCAGCACCGGAAAAAGAAGAAACAATGGAAGAAATGATGCAGCAGTTTGACGTGATGGGTGACTTCCATCGCGGAAAGATCCTTGAAGGCACGATAGTTGACACCCGTGAAGACGGATGGCTTGTCGATGTCGGCTACAAATGCGAGGGATTCCTCCCGCGCAAAGAGTGGACGCATAAGGTCCTCGTAGAAGAGACCGAGGAACCCCAGAACGGCGATAAAGTCAGAGTGCAGATCACGAACATCAGCCAGGGCGAAGATGCACAGCTCAGCCTGAGCCGTTGGCGCTGCGAATTTGACGAACGCTGGAACAAGCTTGAGGAAGAAGCGGCAAAGAATGAGACTGTTACTGTAAAGGGACTCCGCAAAGTCAAGGGCGGCCTTATAGTAAGCTGCTACGGCATAGAGGGCTTCATTCCCATTTCACACCTTGCCGAAGACGGACGCACTTTGAATCCCGCACGTCTGCTCGAACAGGATTTCCAGGTAAAGCTGATAGAGAAAGACCGCCGCAAGCGCCGTCTTGTCCTGTCACGCCGCACCCTTATGGAGACCGAGATGGCAGAGATCAGGCAGTCATTCTATGATCAGGTCAGCGAAGGTGACATACTTGAAGGAGACGTCAGCAGCATCACCTCTTTCGGTGTTTTTGTAAATCTCGGTGCGATGGAAGGCCTCATTCACGTCAGCGAACTCTCATGGCAGCGCAATGCTAAGGCCAAAGACGTTGTCTCCAAGGGCGATCACGTCAGAGTTAAGGTGATCGGCATCGACAAAGAGAACAACAGGATCTCCCTCAGTCTCAAACAGACTCAGCCCGACCCGTGGGAAACAGTGGCAGAACGCTGGAAGCCCGGAGTGGTCGCAGAGGGTACGGTCTCCAACCTGACAGAATTCGGTGCTTTTGTAGAGATAGAGCCGGGAGTCGAGGGCCTTATACACATAGGCGATCTCAGCTGGACGAGGATCAAGCATCCGAAGGAAGTCCTCAAGAAGGGACAGAAGATCGAAGTCTCCATCCTTGAGGTAGACCAGGAGCGCAAACGCATCAGTCTTGGCTACAAGCAGCTTTCCGATCCCTGGAAGGATGTAGCTGAGAAATACAGGAAGGATATGGAAGTACCCGTCAAGGTGGTGCGGATAGCGGACTTCGGAGCCTTCGTGGAGCTGGAAGACGGCATTGAAGGACTGATCCACATTTCGCAGATCAGCCAGCAGAGGATAGAGAACCCCAGGGAAGTGCTTTCCGAGGGTCAGGAAGTGACGGCAAGAGTGCTCGACGTGAACCCCTCAGAGCGCAGGATGCGTCTCAGCCTCCGTCCCGCACATGAAGAGCCCGTAAGGAAGCCAAGGACAGAAGAGGGCCAGCAGCACGCAGAAGGACAGAAAGAAGACCGTCCGCGCCGCCGCCGTTCCGATGTCGAGAAGAAAAAGAACGACAACCAGCTTCCCCAGGAAGAGACGAACGTCACGATAGGTGAATTCCTGAAGCAGGCTGAAGACAAGGAATAATTCGTTCCCTATCTTCACGATAAAGCTCGATATCCCCATGCCTTTTACGCGAGGCATGGGGATTTTTCTGTTAAAATACTGGGTGTAAATGCTAAAGCATAGAGATATCGGCGGGACTTTCAGGCTTACGGCACCAATTATCACGGTCTTTGGTCCCACGCATATGTAAAGCTGTTTTGATGATTTTTATTGTGTCAGATATGGGGGAGTTCTGATGGCAGTCAGAAATATATGTGTGTATCCGGATCCCGTCCTGAGGGAGCCGACTGAAGAAATAACCTCTTTTGATGATGAGCTGGCCGTTCTGGTCGAAGACATGTGGGAGACGATGCATGTTTACGACGGCATAGGGCTGGCAGGACCGCAGATCGGCGTGTCGAAGAGGATCGCGGTCATTGAGTACAACGGAGAAAAATTTGTCCTGATAAACCCAGTCATAGAGGATAAAGAGGGATCCAAGACCGTAGAGGAGGGCTGCCTGAGCTTTCCCGGCATATATGAAAAAGTGGATTCCCCGGATAAGATAAAAGTACGCTGGCAGAATGAAAAAGGCGGACATGAGGAGAGAGAGATCGATGGATTTCTCGCGTGCGTCTTCTCCCATGAGATCGACCATCTGAACGGCAGGCTTCTCATAGACAGGGTATCGCCGTTAAAGAGGCAGTTCCTGAAAAAGAAGATCGCAAAACAGGCAAAGGAGCAGTGACGGCCGGCATGCTCCGCTTCGGTTTCTGCGGCTCCGGCAGATTTGCGGCTGACTGCCTGTCCATCATTGCAGATAAGACAAGGCCCGAATGGGTGATAACGAACGCGCCGAGGCCTTCGGGCAGGGGGCTTAAGCTGCAGGATACCCCCGTATTCGAAAAAGCGGAGGAACTTGGCCTGAAGGTGCGGACAACGGAAAAAATTTCAGCCGACCAGGAGACGCTGGAATGGATAGAAAAGGACCTACCGGATCTTATCCTTGTGATCGATTTCGGCCACATGATCAAAGAACCTCTTCTGAGCATGGCCAGGCTGGGATGTATAAACATACATCCGTCGCTTCTTCCCTCATACAGGGGATCTGCTCCTGTCCAGAGGGCCCTGATGGACGGACTGGAAGTGACCGGAGTCACGATATTCAGGCTGGATGAGGGTATGGACTCAGGTCCCGTTCTGGCCCAGGTACCCGTAACGATCGATGTAGAGGACGACACTCCCTCCCTGCTTAAAAAGACATGCGCCGCGGGCTGTGAAAAACTGCTTGAATACCTGCTGGAAATCCCGTCGGAGGACTGGGTATTCGTTCCCCAGTCGGAAGCGGGCATTTCAACGGCTCCGAAGATCGATAAATCGGAGGGGAAGATCGACTGGGATGCCGGTTCACTGGAGTTGTACAACAGGATAAGGGCCCTGGCAGACGCTCCGGGCACGTTCTGCAGCCACGCAGGAAAGAGGCTCAGGATACACAAAGCGGCCCCCGTTTCGGTTTCAGGTGTGCCGGGGGAGCTGGTCGCCATCTCCGACGGCTTTCCCGTCATCGCGTGCGGGGAAGGCTCGCTCAAATTGCTGCGGGTCCAGCCGGAGGGAAAGAACGTCCGCGGTGCGGATGAATGGCTCAGAGGAAGCAGGATGAAGCTCGGAGACAGACTTGAGTGAGGAGCTGAAGGCCGTGGAAGACGCTCAAAGACACGCACTGAGAAACATAATTAAAAGCGATAACATTTATTCGGGCGCGATACTCGATCTCGACATAGACCATGTCCTCTTCCCTTCGGGATGCGAAAAGGTCAGGGAGGTAGTGAGGCATAAGCCCGCTGTCACGATCCTGCCGGAACATTCTGATGGGACCGTCTCTCTGGTACGCCAGTACAGACATGCGGTCGACGAGGATCTCTACGAGATACCGGCAGGCCTGGTAGAGTACGGCGAGGACCCCAAAGAGACCGCGGTCAGGGAACTTCAGGAAGAGATCGGATACAAACCCGGCAGAATAGAAAAGATATTCGAGTTCTACACCTCCCCGGGCTACTCGACAGAAAAGATAATATTCTTCTACGCCACAGATCTTGAACCATCAAAACTTACAGAAGACGATGACGAATATATAAAGGTGCACAATTTTACCGTTCCCGAGATCAAAGCCATGATCGACTCCGGGGAGATCAAAGACGGAAAGACCATCATGGCCTATTGCTGGCTTGCGGCAAAAAAGGCAGAAGAAAATGCGGTTTGACGAAGACGACCCTGCTTTTCAGAGTACCCTTGACAGCTTCAGGGACTACATCATGCTCGAGAGGGGATGCAGCGAAAACACGCTGAAGGCCTACGTATCAGACCTTAAGCAGTGGTATTCGCACTGCAGAAGGGTCGGTTCAGACCCCATGCACCTGAATTCGGACAATATCGCGCGCTTCCTCCGCGAACAGTCCGCCAGGGGGATGTCAAAAAGCACGGTCCAACGGAATGCCGCAGTGCTCAGCTCATTTGCGAGATATCTCGTATACGACGGCGTATCGGGAAAAATGCCCATCCTGGATCCGCTGCCCGCAAGAGACAAGACCCTTCCGCAGGTAATGACGGAGGGTGAGATACAGAGGATCATAAACAGCTGCGAAGACGGGACCGCGCTCGGCAAAAGGGACAGAGCGGCGATCGAGCTCGCATACGGCACCGGGATGAGGGCGTCCGAGATCTGCTCCCTGAAACTCAAGGACATAGACAGAGGCGGAGGCCTTATCTACACAAGGGGCAAGGGCGACAAGGAAAGATGCGTCCCCTATGTCGGCGGTGTCAGGAAGACTATAGAGGAATACATCAACGATCACAGACCGAAACTTGACAGGTACAAGGAACCGTGGCTCCTCCTGACGAAATCGGGAAGGAAGATGAGCAGGGAGTTCCTTTGGAGACTGCTCCGCAAAAGGGGAAAAATGGCCGGCATATCTTCGTCACGCCTCCATCCGCATGTCCTGAGACACACGTTCGCGACACACCTGCTGAGAAGGGGCATGGATCAGAGGACGCTGCAGGAACTGCTCGGACATTCCTCTATACTGACTACGGAGAAATACACTCACCTTGATCTCGAGGTCAGGGATCTTTATGACAAATTTTTCCCGAGGAGCGGTTTGGAAGGGGAAGAGTGATACGCTGGACAGCATTAGCCGGATCATATGCGGCATAAACAGATCAGACTAAGGAGTGAGGAAAGATGCTTTATTCGGAAAAATTGACTGAGGCGGTAAAGTCGCTTTCAGAAAAGATCTCAGCGATACCCGATGTCGCCATAGTCCTTGGTTCAGGTCTCGGGAGCATTGCGGACAGCGTCGGATCTCCTAAGGTGGTCCGCTACGAAGAGATCCCGTTCTGGCCGCGTTCTACAGCCCCGGGACACGCAGGGAAACTGGTATTCGGGGAACTTGAAGGCACCAAAGTCGTGCTCATGCAGGGACGCGTCCATTACTACGAAGGCTACACGATGGAAGAGGTCGTCTTTCCTGTGAGGGTCCTCGGACTCCTCGGAGTAAAAACTCTCGTCGTGACTAACGCTTCCGGCGGGATAAATGAAAGCATCCCGGCGGGCGGGATCGTTGCGATAGAAGACCACATCAACTTTATGGGGACGAATCCGCTGATCGGCGAGAACGATGACAAGAGCGGCCCGCGCTTCCCCGACATGACGGAAGCTTACGACAGGGAATACATCGGCAGGCTCGAAAAGGCGGCAAAAAAGGAAAATATCGATCTGTACAGAGGTATCTACATAGCGTTTTCCGGGCCGTCGTTTGAAACGCCCGCCGAGATACGGATGGCGAAGACGATGGGCGCAGACCTAGTGGGGATGTCGACCGTGCCGGAAGTTATCGCCGCCAACCATATGGGTATCAGGGTCTGCGGGATCTCCTGCGTCGCGAACGCGGCTGCCGGGATCTCGAAAAACAAGCTGACCCACCAGGAGGTCCTCGACACGATGAAAGGCAGTTCTGAGTCGCTTTGCAGGCTTATATTCGCCTTTCTGAGGGAGCTAAGATGACTGCGTTCAACATGATAAGGTTCATCGAAAGGAAGAGGGACTGCGGAAAGCACACCGGCGAGGAGCTTCATACCTTTGTGGATTCCGTCATGCGCGGAACGGTGCCTGACTATCAGATATCCGCTTGGCTCATGGCCGCGTTCCTTAACGGCCTCGACGACGATGAGCTCATGCACTTCACAAAGTCCCTCGCCCTTTCCGGCGAGACCATCTCGTATCAGCCGGAGGACAGGATAATAGACAAGCACAGCACAGGCGGGGTGGGGGACAAAACTACGCTGATCCTTGTCCCGCTCGTCGCCGCGTGCGGATCCCGTATCTCGAAGCTTAGCGGTCCCGGGCTTGGATTTACAGGCGGGACTATCGACAAGCTTGAGTCCATACCGGGCATGGATATGCATCTTAGCGACGATCGTTTCAGGGAGCAGGTCAACACGATCGGATGCGCAATCTCGGGGCATTCACTCAAGCTGGCTCCGGCCGAGGGTAAATTTTACAAGCTGAGGGACGTCACTGGCACCGTGCCGTCGATACCCCTCATAACAGCGAGCATAGTCAGCAAAAAACTCGCTGGTGGGGCATACGGGTATCTCTTCGACGTCAAATGCGGCAGCGGAGCCTTCATGTGCGATGCCGTGCGGGCAAGGGAACTTGCGGCAAAACTTACGGATGTATCCAAAAAGCTCGGGAAGACCTGCCTCTCCGTAATAACGGACATGGAACAGCCGCTGGGCGAATGGGTCGGCAACTCAGCCGAAGTTTACGAAGCCGTCGAGGTCCTCTCGGGAAGAGGACCTTCTGACACCCGTGAACTTTGCATCTTTCTGGCGGCCGCAATGCTCGAAATGTCCGGAAGGGCAAAGAGCCGAGATGAAGGCGCGGAACTTGCCTCAAAAGCTCTTGACGACGGATCCGCGCTTGATAAGTTCGCCGAGATGATAAGAGCGCAGAACGGCGACGCCTCTGTCGTCAGGGAGCCACTGAAGATCCTTCCGAGAGCTTCACACACATACGAGATCAGATCTGACAGGGACGGATATCTTTCAAGGCTCGACGCTCTTCTCATAGGAGAGGGCCTCAGGGCACTGGGCGGAGGCCGCCTTACCAAGGAGGATGTGATAGATCCCTCCGTGGCGATCCAGCTGCCTCATAAGGTGAGCTCAAAGGTCGCCAAAGACGACGTCCTGATAAGGATATACTACAACAGCGAGCCCAGGTTCAGGGAGTCGCTCGCCTATGTCGAAAAATGCTGGGAGGTCTCAGAAAGGGCGGGTAAGAGAAAACTTATCCTCGATACGGTATATTGAAAGTTGAAATTAAGCGCTCTTTCTGCTAATCTACGAGGGCCAACACGGAGGCGAGTTTCAGCTGGTGCTGGGCCCGGACTTCAAATCCGGTGGGGGTCGGTAACGCCGGTCCCGGTGTGTTCGATTCGCACACGCCTCCGCCATGTGGATTATGCCCTGCACTCAGTGCGGGGCTTTTTGTGTTATTATAAATTCTCGTAAAGGCGGGATACGATGTTCATAACCTTTGAGGGAATAGATGGTTCAGGCAAGTCAACGCAGGCCGCTCTCCTCGCGAAATGGCTTTCGGAGGAGAAGGGGCGCGATGTAGTGCTGACCAGAGAGCCCGGGGGCTGGCCGGGCGGCTCTGTGCTGAGAGAGATGGTCGTAGGCGGTTCCCTGAGGCATAAATGGAGCGAAGCATATCTTTTCATGCTGGACAGGGCGGAGCATGTAGCATCCGTCATAGAGCCTGCCTTAGATGATGGAAAGGACGTCGTATGCGAGAGGTATCACGATTCGACGCTCGCATACCAGGTATGGGGAAGGGGCATGCCGCTTGATATATTTGACGAACTGGCCAGGCTATCGTCTTTTCCGGTGCCGGATCTTACTATCCTTTTTGACATACTGCCAGAAAATGCGCTGGAAAGGGTCAGGTCACGGGGAAAACTTGATTCGTTCGAGAGCGGGGGCAGATCCTTTATGGAAAAGATAAGGGAAGGCTATCTTTCCCTTTCCAAACGCGACCCCGAAAGGTGGCTCGTGTTAGAATGCGGCTCATTGAGCCAGGAAGAAATATTCAGGAAGATGATCAGCTCTCTTTCATCAAGGGGGATATTGAGTGATAAATGACGCTTTGTCGGTCCTGGAAGCCTCTCAGGGGTGGAAGGAGATAGTCTCGGCCGTAGAGATGAACAGGGCCCCGCAGTCTGTCGCAGTGGTGCTGCCGGAGGCCATACAGAAGATCTTTGTCGAGAATTACGGAAAACTTATCCTTGGAGACAGTCCGATATGGAAGGACGGGGCCCATCCCGACCTGATAAATGCAGGCAGGCACCTGGAGCCTCCGTCGATAGACGAATGCAGGACGCTTCCCGGTGAGCTTGCGCTTCACCCGCTTGTTTCCGACCGGAGGATGGCAGTGATATGGTCTGCCGATAAATTGTCACCGGAGGCTTCGAACAGTCTTCTCAAACTTACCGAAGAGCCTCCCGAACACGGATGCATCCTCTTCGTTTCAGAGGAAGACAAACTTATACCGACGATAAAAAGCCGTGTCTGGTCTGTAAAGATAGATCTCCCCGCTGAGATGGCGCAGGCAAGACCGCATCCCGCATCGCCCGAAGAATGGGCCGAGTGGATAGCAGAGGGCAAAAAAAAGGATCCTGAGATACTCTGCCTTGAGATAGGGAGCTGGATCAGGCATCTGACAGAAAACGGAGATTTTATACGTGCGGCAGAACTGGATTCTCTCGTAAGGCTGATCGGGGCAAAGAGACTTTCGATCCCTATGATCCAGGATCTGACCTATATGGTCGTCAAGGAGGGCGTTCCCTGTGAACAAATATTTGGCAATATTCGGTAAGCCAAGGTACCTTGGTATTTTTGCATACAATCCCGAAGAACAGATCGCGAAAGGTACGACCGTAGTGGTCGAATCCCACAGAGGAGAGGAGACTGCCGTGGTCGCAGGCATCCTCACCCCCGAGCAGGAGGCTGAGTACAGGCTTCTGAGAAATGCCGCCGAACACGGAGATTCTTCGTCAAAGACGACTGAACCTCTCGTTACGGACCTTACGTTCATTTCGTTTGCCACTGACGAAGATATGCAGATGGCGGAGGAATACAGGGAAGAAGAGAGGAAGATACTAAAGAGCGCGATCGAGCTGCTCAAGCCGCATGAGCTTGATATGAAGCTTATCGATGTAGAGTTTCTGAGGCACAGGAGAAAGCTCTTTTTCTATTTCTCATCCGAGCAGAGGGTGGACTTCAGGGCCTATGTGCGCGACCTGGCGAGAGAGTTCAAGACAAGGATAGAGCTCAGGCAGATCGGAGTCAGGGACGAGGCCAAGATCATCAGAGGACTCGGTCCCTGCGGACAGCCCTGCTGCTGCAGCTACTGGCTCAACCAGTTCGCGCCGATATGCATCAAGATGGTAAAAGAGCAGAACCTCGCCCTCAACCCGGCAAAGATCTCCGGGATATGCGGAAGGCTCATGTGCTGCATGTGTTATGAACACAACGTATATAGAGAACTTTGGGAAAAACTGCCCAATCCCGGGACCAAGATCAAGACGCCGAACGGCAATGTCGTTGTATCCGGAGTTGAGATCCACACGAACAACGTGCGGTGCTACATCCCGTCGCGGGGTGAGATAAAGGTGCCGATAGACCGCTTCAACGAATTCAAAGAGACCGTTATGGCAGGCAAGGACTGGGTAGTCGAGGAAGATAAGGACGACATGCCGCCGCTTTGCCTGCACAGCGGTCTGCATGATATATTCGGCTCGACTGGGCTGATAGCGCACAAAGAGAGAGAAGGCGCCGACGACAAAAAAGAGAGACGGTCAGAAAAACAGGACGGCGCAGATGGGCGGGAGAAGGTGAACAGATCGAACAAAAAGAGAAAGAGACCCAGAAAACTCCCAGTCGCACAGAAAGAGCAGCATGCCGAAGGGGACAGGAAAGAGCATGGGAAGAAGCTTCCGCATGCAGTCCCGGCAAAAGAAAAGGAAGCCGAAAAACAAGTCCCCGCAAGAGAAAAACCAAGACGCCCGAGACGGAGAAGGTCCGGCGCGAAGAAGACTGAAAGAACGGTGCCCGAAGAATAGGAGTGAGTCACTTTGGATCTTTTTAAAAATTTGGCCCAAAAGCTCAAAAACACAAAAAACAAATGGACACAGGGCATATCCAACCTATTTTCGGATGAACCCATCTCCGACAGCTTCTGGGAAGAGCTCGAAGAACTGCTCATTCTCGGCGATGTCGGCATAGATCTGACCGAAAAGCTGATAGAAAGGCTCAAACAGAAGGCAATAGACGAAAGGATAGCCCGTACATCGGATCTGAAGGCGGTCTTTTCCGAACTTCTAGTCGGACAGCTGAAGAGCGTGGACAGAATGGGCTCCCCCCTTGGCATAAACAGCCGTCCCGCGGTCATACTCATGATCGGGGTCAACGGGAGCGGAAAGACGACGACTGCCGGAAAACTGGCTGCACAGCTGAAGAATGACGGGAAGAAAGTCCTCCTCGCCGCCGCAGATACATTCAGGGCCGCGGCGATCGAACAGCTCAAGGCGTGGGGAGAGAGGACGGGGGTCCGCGTGATAGCCCAGAGTCAGGACAGCGATCCAGCCGCCGTGGTCTTTGACGCGATCATGGCCGCCAAAGCCGGAAATTATGACGTTGTCATAGCAGACACCGCGGGAAGGCTCCATACGAAGTCCAACCTGATGGAAGAGCTTGCCAAGGTCTACCGCATAGTGAAGCGCGAGATCCCGGAAGGTCCGGCTGAGGTCCTCATAGTCCTTGACGCGGTCACGGGACAGAACGGATTCCTCCAGGCGGAGACATTCAGCAAGGTGATGCCCGTCACAGGCGTTGTTCTGACGAAATTCGACAACACCTCAAAAGGCGGCATAGTCCTTGCGATAGCCGAAAAGCTCGGAATGCCGATAAGGTACGTGGGATTGGGAGAGGGCATCGACGATCTTGAGCTATTCGATCCCGGGACTTTCGTAGATACGCTCCTTGACTCGGAAGGCAATGACTGAAGGCAGACATCCGAGAGATCCGCTGGTAAAGAAGATAGTCGCACTCCTGGTCCCCAGGGGCGACAGGAAGATGTTTGAGACTGCGGGCAGGCTTCTCGCCGATGTATGGGGAGAGCCCGAAAGAGTCAGCCCGCTTATCCCGTTCACATGGACCAACTACTATGAAGATATCGCTTCGGAGCTGGATAGGTGTTTCTTCTCCTATCCTGGGCTTTTCTGCATGTCTGAACTTCCGGACTGGAAGATCTTGACTTGCAGGCTCGAAAAGGAGACAGGGCCGTCGCGAAGGGTCAACCTCGATCCGGGGACGATAGACGGGGCGAGGCTGCTCCTGGCATCTACCAAGGGGCAGGCGCACAGGATATATCTCAGAGAAGGCATCTTTGCCGAGGTAACGCTGTGCAGAAGGAAGGGCAGATGGGAGAGCTTCTTCTACACTTTCCCCGACTTCAAAAGCGGAGCCTACTTCGATTGGCTGGAGGCCGTCCGTGAGGACTGGAAAAGAGACAAGAACTCTGTTGGAAGGTAGGGGGCACCAATATGATCGAACGCTATGAGACTTCTGAAATAAAGGCGATATGGGACGACCGGAACCGCTTTCAAAAGTGGCTCGACGTGGAGCTGGCCGTCTGCAGGGCATGGAACGAAGCGGGCAAAATACCCGACGAGGATTACAAAAATATCGTTGAAAAGGCATCGTTCAGCGTTGAAAGGATCCGGGAGATCGAAGAGGTCACCCAGCATGATGTCATAGCATTCGTATCAAGCGTGGCGGAGTGTATAGGGGAGTCGGGCCGGTATGTCCACCTGGGGCTGACGAGCAGCGATGTCATAGACACTGCCTCGTCCCTCCTTCTCTCAGAAAGTATAGACGTCGTCCTTAAATACCTGAAGGACCTTCACACTGCTCTCGGACGCAGGGCAGTCGAGTACAAGATGACCCCCTGCGCGGGGCGTACCCACGGGGTCCATGCGGAGCCGACGACCTTCGGGCTCAAGCTGCTTAACCATTATGCCGAGATAGGCAGGGACATAGAGAGGATAGCTCAGGCACAAAAGGATATCATGGTCGGCGGACTCTCCGGCGCCGTTGGCACATACGCGAACTGTCCCCCCTCCATCGAGGCGAGGACCTGTGAACTGCTCGGCCTCTCTGTCGATCCGGTCTCGACACAGGTCATCCAGAGGGACAGACATGCCCGCATCGTGACCGACATCGCGATCTGCGGCGGCTCGCTTGAAAGACTGTCGCTTGAGATCCGCCACCTGCAGAGGACCGAAGTCCTGGAAGCCCTTGAGCCGTTCAAAAAAGGTCAGAAGGGCTCGTCTGCAATGCCCCACAAGAAAAATCCCATACTGTGCGAGAGGATATGCGGGATGGCAAGACTTCTGAGGGGTTACACGATCCCGGCGGTGGAGGATATAGCCCTCTGGCATGAGCGCGACATCAGCCACTCCTCCGTGGAGAGGGTAATGTGGCCCGACGTCTTCCACCTCATCGTCTACATGACGAAGACGATGACCAAAATAATTGACGGTCTCGCGGTAGATACCAAGAAAATGAAAGAAAACATTGAAATAACTAAAGGCCTTCTTTTTTCAGGCAGAGTGCTGGTCAAACTTGTCGAAAAGGAAGGCATAAGCAGGGAAGGTGCATACGCAATAGCACAAAGCAATGCGATGAGGTGCTGGAACGAGAAAATACCACTGCTTGAACTCCTGAGAAATGACCCGAGGATAACCAAAATGAGTGAGAGTGAGCTGGAATCTTTATTTGATTTGGAGTATTATCTTAAGCATATAGACGAGATATTCGGCAGATTCCCGGAATTGCAGGATATCTCTTTATAAAAATAATACAAAATCATATGGAGGATTTGCGAATGGCTGCTCCGGACAGAAATATTGCTCTCGAAATGGTTCGTGCTACGGAAGCTGCGGCAATGGCCGCAGGACGGTGGATGGGACGTGGGGACAAGAACGGAGTTGACGGCGCCGCGGTAAACGCGATGCGGTTTATGCTCAACAACGTCAATATGGACGGTCGGGTAGTGATCGGAGAGGGAGAGAAGGACGAAGCGCCGATGCTCTTCAACGGTGAAAAACTCGGTACCGGATGCGATCCTCAGGTCGACATCGCGGTCGACCCTATCGACGGTACCCGTCTTACTGCCCAGGGACTCCCGAACGCGGTCAGCGTAGTTGCGTTTGCAGAGCGCGGTACTATGTTTGACCCACAGCATATTTTCTATATGGACAAAATAGCTACAGGTCCTTATGCGGCACATGCGATCAACATCGAGGCATCTCCCTCGGACAACATAAGGGCGGTAGCAAGGGCGCTCAGAAAATCGGTCGAAGACGTCACAGTCATCGTTCTTGACAGACCGAGACATGAGGAGCTAATCAAAGAGATCCGTTCGATGCACGCGAGGATCAGGCTCATCCCGGACGGAGACGTCGCAGGGGCACTTTCCACCTGCAAACCGAACTCCGGTATCGACCTCCTCATGGGTATCGGCGGTTCCCCCGAAGCGGTAATAACGGCATGCGCAGTCAAGTGCGTCGGAGGCAACATGCAGTGCAAGCTCTGGCCGCGCAACGACGAGGAGAGGGAGAAGTGCAAGGAAAAGGGTATGGATGTGAACAAAGTCCTCCACCTCAATGACCTCGTCGCATGCGAGAACGTGTTCTTTGCAGCTACGGGCGTCACCGACGGCGACTGGCTCAAGGGCGTGCGCTATGAAGGAAACGTTGTCCACACATCATCGCTCGTCATGAGGGCGAAGAGCGGTACGATACGCTACATCGACGCGATACACAACATCCAGAAGCTTGACGAGATAAGCGGCATAAAATACGGCGCACAGTCGAACGGAGTATCTTTCCTCTAAGTCACGGAACTCCGCTGAGAAGTTCAACATTCAGGCAGCCCTTCATTCCGGGGCTGCCCCTTTTTTTATTTTGATCCGGACTTTCCCTGGAAAGATAGAATATTATATCCGTTATTAACACTCCTTTCATTCGTTAATTAATTCGCTCCTCTCAAATAAAGAGGAATGATTAAATTATATATGTGAATAGTAACTTTATGTTAATATTCTGCGAATAAACAGTTATTTAAATTGTGTAAATATTTAAATATTTCAACTTGACATCCAATAGCTTAGTAGTTTATCTTGATAGCAGCACATCCTTATAAGAATATGCGAGGGGGCGGTCTTTTGGGGGAGATCGATCGAATCGCTGAGATCATGCATTCCTATAAGCAGGATCCCAGGTATTTGCTTGCACTTCTTCTCGATATCCAGGAATCGGAAAACCACATATCGACCGAGGCAATGCGTGCAGTTGCCAGGTATCTGGGCGTGTCGGAAAGCCGCGTTTACGCTGTTGCGACCTTCTATCGGACCCTGAGCCTGAAGAAAAAGGGCAGGAAGATCATACGAGTCTGTATGGGCACCGCATGTCACCTGCGCGGTTCTGCCGCAGTGCTCCATGAATTGGAGAAAGGGCTTGGGATAAAGGTGGGAGAGGCGACCGAAGACGGGAAATACACGCTTGAGACGGTAAACTGCGTCGGTGCATGTGCACTGGCTCCGGTGGTCACCTGCGGCGACGACTCTTTTGGCAGGATGGACCCAGCCAAAGCCGCAGAACTTATCACAAGGGGGGCCTTTGAATGAAATTCGAGACCCTATCCGAACTGAGATCCCACATAGAACAATTATCTGAGAAAAAGAAACCGGGCAAAGAGATATGGGTATGCGGCGGCCCCGGATGCGTCGCCAGCGGCAGCGTCGCTGTCGCGGAGGAGTTCAGAAAGCTCATAGAAAAGAGAGCTTCCGGGAGCTCCGGCTCCTTCTGGAAGGACCTTACCGTGCTGATCCGCCATGAAGACGGCCATCCGAAGATCAGAACAGGCCTGACGGGCTGCATGGGTCCGTGCGAGAACGGCCCGATAGTACATGTCGAACCCGAAGGCTGGTACTACAGGAAGGTCACACCGGAGGACACCGCGGGCATCCTGGATTCTCTGCTCGAAGGGCGTCCGTACAAGGCAAAGTCGATGTACGGCAGTGACGGCAAACCATCCGAAGATCCTAGGGCCGAGAGCATCCCGTTCCTTTCGGGACAGAAAAAAATGGTCCTTGGAAACATGAGCAGCATGTCTCCCCTGGACCTCGGGGACTATCTTGAGCACGGCGGTTACTCGGCCCTGCTGAAGGCACTTGAAACTATGACGCCCGAAGAGGTCTGCGCCGAGATCAGGGAATCAGGCCTGAGGGGCAGGGGCGGAGGAGGTTTCCCGACAGGGGTGAAATGGGAATCTTGCCGCAAATCGCCGTCGGATAAGCGCTATGTCCTTGTGAACGGAGACGAGGGAGACCCGGGCGCATTTATGGACAGGGCGCTCATGGAAGGCGATCCGTTCTCCGTACTTGAGGGACTGACGATAGGAGCGTACGCCATCGGTGCAAGCGAAGGCATCATCTATGTGAGGCACGAATATCCGCTTGCGGTCAGGAGGCTTTCAAACGCGATAGCCATACTCGTAGAGTCCGGCCTTCTGGGGGAGAACATACTCGGGACCGGGTTCAGCTTCCATGTCGAGATCTGCAAGGGAGGAGGAGCCTTTGTATGCGGCGAATCCACCGCGCTCATGACCTCGATCGAGGGAAAGCCGGGAGTCCCGAGGGTAAAGTACATAAGGTCAACGGAAAAGGGGCTATGGGAGTCTCCGACTGTTCTGAACAACGTTGAGACCTGGGCGAACGTACCTCTCATCATCAACATGGGAGCCTCTGCCTTCAAGGAGACGGGTTCGCCCAACAACTCCGGGACAAAGGTCTTCGCTCTGGTCGGCAAAGTCAAGAACACCGGGCTTGTCGAAGTGCCGATGGGGACCACTCTTAGAGAGATAATTTACGGCATCGGAGGCGGGGTGGCGAAGGACCGCCCCTTCAAGGCGGTACAGACGGGAGGCCCGTCCGGCGGATGCCTTCCCGGGTTCATGCTGGATACCCCCGTTGACTTTGACAGCCTCGACAAAGCCGGCTCGATGATGGGTTCCGGCGGCATGATAGTAATGGATGACAGGACCTGCATGGTGGATATAGCGCGCTATTTCATCGATTTCCTTATGGAGGAATCATGCGGGAAGTGCGTCCCCTGCAGGGAAGGGCTCAAGAAGATGCAGATGCTGCTGCACGACCTTACCGGAGGCAGGGGGCAGGAAGGTGACACAGAGAGGCTCAAAGAGCTTGCAGAGGGCATCGCGGATACGGCCCTTTGCGCATTGGGGCAGTCTTCGGCCAACCCAGTCCTCTCCACGATAAGGTATTTCTATGAAGAATACATCGAACACGAGAGGGATCATTTCTGCAGGGCCGGAGTCTGCAAAGGAATGTTCCATGTAAAGATCAACGAAGAAAAGTGCAGGGTCTGCGGTCAATGCGCAAAGAACTGTCCGACCCGGACCATCAAACTCGCGGAGAGCGGGAAGTACCGCATCGAACAGGCCGGCTGCATAAAATGCGGCGCCTGCATAGATATCTGTCCCTTCTCATCCGTTGGAACGGTTAACGAGGTGAGCGAAGATGATTGAGATAACGATCAACGGCACACCGATAGAGGTCGAAAAAGGTACTGTCCTGCTGCATGCCGCGAAGGAAAACGGGGTAGAGATACCGACCCTCTGCAACCACGAGGGGCTGAACCGCGAAGGTAACTGCAGGCTCTGTTCCGTGGAGATAACTGAGAACGGCAGAAGCAAGATCGTTGCCTCCTGCATGTTCCCCGTGACCAGGAGCATATCTGTGGAGACAGACAACGAACGGGTGAAGAGGGCGAGGAGGACGGTCCTTCAGCTCCTCATCAACAGAAATCCGAAATCCCCGGTCATCCAGCAGCTCTGTTCCGAGTACGGCGTAAAACGTGAAGAGCGGTTCGCGCTGGAGCCCGACCTCTGCATTAGGTGCGGCAGATGCGTAAGGGCATGCGAAACGAACGGGACGAAGGCAATCGAGCTTGTCGGAAGGGGCTTTGACAGGCACGTCGCGACGCCGTATGAGACGGAGTCGGATGCCTGCATAGGCTGTCTCTCCTGTGCGACGGTATGTCCCACGGGAAAGATAACCTATGATGAATCTCCCGGAAAGAGAAAGATCTGGCATAAAGAATTTGATGTCCTTAAGTGCGCGAGGTGCGGCATATACTTTGCCACGAAAGAGATGCTCGACTGGGCGGGAAGGCCGGAAAATGACCGCGCTTACTGCGACCACTGCCAGAAATACATCGAAAGCGTAAAGTTTTTGACGGAACACGAACAAAATAAATGAAAGCATCAACTATATCTGTCCTTCGACCCGCAGCATCTCATGAAGAATCTGCGGGCATTGGGCAGCGGGAGCGATCCCGCCGCCTGCCGATCTGCAAAGAAGGGGGCCCCTGCGGGTCTCCTTTTGTGTTTTACACTACCCGGTCAAATACGGGAATCCAAAAGTACAGGGAGGAATGCGGCATGGAAAAGATACTGATAACTTCGCCGGAGAAATGCATCGGCTGCGGGACCTGTGAGCTCGCATGTTCACTGGCCCACAACGGGGAGTGCAGGCCGGCGATAGCCAGAGTCAACGTATTCAGGTTCGCCAAGGGCAAAAACGTCCCGATGATGTGCTTCCAGTGCGAAGAAGCGGCATGCATGGCTGTCTGCAAGACAAAGGCCCTTGTGCGTGACGAGAAGACGGGCGTCGTGAACGTGGACGCGGATAAGTGCATCGGCTGCAGGATGTGCGTGATGGCCTGTCCCTTCGGAAACATCGCGTTCGACAGGGTCGCAAAGGTCGCTATCAAATGCAATCACTGTGACGGAGAACCCATGTGCGCTGAATTCTGCCCGACCGCTGCTATCGAGTATGTACCTGCGGATACCGCGACTCTCAACAGGAAAAAAGAGTTTTCGGCCAAAATGAAACAGGCTCTTGAGGAGGTGAAGTAATATGGCAGGCTGGACAGAGACTATTCTGAGGGTGAACCTGACTGAAGGAACGGTCAAAAAGGAAGCCCTCGATATGGAAGCGGCAAAGAAATATCTCGGCTGCAGAGGCCTTGGCGTATATTACTATATGAAAGAGGTCAAACCTGGGGTCGATCCTTTCGGACCCGAAAACAACCTCATCTTCGCGACCGGCGTCCTGACCGGAACGATGGGATCCAGCACGGGCAGATACGAGGTCGTGACCAGATCGCCGCTCAACGGAGTGCTTGCGGGATCGAACTCCGGCGGATACTGGGGACCCGAACTTAAATATGCCGGCTATGACATGATCATCTTCGAGGGGCAGTCGCCGAGACCCGTCTACCTGAACATATACAACGGGACTGCCGAGCTTTGCGACGCATCGGACCTCTGGGGCAAAAATGTCCCCGATACGACCGCCGCTCTTCTCGCGAAACACGACCCCGACGCCAAAGTCGCATGCATCGGTCCGGCAGGGGAGAACAGAGTCCTCTTTGCCAATATAATGAACGATGACCACAGGGCGGCGGGCCGCAGCGGTGTGGGCGCAGTCATGGGATCCAAGAACCTCAAGGCTGTCGTTGTCAGAGGCACCAAAGGCGTCAAGATAGGAGACAAGGATAAGTTCCTCGCCGCAGTCAGAGAGAGCAGGAGACTCCTCAAAGAAAACGCGGTCACGAGCGGCGGACTTCCCGCATTCGGAACGAACGTCCTCGTAAACATCCTCAACTCGGTGGGTTCGCTCCCGACAAGGAACTTCAACGAGTCCCACTTCGAAACGGCTGACAAGGTCGGCGGCGAATCGCTCGCAGCGACCAGGATGTATAAGAACAAGGCCTGCGCGTTCTGCTCCGTCGGATGCGGACGCGTTGCGTGGAGCGAGGGTAAATACGCCGGCGAAGGCGAAGGACCGGAGTACGAATCAGTATGGTCGTTCGGCCCGGACTGCGGCATCGATGACATTGACGCCGTCAACAAAGCCAACTTCCTCTGCAACGAGCTCGGCATCGATACCATAACGATGGGAAGCACGATCGCAGCGGCAATGGACCTCTACGAGATGGGGGCCGTAAGCAGGGAAGAGGCCGGCCATGAGCTCAAGTTCGGGAATGCCGACGCGCTCGTTGACCTGGTCGAGGCGACCGCTTACAGAAGAGGGTTCGGTAACGAGCTGGCTGAGGGTTCCTTCAGGCTCGGGACGAAATACGGACATCCGGAAGTTTCGATGACGGTAAAGAAACAGGAGATGCCGGCATACGACCCGCGCGGCATACAGGGCATCGGACTCAACTACGCCACCTCGAACAGGGGCGGCTGCCACGTCCGCGGATACACGATATCCCCCGAGATCCTCGGCCTTCCGGAAAAACTCGACCAGCAGTCGATCGTTGAGAAACCTGCATGGGTAAAGGGCTTCCAGGACCTTACCGCGGCGGTAGACTCTGCCGGTATGTGCCTCTTCACTACGTTCGCCCTCGGCGCGCCTGCGATAGCAAATGAGATAACGGGCGCTTCCGGCACAGAGTACACGGGCGATGACGTTGCGACGGCCGGAGAGCGGATATATAATCTCGAAAGGCTCTACAACCTCAAGGTCGGGTTCACAAAGGCCGACGACACACTTCCGCAGAGGATGTACAACGACCCGATATCCTCAGGCCCGATGAAGGGCAACGTCAGCAGGGTCCCCGAGATGCTCCCGCACTACTATGAGGCAAGGGGATGGGATGAGAACGGAGTCCCGACACCAGAGAAACTTGAGGCACTCGGACTGCAGGAGTTCATGGCCGACTGAGCTTCTTAAGTTCCGGTCAGATAAATACAGATATTCCGAAGGTGACGAGGATGATAAAGGTAGGTCTGTTCGCCGATATAAGGACCATGGTGGGGGCAAAAGAGGTTATGATGCCCTACAGGCCGACTCTTGCACTCCTTATGGAGGATCTGTGCGCGAAGTACGGAAAGGTCTTCCGCGACTTCTGCATGGACGGGGACAAGATCTCAAGGCGCGTCAACATTCTTGTCAACGGTCACCACATGCTGCACCTGCAGAAGGACGACACCCCGCTCAAGGACGGGGACGACGTCAGGATCTTCCCGCTGATCGGCGGAGGTTAGATCCGGAAGACAAATTAAGCAAAAAGAAAATGCCCCGCACCTTGAAAGGTCCGGGGCAAATTTTTATCTTAGTTTATATCTGTCTCTTCCAGCGCGTTCCCTGCGGGGTGTCCTCGATGATTATGCCCTTTGCCGCGAGCATGTCCCTGATCTCGTCGGAGCGTTTGAAGTTTTTGTTCTTCCTGGCCTCTGTCCTCTCCGCCAGGAGCGCCTCGATCTCCTCGTCCGAGCCTTCGCTCTTTTCCTCGCTGAAAAAGCCGAATACGCTGTTGACCTTTTCGAGGAACACCCTGGCGGCCTTTATGCCCTCTTCGCAGAAGCCTTCGTTTTCGGTCAGGTGGACATTTACGGCCCTCACCACGTCGAAGACGCAGCCGAGCGCTCCCGCCGTGTTGAAGTCGTCATCCATGGCCTCTCTGTATCCGAGCGATGCCTTTTCGACCGCCTCGGCCAATGCGCTGTCCCTCCCGCACGGTTTCCTGTTCTCGACCGCGAACTTCAGGTCGGCGTAGCAGTTGTTGATCCTTTCAAGCGCGCTCTGAGCCTGGTCTAGAGCATCCTTCGTGAAGTTGATAGGAGAGCGGTAGTGTGCGCTGAGCAGGAAGAAACGGAGCACGAGAGGGTTGTACTTTTTTCTTATGTCGCGGACAGTCATGAAGTTGCCAAGGGATTTGGACATCTTTTCCTTGTCGATCATGATATATGCGTTGTGGAGCCAGTATTTGACGAACTGGCAGCCGGAGGCGCACTCGGACTGGGCGATCTCGTTCTCGTGGTGTGGGAATATCAGGTCGCTTCCGCCGCCGTGGATGTCTATCGAATCGCCAAGGTACTTCGTAGACATCGCGCTGCACTCGATGTGCCAGCCCGGACGTCCCTTGCCCCATGGGCTCTCCCAGAAGGGCTCGCCTGGTTTGCTGGCCTTCCACAGAGCGAAGTCGAGCGGATCGCTTTTCCTCTCGTCGACCTCTATCCTTGCTCCGCTCTGCAGTTCCTCGATGCTCTGCTTCGAGAGCTTGCCGTATTCGGGGAAGCTCTGAACAGAGAAGTAGACGTCCCCGTTCATCTCATAGGCGTGCCCTTTTTCGATGAGGGTACTGACAATTTTGATGATCTCGTCGATCTCGTGCGTGGCCCTAGGATTCACCGTGGCCCTTTTGATCCCGAGTGCATCTGCATCCTCATAGTACTCGGCTATAAATTTCTCGGCCAGGTCCGCAACGGTGATGCCCATCTCATTGGCTCTTCTGATCATCTTGTCGTCGATGTCGGTGAAGTTCTGTACGAAGGTCACCTCGTAGCCGATGCTCTCAAGATATCTTCTGAATACGTCAAAAAGCACGAAGGGCCTTGCGTTGCCGATGTGGAAAAAATCGTATACGGTCGGACCGCATACGTAGAACCGCACCTTTCCTTTTTCTATCGGTTCAAAAGGTTCCTTTTTTCTTGTAAGGTCGTTATAAACTGTCAGAGCCATAATGGCACCTCCTGAATGCTACTTTATACATACTATGATATCCTATACCATGAAACCGACAACAGCAATCACGGAAAGGACCATATTTTTGAAAAGAGAAGACCTGCTGCTACATATCAAATCATTCCCCGACAAGCCAGGGGTATATCTGATGCGCGATGCCGACGGAAAGATCATCTATGTCGGCAAGGCCAAATCGCTCAAGAAGCGGGTCTCATCCTATTTCCGCCACTCACGCTTCGCATCGCCGAGGCTCAGGAAGCTCGTCGAAACCATATCGGACATATCCACGATCAGGACCGAAACGGAGATAGAGGCCCTTATACTCGAAAACAGGCTGATCAAACTCTACCAGCCCTTCTTCAACATAGACCTGAAAATGAACGAACGCTACGCATACATAAAGGTCACAGCGGAGAAATTTCCGAGGATAGTCGTGACGAGGCACAGGCAGGAGGACGATGGCATATACATCGGTCCGTTCGTAAGGGTCTCGGAGGTCAGAGAGCTGCTGCGACTCATCGAGAGGTACCTGCCCCTTCGCTACTGCAAAGGGGAGATAAAGGGGTCAGACAAAAACGTCCGTCCCTGCATGAGGCATGCCCTGGGGCACTGCCTCGCTCCGTGCGCGGGCCTCTGTTCGGAGAAGGAGTACAGGGAAAGGGCCGCCGACGTTATAATGTTGCTGCAGGGAAAGGGCCTCGAACTTGTCGAAAAGCTCCGCAAAAGGATGGACAAGGCCGTTGAGGATCTTGAGTTCGAGAAGGCCGCTGTCCTCAGGGACACGATCCGCGCGATATGGAGGGTAAGCCGCCAGCGCAACAGCATCCCGGAGATAGCGGCAGGTAAAGACAACAATTGGGAGGCATTGAACCGTCTACAGGAATTGTTGAAACTGCCCACACTGCCGTGGCGGATAGACGGTTTCGACATATCGCACACTTCGGGCAAGGAGACGGTCGGCGTCGCAGTCGTCTTCGAACAGGGATATCCGAATACCTCCCTGTACAGGCGCTTCAACATAAAGAGCGTTGAGGGCATAGACGACTTCAGGTCGCTCAACGAGACTCTGCTCAGAAGGTACAAAAGGTGCATCAGCGGACAAGAGCCGATGCCTCAGCTTATACTCATAGACGGGGGACCAGTACAGCTCGAGTTTGCCATGGAGGCTACGAAGGAACTAGGGCTGACTGACATCCCGATGATATCGCTCGCGAAGGAAGAAGAGGAGATCTACTTACCAGGTCAAAAGGAGTCGCTGAGATTAGACCGCACAGATCCCGCGCTCAGGCTCCTGCAGTACGTCAGGGACGAATCCCACAGGTACGCCATAACTTCACACAGGGCGGCCAGGAGCAGGAATTTCAGAAGGAGCAGGCTGGAGGAGGTCCCCGGAGTAGGACGGGCAAAAGCCGCCCAGCTCATTACAAGGTTCGGAAGCACCAGGGCAATAATGGATGCGGCGGAAGAAGACCTTGCCTCCGCTCCGGGCATAGGAAGGATCCTTGCCCGGAGGATACAGGAATATCTCAGACATGCTGATGAAGGGAGCGGTCAGCAATGACGGCCAAAAGCCAGAGGATGATCGACGAAGGATATATGAGGACCGCGCTCTCGCTCGCGCTCAACGGGACCGGGTCCGTAAGCCCCAATCCGCGCGTCGGCTGCGTGATCGTACGGGATAATGAGGTGATCGGTTCCGGATGGCACAGATGCTGCGGCGATCCCCATGCCGAGGTCGAAGCGGTAAGGAACGCCGGAGGCGACGTCAGGGGGGCGACGGTATATGTCAACCTCGAGCCCTGCTGCCATCAGGGCAGGACGCCCCCATGCGCGCCGATGCTCATCGAGAAGGGGGTATCGAGAGTCGTCGTTGGCATGACCGACCCCAACCCCAAGGTGAACTGCGGCGGCATAAACCTGCTCATGGACGCGGGGATAGAGGTCACGACCGGCATCCTCGAAAAGGAATCCAAATGGATAAACAGGGGATTCATAAGAAGGATGAACGACGGACGCCCCTGGGTGACGCTCAAGACCGCCTGCTCGCTAGACGGTAATATCGCGCTGAAGGACGGATCGAGCAAGTGGATCACGGGCGAGGCCTCCCGCAGGAAGGTCCACATGATGAGGGCCGAGAGCGACGCACTGCTCTCCGGGATAGGAACAGTCCTCGCCGACGACCCTGCCTTTACCGTAAGGGAGGCGGAGGGCAGGACCCCGCTGAGGGCGATCATAGACAGAAAGCTCAGGACGCCGCTCGACGCGTCTCTCTTCAAGGAAAAGGGGCTCGTATTCTTCGCGGGCGGCGACGCTCCGGCGGAAAAGATCAAAAAGATCAGGGAGCGCGGAGCCGAGGTCTTTATTATCGACGGCCCGGAGGAGAGCGGTCCGGATTTCGTTGTGGCTAAATTGTGCGAATTAGGTGTAAACTATCTGATGGTCGAATGCGGGGCAAGACTTACTTCCTCGCTGATTGGCCGCGGCCTTGTGGACGAGATCTCGCTCTTCATGGCCCCCAGGCTTCTCGGGAACGGCATCCGCTTTACGGAGCACCTTGGATTGGGTAAGCTTGACGAGGCCGTGAGCATAAAGGATATGCAGATATCCGCATGCGGTGAAGACATCTGGATAAGGGGAGTTCTGTCATGTTCACCGGACTTATAGAGACAGTCGGCACTCTTTCAGCCATACATCCGAAGGACGATGTCTGGAAGCTCGACATCGTGGCGCCGAAGATCGCGGGCGAGCTCAGGATCGGCGACTCCGTATCCATATCGGGGGCGTGCAGCACTGTCGTGCGTTCTGACAGCAGATCATTCAGCGTCGAGATAATGGAGGAGACGCGGATAAGGACGAAGCTGGGGTCTCTCAGGAGCGGCTCGAGGGTGAACCTTGAGAGGGCGATGAGGCTTGATTCAAGGCTTGACGGCCATATCGTCTCCGGGCACATAGACGGCCTCGCCTATGTCAGTAAGATAGAGATCAGCCCAAAGACAAGGAAGTACTATTTCGAAGCACCTCCGGAGCTGCTCTCCGGGATCGTCCCGAAGGGATCCGTGGCGATCGACGGCATAAGCCTCACGGTCATCGACGTCGATGCGGAGAGCTTTTCCGTAGGCATAATCCCGACCACGATCTCAGACACGACCCTCTCCGAACTCAAAGAGGGGGATGCGGTGAATATAGAGACAGATATGATAGGCAAATACATCACAAAATTTTTGAATGCACGTTTTTCCGGGGCTGAGAACACCGATGAGGTGAAAAATACTCTGACATGGGATAAACTTGTAAAATACGGCTGGGTCTAGGGGGATCACTGAGGAATGTTCAATACGATCGAAGAAGCACTGAATGACATCAAGCAAGGAAAAATGATAATCGTCGTAGACGACGAAAACCGGGAAAACGAGGGTGACCTTGTTATGGCGGCAGACTGCTGCCGGCCCGAGGACATCAATTTCATGATAAAGAACGCGAGGGGACTTGTCTGTGTGCCGATCGGGGCCGAACAGGCAAAAAGACTGCAGCTCAACCCGATGGTCGAGCACAACACCGACGCACACGGTACCGCCTTCACAGTCTCCGTCGACCATCTCAAAGACACGACCACAGGCATTTCAGCCGCCGAGAGGGCGATAACGGCCAAAGCTCTGGCCAACCCGCTCTCGAGGGCCGAGGACTTCCGCCGCCCGGGACACATCTTCCCGCTCGTGGCGCGCCACGGAGGGGTACTGAAGAGGGCTGGCCACACCGAAGCGGCAGTGGACCTTTCCCGCATGGCCGGATTCAACGAGGGCGGAGTCATATGCGAGATAATGAACGAAGACGGTAGCATGGCAAGGCTTCCTCAGCTCCTTGAATTCGCGGCCAAGTACGGGCTGAAGATAATATCGGTCGAGAACCTGATCAGGTACCGCGTTATGAGGGAAAAACTGGTCAGGCGGGAAGCGACGGTGCACATGCCGACCGCATGGGGAGATTTCATCTGCCACGCCTACACCTGCCCTTACGGCGAACATCCCAATGACGTGCACCTCGCCCTGGTAAAGGGAGATATCGAGGGTGCGGGTGATGTACTCGTGAGGGTACATTCGGAGTGCTTCACGGGAGACCTTCTTGGTTCACTGAGATGCGACTGCGGTCCGCAGCTGCACAAGGCTATGATGATGATAGAAAAAGCCGGAAGGGGAGTACTCCTCTACATGCGCCAGGAAGGGCGCGGTATTGGGCTCCTTGCAAAGCTCAAGGCCTATGAGCTTCAGGAAAAGGGAATGGACACGGTGGAGGCCAACGTAGCGCTCGGCTATGCCCCCGATGCGAGGGACTATGGTTTAGGAGCGCAGATCCTCGCAGATCTCGGTCTCAGAAAGATAAGGCTCATGACCAACAACCCGGTCAAGATCACGGGACTGAAGGGGTACGGACTTGAGATCACGGAGAGGGTACCCATCGAGATCGACCCGAACCCGTACAACGAAAAATATCTCACCACCAAAGTCTGCAAGATGGGACATGTACTGAACAACTCAATGTGTGTAGAAATGGCAAAATCAAAAAAGGAAGCACAATAAAAGGGTCTTAAGATAAATTTACTTAAAGGGGAGAGCCAAATGAAAATAGTCCAGGGAAACATGATAGGGAGCGGCCTGCGCTTCGCCATAATAGCATCGAGGTTCAACGAGCTCATCACTTCAAAGCTCATCGAAGGGGCAAAGGACGCCCTGACAAGACATGACGTGCGCCATCAGGACATAGATGTTTACTGGACACCGGGCGCATGGGAACAGCCCGTCGTTGCAAAGGAGCTCGCCCTGAGCGGAAAATATGACGCGATAATCACGCTCGGAGCCGTCATCCGCGGCGACACCTCCCACCATGAGTACGTTGCTGGCGAGGCTGCAAAAGGGCTTGCGCTTGTAGGGCTCGAGCACCGCATCCCCGTCGCATTCGGAATACTGACCACCGACAACCTCGAGCAGGCCCTTGCACGCTCAGGGAGCAAAGCGGGAAACAAGGGAGCGGATGCTGCACTTGCCGCGCTCGAAACAGCCAACCTGCTCAGGGAAGTCCGCAAAGACAGAGGAGCTGACGCTTAATGCTTGATATGAAATGGGTGAGGGAGCATACGGACGAAGTAGCCGCAATGCTCTTGAACAGGAATTACAACTTCCCGCTGGACAAATTCGTCGAGCTGGATGCCCTGCGCCGCGAGACGCTGCTTGAGGTCGAAGCGTTGAAGGAGAAGCGCAACGCCGGGGCCAAAGAGGTAGGGATGAAAAAGAAGGCCGGCGAAAACGCCGACGCCCTTATGGAAGAGATGCGCCTTATCGGTGAAAAGGTGAAGGAGCTCGATGAGAAGGTCGCTGGGATAGAGGCCGAGCTCCAGGATCTCGCCATGAGGATCCCCAACAGACCGCACAGTTCGGTCCCCGTCGGAGCCGATGAGAACGACAACGTCGAGATTAGGAGACACGGCACGCCGAGGCGGTTCACGTTTGAACCCAAACCGCACTGGGACCTCGGGGAACCGCTCGGTATAATGGATTTCGAAAGAGGCGTCCAGCTTGCCGAGAGCCGCTTCACGGTTCTCAAAGGAGCGGGAGCCAGGCTTGAAAGGGCCCTTATGAACTTTATGCTCGACCTCCATACGACGCAGCACGGATTTACAGAGATCGCCCCTCCGATACTCGTCAACACTACGACGATGAGCGGGACGGGCCAGCTTCCAAAATTTGCGGAGGACCTCTACAGGTGCGCGAACGACGACCTCTGGCTGATACCCACCGCCGAAGTGCCGCTGACCAACCTTCACGCGGGAGAGATACTGAACGAATCGGATCTGCCGAAATACTACTGCGCGTTCACCCCGTGCTTCAGGCGCGAGGCGGGCAGCTACGGCCGCGATATGAGAGGCATGCTCAGGCAGCATCAGTTTGACAAGGTCGAGATGGTCAAGATCAGCACCCCGGAAAAGAGCTATGACGAGCTCGAACACATGACGAACTGCGCCGAAAAGGTGCTTCAGCTCCTCGGCATACCGTACAGGGTGATATGCCTCTGCACGGGCGACATGGGCTTCGGCGCCGCAAAGACTTACGATATCGAAGTTTGGCTCCCGAGCCAGAATTGCTACCGCGAGATCAGCTCCTGCAGCAACTGTGAGGATTTCCAGGCCAGAAGGATGGGCACGAAATACCGCCCGGCCAACGGCGGCAAGCCCCGCTTCGTCCACACGCTGAACGGATCCGGGATCGCGATAGGCAGATGCCTGATCGCGCTGATGGAAAACTACCAGAACGAAGACGGGAGCATCACCGTTCCCGAGGCCCTGCGTCCCTACGCCGGAGGCCTTGAGGTCGTAAAATAACAAACGAAGAGCGAAAAATGCAGCAGGTCAGGGGGTCGGCACAGCCTCCCCTGACTTTTTGCTGTTTAGCTTCTCTTTTGTTATGCGCGCAAACATGGTAGGATTATCGGAGAGGGAAGAGATCCCTCCCTATGCGGATAAAGGAAGGGTCATCTATGTTGTTTGACAGCAATTACACACTGACGGTCCTGCTCGTTCTCTTTGTGGCAGTCGTATGTATATTTATACAGAGATTTTTCAAAAAATACCTGGAGAGCGATCAGTACTATTATCTCAAGGATATCACTCTGACCGCCGCATGGGCCCTCTGCGGGATATGGGCGCCCGACAGGCCCCTTCGGATAACGATCGCGGCAGGCGTTGCCGCTGCGTGTGTCGGTTTCTGCCAGAAGGTCACAAAGGGAAAGAACCTCCGTTTCCTTTACTTTATAGTCGGTCTCGGATTTTCGCTCTTTGGTCCAAGGATAGCCTTCATCGAATTTTCCGAAGGAGAATACTACTACCTCTCCTATTTTGCCTCGATAGCCATCAGCACGCTTTGGATAGGGATCTTCCCGATATTCTTCCAGGAGATAGATGAGATCCCCGGGATGTGCGGATTGCTGCTCACGGTGAGCTGGACGCTCGTCTCGATCGTGATAATGCTCTCCTCGCAGAACTTAAGAGAGGCAGTGCAGCTCTGCATCATGGGGATGGTCCTCCTTTTGGTCTTCTGGAGCAGACACATACATGCATACAGGAGGCTCACGGAGCCCCTCACGGCGCTTTGGGGAACGCTTTTCGCCGGTCTTGCGATATTCGGCGTGAGCAAGGGCGTCGCGTTCTACACGCTTGCCGTCCTTCCGCTCGGCCTCTTCATGCTGCCTCTTATAGAGACCTCGATAAGCGTTGTCAGCGCGGCGTTTTCGCCGATGCCGACAGGCAACCTGATCCTCTACCGGAAGCTCCTCAGCAGGGGCATGGACCATGCCTCCGCGGTCCATTCGGTCGTGATGATATGCGCGTTCATCGGATGCATGGCCGCCTTCATCCAGATCGGGGCAGCCAGCTTCTTCGTCCTCCTTGCCGCCGCGTTCTCCCTCTCGACAGTCACATGGATCTTCTTCAGGTACGCTTCGAAGTCGGACAGGAGCCAGGCCAGAAAGCCGGGCCTCTGGGGCATCAGGGTCGACAACATATCGCTAAACTATGCTATCAGCCAGGTACAGCACTGGATAAACAAAGGTACCGACCACTGCATAATCGTCACTCCCGATGCTCTCGCGGCACTCAGGAGCAGGACGGACACGAGGTACAGGAGGATAATCAGGAATGCCGCCATGGTGCTTCCCGACGGGGCCGGACTTATTGCAGCCCTCAGACTCCTGCATACTCCCATCCAGGAGAGGATACCCGGCGTCGAGTTCACCGAACACATCTGCAAAAGAGCTTCATACGAGGGATGGGGGATATGGTTCCTCGGAGGGGCTCCAGGAGTCGCAGAAGCCGCGGCATCCAAACTTGCCGAGAAATACCCCGGACTCAATGTCGCCGGTACGAGGAACGGCTACTTCAGGGACGAAGAGATCGACGATATCTGCAGCGACATCCGCAGATCCGGCGCCAAGGTCCTCTTCGTCGGGCTCGGCGTTCCGAAGCAGGAATACTGGCTCGAGGACAATCTTGCAAAGACCGGAGCGACAGTCGGCATGGGCATAGGCGGCACGATGGACGTCATATCCGGAAAGCTCACAAGAGCTCCGAAGATATGGCAGAAACTCTGTCTCGAATGGCTGTACCGAACCATCCAGGAGCCGTGGCGCTGGCGCAGGATACTCAAGCTGCCCGAATTTGCCTTCTATGTGGTGCTGACGGCTCTGCATCTCGACCCGTACAATCCGAACGATTCCGAAGAAGAGTCCGAGATCATCTGAAAAGATCTTTAAGTCAACTAATGTCCGATAATTGACAGCGACTATACGTAATTTGCATGTAGCGCCGTCAATAATAAAGTTGTATACTTTTTGTTTAATCAAACTTATTTATTACGTCTTTATCGAAGGGAAGATCATTATTATGAAGATGGACAAACTCTTGAAACAGGCTCAGCGGATGCAGGCCGAGATGGAGCTCGCGCAGGAACAGCTTGCCAATACCGTTGTCGAGGGAGTTTCAGGCGGAGGGATGGTCAAGGCCAAAGTCAACGGCCACGGCGACATCCTGTCGATTTCGATATCTCCCGAAGTCGTCGACCCGCAGGATGTGGAAATGCTCGAAGACCTCATTCTCACGGCTCTCAAAGAGGCGATACGCCAGAGCAGAGAGACAGCCAACAGCAGGATGAATTCGATTACCGGGGGAATGGGCGGATTTCCCGGTCTGATGTAATTTACGCATGTCAGAAACGTCTCTGCCGGGTCCAGTTTATAAACTAATAAAAATGTGGAGCAGACTTCCGGGCGTTGGAGAAAAAACTGCCCGGCGGATGGTTTTTTTCATCCTTAAGCAGGATCCTCTCTGGGTTAGCGAGTTCGTGTCGACGATAAGCCAGGTCAGGGAAGAGACCCATCACTGCGGTGAGTGCGGCTGCATCACAGATATCGAGCCCTGCCAGATCTGCAGGGACATGACGAGGAACCGCAAGATCATGTGCATCGTCGAAAGCGACGAGGACTGCATATCGATCGAACAGGCGGGGATATTCAACGGCATCTACCATGTGCTCGGCGGACAGGTATCGCCTCTCGACGACGAGGATATACCGGAGGAGAGCATCGAAAAGCTCAGGCAGAGGATCCGCGATCTCAAGATCGAAGAGATAATTCTTGCTACCGCCCCAAGGATCGAGGGTGATCTCACGGCATTTGCGATACAGGACGCGCTGAAGGGGATGCCGGTAAAGATATCAAGGCTCTCATACGGCCTTCCCGTCGGCGGAAGCATAGGTTACGCGGACAGGGTCACGCTCCACATGGCGATGGAATCCAGGAAGGAAATGTCCTGAAGAGAGTCGTAATTTTTTAGTGATAATAACAGTATATACTGCAATAAATAAAATATAAAACGAAAGGAGAATGCAATATGTCTGCACCGACACCATCCGGTCTTTCAGTTGTTATGAAAAGATTGGTAAGAACAGTCATGGTTTTCATCTGCGGTGCCGCCGGCTACCAGTTGGCAAAGATGGCGATAGAACTCGGCTGGTGGCCCTCTGTTACGCTGCTGCATCCTGTTGCGACGACCGTTGTCATTATCATTATTTCAGCATGTTTCGGCTTTATCCTTGCACCTCTGTTCTGGCTCAGCGTAAGTAAATTCGCCCAGTTCACCGAATCCAAGCTTCAGAATACGAGTGTGCCGGAACTTACCGTAAGTCTCCTGGGACTGATCCTGGGGCTGCTGCTGGCAAACCTTATCGCCCTGCCGGTATCCAGGCTCCCGGGAGGTATAGGAGTCTATATAGCCGTACTGCTGAACGTGGCTCTTGGCTATCTCGGACTTCGCTTCTTCGCGAAGAGGAAGGACGATATATGGAACGTAATAACGAATATCGGAGACATCAAGCTGCGCCTTCCGAAGCGTAAAAAGAAGAACGCGAACGGCGAAGAGGAAAAGGGCGCCGACATCGAGGTCGCTCCCGAGTTCTACTACTCGATCCCCAAGATACTCGACACGAGCGCGATCATAGACGGCAGGATACTTGACGTGGCCCAGAGCGGATTTCTTGAAGGTACGATAGTCCTTCCCAGGTTCATTCTCGCGGAGCTCCAGGGAGTCGCGGATTCAACAGATCCTCTCAGGAGGACGAGGGGAAGAAGGGGACTTGCCGTGGTGACAGAGCTGCAGAAGGTCAGTACGCTGAATATCGAGATACCTGAAACGACACTCAAGGACCTTGAAAGGGACAAGGTGGACGAAGCCCTTGTCGTCCTTGCCCGTCAGCTCGGCGGGAAGGTCATAACCACCGACTACAACCTGAATCAGATAGCGCAGATAGAGGGAGTTTCCGTGCTCAACGTAAACGACCTGGCGAATTCGCTCAAGCCGATGCTGCTCCCCGGCGAAAATGTCGAGATAGACATAATCCGCATAGGCAAAGAACCGCATCAGGGAGTCGGATATCTCGACGACGGAACTATGCTTGTCGTCGAAGACGGCTACAAAAGGATCGGTGAGAGGGTAAAGGTAACTGTCACCTCCATGCTGCAGACTTCGGCCGGAAGAATGGTCTTCGGAAGAATACGCCCGTAGACATGAGCAAGGAGACCTGGTCCTTCATAATAGTTGCCGGAGGAACAGGATCCCGTCTCGGCGGGACCCCGAAGCAGTTCCGCCTCCTTGCGGGCATTCCTGTCTGGAAGTGGTCCGCGATGGTCGCTGAAAAGCTTTGGGAGGAAGGGGCCGTCGAAGAGCTCATCATTGTCGTTCCGGAGGATCGCATTGCCGAAACAGGGGAGGGATGCCGTCTCAGGATCCCCACGCGCCTCACTGCGGGAGGCGCCAAAAGGTCTGAGTCGGTCATGAACGGATTGAAGATTTCATGCGGGTCTCACGTGCTGGTGCACGATGCGGCCCGCCCTTTTATTACGCCGGAACTGTGCAGGAGACTCATGGAGGACGCACTGGCACACGGAGCATCCGTGCCTCTCGTTCCCTGTACCGATTCTCTCAAGAGGATCTCCTCGGGAAAGATGATCTGCGTAGACAGGACAGAGTACTTCAGGACACAGACGCCTCAGGTCTTTGAAAAGGCACCGTTGATCAAGGCTATCACATTATACGGCACCGACGGGACGGACGAGGCGGAGGCATGGATCGCCTCAGGAAGAGAGATATCCCGCACAGAGGGTCTCGAGTCCAATTTCAAGATAACTACGCAGTCCGACTGGGAGAGGGCCCTGTCGATGACAGGCGCTTCAAAGATCCAAAGGACGGGACACGGCTACGACATCCATAGACTCGTCAAGGGCCGGAAGCTGATCCTCGCGGGCATAGAGATCGAAGATCCGGAACTCGGACTTCTGGGCCATTCGGATGCGGATATAGTAATGCACACGGTGATGGACGCCATGCTCGGGGCAGCGGGGCTGCCCGACATAGGGACACTCTTCCCGGCCTCGGATGCAAAATGGAAGGATGCTGACAGCCGCGAGCTGCTCAGGACCGTAGTGGCCAAAGTCCGTTCCCGGGGATGGAGGATAGACTGGGTCGACGTCACGCTCGAAGCCCAGTCGCCCAGACTCGGGCACATGGTCCCCGATTTTATCAGAAGCGTTGCTTCCTACATATCCGAAGAAAACGGCGAAACGAATTTCAACATGAAGGTCAAATCGGGAGAGGGCTGCGGTGCTGTGGGCCGTAACGAATGCATGATATGCCACGGCGTCGCGGTACTTTCAAGATATAATTGGGACCAGGCGTGACAGATCACCAATAGTCGCGGAAGCCCCATACATACATATATCAGAATACGGAGGCTATAGAGATGGCAAAAAAGAGTACCAAAGATAAGTTTGTTGAATATCAGGGCTTCACGTTCGACGACGTCCTGCTTGTCCCCGGTTACAGCGAGGTAGTGCCCGCACAGGTCGATGTCTCGACCAGACTGACTCCGCAGATATCCCTCAATATACCGATATGCAGCGCCGCGATGGACACCGTTACCGAAGGCAGGCTCGCGATAGCGCTTGCCCGCGAAGGCGGTATCGGGATACTCCACAGGAACCTCCCCATCGAAAAGCAGGCTGTTGAAGTGGACAAGGTAAAGAGGTCCGAGTCGGGCGTCATCGTCGATCCCTTCTACCGCCATCCTGAGGACCTCGTCAGGGATGCGGTCGCGCTCATGGAGCACTATCACATCTCAGGCGTCCCGGTCGTAGACAAGGATATAAGGCTTGTCGGCATCATCACCAACAGAGACCTGAGGTTCGTGACGAACCTGGACCAGCCGATATCGAACATAATGACGAAGGAGAACCTCATCACGGCGCCCGTAGGCACAACACTTGAGGATGCGAAGACGATCCTTATGGGTACGAAGGTAGAAAAACTGCCCATAGTAGACAAGGACGGGGTGCTCAAGGGGCTCATAACTATCAAGGACATCCTGAAGGCGAAGGCATTCCCCAACGCCACAAAGGACCACAGAGGCCGCCTCAGGGTAGGGGCAGCCATCGGAGTGGGGGCGGACGCTTTCGACAGGGCTGAGGCGCTTGTAAAGGCAGGCGTGGACACGATCGTGGTCGACACGGCTCACGGTCATTCCAGAATGGTCATCGACACTGTCGCCAGACTCAGGAAGCTCTATCCGGACCTTCCGCTCATCGCGGGCAACATAGCCACGGCAGAGGCCGCGGACGCACTGATCGATGCGGGCGCGGACGCTGTCAAGATAGGCATAGGCCCTGGTTCCATCTGCACGACACGCATAGTGGCGGGCATCGGCGTTCCCCAGGTCGCGGCCGTCATGAACGTTGCCGAAGCGGTCCACAAGAGAGGCAAGACCGCGATAGCGGACGGCGGCATCAGGTACTCCGGAGACATAGTCAAGGCTCTTGCCGCAGGCGCGGACGTGGTTATGATAGGCTCCCTCTTTGCGGGCACCGAGGAAAGCCCGGGAGAGGCCGTCATATACAGGGGCAGGTCGTTCAAGAGCTACAGGGGCATGGGTTCCCTCGGCGCTATGAAGGGCGGCTGCAGCAAGGACAGGTATTTCCAGGAAGGATCCGCAGAGGATAAGCTCGTTCCGGAAGGCATCGAGGGTATGGTCGCGCACAAGGGCTCCATCTCCGGTGTAGTCTACCAGATGGTCGGCGGAGTGCGTTCCGGCATGGGTTATGTGGGCGCACCCAACATCGAAGCGCTTCACAGGGATGCCAGGTTCGTACAGGTCACTCCGGCATCGATGAAGGAGAGCCATCCCCACGACATAGTGATCACCAAAGAGGCCCCTAACTACTGGGCAGACGAATGACAAAACGCAGCTGAAAACGGTCAGCAATGCGGAGGCAGGACATCCCCGACCGGGGGAGACACTTGTCTCCTCTTTTTTATTATTTCTCGTCAGACACAGAACTTGGCCTGACGCAGTTAAATCTATCATTTTCTTGTTTATTGGATCAGTTCCAAATCAGAGATATTGGTTATATAATTTATTGTGTAAATAAATTTACCTAAACACACTTGCTGTTCAGGAAAGGGGGCTAAGCGATGGCGTGATCTTGCAGTACCGGGTCCAAGGAATGGACCTTCCGCTTTTCGCCGGCTCTGCCTACTGAAGGACAGCATGGGGATTGACTGAAACTCTTCGTCACCAAACCCCCCTGATTCCTCCTTATGTAAGCTGCCGGCTGGATCATCCATCACCGGAAGATCACAACTTACGTTCAAAAACTTAAGGAGGTAAACCATGAATCGCGTACTTATGTCAAAATACGGCCCTGCGCTTGCGGGTGCCATCATCGGGGTCGTTGCGGCCCTGCTTGTTAAGTTGGGAAACCCGGGGAACATGGGTGTATGCGTCGCATGCTTCACGCGTGACATAGCAGGAGCCCTCGGACTTCACAGGGCGGGCATAGTCCAGTATCTGCGTCCCGAACTCGCGGGTTTCATAATCGGATCCTTCGGCTCCGCACTCATTTACCGTGAATACAAACCAAGAGGCGGCTCTTCACCGATGATCCGTTTCGGCCTCGGCTTCTTCGCCATGATCGGCGGACTCGTCTTCCTCGGATGCCCCTGGAGGGCATATCTCAGGCTCGCGGGCGGAGACTTCAACGCGATCGCCGGTATAGCCGGACTTGCTGTCGGCGTATCGATCGGGATCATGTTCCTCTATCGCGGTTTCAGCCTCGGCGCGGCCCGTCAAAACCCGAAGGCCGCCGGTTACTTCATGCCCCTGCTTGCTATTGGTCTTCTTGCTCTCCTGGTAATAAAGCCGCTCTTCGGCCCGGAAGGAACGGGACCGATCTTCTTCTCGGATAAAGGTCCGGGATCGATGCACGCCCCCTTGATCATCTCGCTCGCGGCGGGACTCCTTGTCGGATGGCTTGCCCAGAGGAGCCGCTTCTGCACGGTCGGAGCGATCCGCGATCTTATCATGCTCAAGGATACCCACCTCTTCAAGGGCATCATAAGCTTCATAATCGCAGCCTTCGTCACGAACATGGTGCTTGGACAGTTCAAGCCCGGATTTGAAGGACAGCCGATAGCCCACACCATGCAGATCTGGAACTTTCTCGGGATGGTCCTCTCCGGCCTCGCATTCACGCTGGCCGGCGGCTGCCCGGGACGCATGTTCATTATGTCCGGCGAGGGCGACTCAGATGCAGGCGTCTTCATAATGGGGATGCTCGTAGGCGCGGCTTTTGCGCATAACTTCAGCCTGGCCAGCTCAGGCGCAGGGGTCGGAGCTTACGGCATACCTGCCACGATAATCGGACTGATCTTCTGTTTCGCCGTTGGATCCTTGTTCATGAACAGGGTAGAATAGGAGGTTTTTCGATATGGAAACCAAAACAGTTGACGCACGCGGATTCTCATGCCCCCAGCCCGTCGTAATGACAAAAAAAGTACTCGATAAACTCAGCGGCGGACGGGTAGAGGTACTTGTAGACACAGTCACCTCAAGGGAAAATGTCCTCAGGTTCGGCAGGAACGCCGGATGGAAGGGCGACTTTGAGGAAACGGAAAACGGATTCAAGGTAGTTCTGGAGAAATAACTGACATCGGCCCCTTCCGTGCGTGGGAAGGGGGCGGAAGTTTCGTCAGACAGGGAAGTGCTTCAAAATCCCGGTAACTATTGACAGGACGTACATTACCTAGTAAAATCTCATCTCGTTGGGCGGTTAGTTCAGAGGTAGAACGCTTCCTTG
>DBRW01000037.1 GCA_002306075.1 Synergistaceae bacterium UBA1358
GCACATGTCGGGCGCACTGAAAAAGATAAGGCCGGGATACCAGATCGGATCCCGGCCTTATCTTTTTATGCTTATTCTTAAATCTAAATATAGCCTTTTTCTTTGAGCACTGCCTTCGCCTTTTCGATCCTGGAAGCGGCCGTTTTTATTACCGGGCCTGTGCAGCCCATAGAGGATTCCGCATAGATGCCCTCTTTCCACAGAGCCTTCACAGCGTCTTCGATCTCCAGGACATCGATCCCATGGATCTCCTCGTCAGTAGGTTCTGTCGGCGGAGCCTTGACATCTTCCTCAGCCGACGGATGTTTGGGCTGCAACGATAAAAGTATCTCTTCGAGCCCCGCTTTTTTTGCCAGTTCCAGTTCTGCCGCAGCAAGCCCCGGCAGCACGTTCTTCACGCACCTTGCGTTCATGGAGAGGGCCGATGCTATCACAGGGGCTCCCGAGGCCCTCGATATTATCGAAACGACCCTGTCCCAACCCTCTCCGACCGAGGGGCCGTATCCCCAGCCGAGAGCTTCGTAATTGCCTCCCGTGTTCCATGCCGAGAAGAGTTTCATCAGGACATTCCCGGTCAGCGTATCTGTCACACAGACGTCCACCGAACCGGCAAGGAGGTCGTTGCCCCTCAATATCGCTCCTCCGTCTTTTCTCATGCTTGATCCGAAATTTATAGGGTATCCTCCCTCCTGCAATTTTTGGAGGGCCCTGAAAACGGTCTGGGCTCCGTCAAGGTTAAGTATGCCTACTGTCGGTGATGCGATACCGTCCGCCTTTGCCGCGGCGATCCCATATATTGTGTTCCTTACCATGGCCTCGGCACGACTGGATGAGGATGTGCCGGTAGACGATGCGATAAAACACGGCTTGCCCCTTGCCGGTGTCAGGACCTTGCCTATCGTGGTCACGCCAAGGGGGAATGGATAGTGCAGAGCGACCGCGCCCGATATTATGCCTTTCTGGAGCGCGTCTTCCATGGCCCTGGATATGTCCGCCTCGCATGCCGGCGTCTCTATGCATACCATTCCTTCCGCCCCTTCGCACTTCGGACCAATCAGCACAACATTAAGAGAGGGGTCGTTCTGCATGGCGAGCCGGGCTCCCTTTACAAGTTCCCCTTCCCCAAGCTCGCTTCCGTATGACATCAACCCTATGCTGACTTTTTTGACGTACCCGCCTTTTGCTTCCTCAACGAGTTCAGCAAGGACTTCGCCTATCAATTCCCTCGTCTTCTTTTTTTCGTCCATCTCTCTGCACCCTTACTTCTTGAGTCCTGCCGCAAGTTCCCCCAGGGCTTCGAGGATCATCTCGCGTATCTCTTCACGTGTGACGCCCTTTTCACCCTCAGTTTTACCGGGGACAGGCATTTCCATAAGGAAGGAGGCTCCGTCCGCCAGGTTCGTCAGCCTGCCGAGGAAGAGGCTCCCCTTTCCTATTATCATGGCTCTTTTGATCTTCCCGGAGATAAGGGCCTCGGCGGCATGTCCCATGTATGGTACCCCCGAGGGTATGTGTCCCTGAGTGTGTGCAAAACCCTTCATTCCGTGGCTTTTTATGAAATCAGCCATATCAGCCTTTTCGATCTGTTTTTTCATTACCCCGAGCGCCGCTATCATCTTGAAGTTTGCTTCAGGGACATTTCCTGCACCGGCAGGCAGTGTGATCTCTGGGTTGTGGAGTTCCGGGGCGTATTTGTCCACGTCTGTCAGCGAGAGCCCGACCTTCTGCAGAGGCTCAAGAGTCAGGACGCTTGTGACCGTCTGGGGCGAGGCCCCTGCTCCCACCGTATGTTTCCCTATGGCGTCAAGCCTTATGACAGGAAGCTTGCCGTCGTCGGGGACTATGAATACCCCGAAGGAGCCAAGACAGTTTTCGAGCGCCGGAAGCGATTTTTTGACATGATCCCTGCTGTTCATGTAGAGCTTGGGGATGGCTCCCCCGGCTATTACCGCGACGTTTTTGCGCGTTCCGGCCGCTACCATCGAGGCACCTGCCAGCACTGCGTTCACAGGTCCCGCACAGAACCCCCTCACGTCACAGCCTGATGCGTTGACACATCCCGCTATCTCCGCGATCGCCTTTGCGAAGTTGCCGCCGCCGCGCTGGTTCATATCGCCCGCCGCCTCTTCAGAGCATTCTATGACAAAATCCACGTCCTCTGCTGCTATGCCGCTGTTTTTGATGAGATGGAGGAGAGAGAGGACCGCACTCGCCTTGTTTGTCATATTGACGAGGAGTTCGTACGCTGTGAGGTTAGGGTCGAATTCATGGCCCCTCCTGCTGCATCCCACTATTTTTCCACCACAATAAAGAGGCAGCGCCGCTGCGTTTGTTATTTCCCGTTCGATCTCCTCGATTTCATGGCCTGATTCGATCCGTGCAAGCATGTCTTCTCTGATGACGGGATTCTTCTCCAATTTTTCCTTTACTTCTGCGGCGAACCCCTTCTCAAGCCATACAAGGTCGAAAACGTCACAGAGATCCAGCATGCCGAGGGTCTCGTCCTCGGGCATTATTTCCCCGTATTTGCCATACCTTACCGATTCAGGCTCCAGTTTTTCATACCAGGGCTGTTCTCTTTTTTCCAGTTCTTCAGGGTCCAATGCCCCAATATAAACAAGGTTGGGGGCATACCTTGAACACTGGTCATAACTCTGTACGTGCTTAGGGAGGAGCGTGAGGAATTCCGAATCAGGATGGACCTCCCTCTCTACAAATGGTGTGTTCCCGTAGTGAAGCGCGAGTTCGGGGGTATGGTTCAGTGAATATGATGTTCCTTTGACTGCTGCGTTGGGCATCTGGCATTCCTCCATATCTGGCCGTTTGATCATCGTCAGGTTGTCGTAGCATATCTGGTTACAATTATATTTTTGAAAAAATTGGAGGTCTTTATTGGGTCGAACAAAAATTACGCAAAAACGCTCACAAATTATATTCTGTCCGACATAATAAAAATATTACAGCTTATAAGCGGCGGCAGAAGGGCCGATGCGGATCTGACCATCCTGCCGCCATCTCGTATATGGGTCTTCCAGCCTCGGGGACCGGCTAGTTGAATACTGTCTGTTCCGTGATCGGTGTTTTAAGGGCTTCGAGAGCTTTCTCGAGAATGGCCCTTCTGATCATTTTCTCCTCCTCGTGGCTCTTTGTGGGATCGCCAAGCGGATGCGGTATAGCTACCGCAGGTACGATCCTGTTTGCCCCGACTGTCTGCGAGATCGGGACTATCGTGCATATGTGGACGACTGCAATGCCTGTTGCCTCAATCGCCTTGACCATCGTTGCTCCGCAACGGGTGCAGGTTCCTCAGGTGGAGGTGAGTATCACGGCATCAACGCCGTCTTTTTTCAGTCTCGCCCCTATCTCGGTGCCGAATTTCTTGGCATTTGCGACCGGCGTCCCGTTTCCGACTGTGGTGAAGAAATAGTCGTAGAGCTTCTTGAACTCACCGTTCTTTTCCATCTCTCTCAGCACGTCTATCGGGAGCACACGGTTAGGGTCGGTGTTGGCATACGTCGGGTCATATCCTCCGTGCGCGGTCGCGTAAGCTACCTCATCCGCGCTTTGGACCCCGGCAATGCTGTAGGTACCGTATTTGGTGGCACTGGAAGCCTCGATATGGTCCGGGTTGCCTTTCGGAACGATGCCGCCCGATGTAACAAGGGCTATCACGGCGTTTTTCATGTCCTTTATCGGCTCTGCCGGCGCTACCCTGTCAAAAACAGGCATCGGATATTCTGTCCTGAATTCCTCACCCTTAAGTTTTTTCACAAGCATATCAACGGCACGCTCGGCACCGATCTTGTCTTGGAAGCAGTTGACCCTTACACCGCGCTCGATGTAGCCTTCGTCGGCAGGGCTTCCCACAGGCTCTGCGCGAAGCAGCTTCATGATAAGTTTCGCCATCGCGGGCACCGCATCCTTTATTCCTCTTGCACTGTCGGAAGTTTCAACGATGTAGATGCCCTTCCTGTACATGTCGACTCCGGGATTCTCCGGATACATGCCGGTAACTACCGGTATCCCGAGCTTTTTGCTTACAGCTTCGCTGACAGCGCCGCATGCCGTTCCGTAGCGCCCCGCGTTGAAAGCCGGTCCTGCGATGACCGCATCGGGGCTGAAATCAGAGATCATTTTTAATATTTTCTCTGAAGCCCCATCCATGTTCTCGGCAAAATAACCGTCTCCGCATATGACCGTGCCGACTATCTCGGCTTCGCTGCCGAAAGCAGCCTTGAAGGCCATTCCCGGACCGATCGCTCCGTCTTTTGATTCGGGTCCTGTTCCAGCTTTTTCCTCTCCGCCTATACCGGCGAAAAACTGGTTTATGTAGTGAACTATTCTGTAAGTCATTTTTTCCCCTCCCCTACCAGGTCTCCGCACCGAGTTTATTGAAGCCCAGCTCACATGTCGCGCCTGTGATCGCCTGAAGTTCAACTTCTATCGACCCGTCGGGTTTAAGTGATCCGTCAAATCCTCCGGCAATTACATTTACATATTCGGTGAAACCGATGACCTTCTCCATCGGAGAAAGGTCGATGATCATGTTGGCGTTTCCAGCGGTAACGACCGCATCTGCCTCCTGCGCCGCATCTGCAAGGGACTGGCTGGCTCCGTCCCTGCCTGCGTACTCGTCGGTTATCAGGACTGTTTTGACCCCTGCCTTCTCTGCCCTGCGGCAGTTCATGATCAGGTCCGCGTCGGGATTCCCGAAGCCCTCTTCGCTGATCACCACTCCGTCGACTCCGAACATTTTGGCGATCTTCACGGCAAATGAGGAACTTCTTCTCTTGTCGGCAAGGGTGACGTTCTCGTTGGTTATAATGACCCCGACGAAATTGATATCCTTGCCGTGACGCTCGTAGAGAGATCTGATGACCGGGTTGTTCTGATGGACATAAGTGCTGTTCTTGTCGCACGCTGAGACGCAGTTGCCTGAAACTATGGCCCCATCCATTGTCTCATTGGGATGGATGATGGTGGGAAGTATCCTCTTCGCATCGACCCCGTACACGTAGGTATCGTGCAGCAGTCCCTGGGTCTGCAGCATGTAAAGGTACGCAACTTTCGGAAGCCCCGGGAACTCCTTCATGCTCCGGGCAAAAGGAGGGATTTCGAACGTCTCGGTCTTATCCGGTGTCACTCCCGCTTCATGCACGCATTTCGCGAGGTACATCGCAGCCTTGAGGCCCGCAAGCCTGCATGCCTTCTCATAGGCATAGACCTCTATGCCCTCTTTGGGTTCGAAGACCAGTACCACATTGCACGTTTTGGAGAAAGGAGTATATTCGGCACCTTTCCCCGACATGTCCACTATGCCTTCCTGGAAGCCCACTATCCTCCCGCATGTTATGACGGCTGCCCCCTCGAGGACGATCGTCTTTCCCTCGCCTACGGATTCAACATCGCTGACCATTCCCGGGAAGACCTGTCCGCCGCCCTCAACTTTATATCTTGGCTGGATCGCGTCCTTGACAGGGGTTATTCTCACACTTTCTCCCGGAAGAGCGATTTCTGCATCTATGCTTTTGAGGTTCTCTTCGTCTGAAACATGTTCAAGAAGTTCTTTTTTATTTACTTTCAGCGTTCCGTCTTTAAGGATCTCTGTCCTGTCACCCCAGCTGACGCTTTTGACAATTACTTTCATAAGTTCCAGTTTCATAGAATTCCTCCTTACAGATAGTGTCGATGCCTTTGTGATTTCAAAATACGAGATGCCTCTCCTTCACCTCCCGGCTGACCTTTTAAGGTCTTTGCGCAGCAGTCCGCAGTTCTTCAATGTTTCCTCCATCAAAG
>DBRW01000017.1 GCA_002306075.1 Synergistaceae bacterium UBA1358
ACGATGGACACCCTTGCCTTCGGCTAACAGTTCCCACTGCAAAGCCTGTAACGGTCTTTCACCTTCTAGCCTGCGCACATGTCGGGCGCACTGACATTAAGAAGGCCCCGGAGATGCCTCCGGGACCTTCTCACTTCAGCCTACTGTCCGAGGATCTTTCTTATCTTTTCGAGCCCCGCGAATGTTTCTTTCATCGAAGAGCACAGGATAGACTGTCTGATCTTAAAGATATCCTGATAGATACTGTAGTTTTTGGGATCTGTCTCAAAGCGTCCTCTGAATGTTATCCATTCCTTCATCGTCGCTTTAAGGTCTTTGATATCTCCCACACCGTATGCGGCAACGGCGACGTCTGCCATAAGGCCGCCCTCGCTTCTCGTGGGGATGTTGTACGCACCTCCGAGTATGTCCGCCTTGATCTGCGTCCAGAGCGGACTTTTGCTTCCGCCCTCGGTGCCGATTATCTCTCTGAGCGGAATGCCGCACTCCCTGTAGACCTGTATCATCTGGGCATATTCAAAGGCGATCGCCTCAAGCATGGACCTCCACATGGCAGCCCTGTCGCTGGAACCGTACAGCCCAAGAAAAGCTCCGCACGCTCCTGGCATGTCAGGTCCGGCTCCCTGGAGATAGGGATAAAAGAGTATCCCCCTCGAACCCGGAGGCACCTCGCCCGCCAGTGCGTCCATTTTGGCGTAGAAGGAGGGATCTCCCGGGCATCCGGCTACATTGTCCCTGAACCAACGCAGGGAGAGACCGCCTGCCCTGATCATGCTCCAGTAGAAGTACGACCCCTCAAGCGTGCCCGTTGCAAACATCATTCCGGGGGAACGCGATATCTTTTCGACCATCCCGTCGACCGCGACAGCAAATATCGACGCCGTACCTGCAACATCAGTGCTCAGGCCGGGTTCGATCAATCCCGACGCAAGAGCGGACTGCATCGTGTCGCCCGCTCCGGCGATTATCGGGATCCCGGCGGGAAGACCGACCTTTTCCGCCTCTTTCGGGCAGAGATATCCTACCACATCCCATGGCTTGACTATCTTCGGCAGTATCTCCATGGGTATGCCCAGGGCCTCCGTCTGTTTGGGAGACCAGTCTCTCTTATGTGCATCGTAGCCTATGAGCCAGCCGGACATTGTGGCCCAGTCAAGGAAAGCATCCTCTGCCTTGAGCCCAGCAAGGGTGCCGAGCACAAAGGGACCGTTGTTGACGACTTTTACGGCCTTTTCGCGGAATCCGGTGTAGTGGTTCAGGAACCACCTCAGTATGAGCGGGGGCATGAACTCATCAACTATGCAGTTGCCGCTCTCTTCGAGCCAGACGGGCTCAACGTTTTCCTTGACCCATTCGGCTTCGCACCTTGCACGGTTGTCCAGATAGGGCACGAAGGGCGTAACAGGTTCCCAGTTTTCATTTATCCCGACGATACCGCAGATGATACCGCTCGCGGAAATGCCCCTTATATCATGGGGGTTTACGCCCGACTTATGAAGGCACTCCCTGATCCCCTCCTCAACATTCCTTACGAAGCCGCATGGATCCATCTCCGCCCTTCCGGGATGGGGATATGAGATGATGTTTTCTCTGTAGGCCTCTGCCATTCTGACAGAGTCATCCCTGTACAGCGCCGTCTTCGTTCCCATCGTGCCGCAGTCAAAACCGATATAGTACCTTGCCATTGACGATCCCCCAATATCCACCATGATCTGACATGTGATAATTATTTTTTACTGTCTGTGACGTAAGATGTATCAAAAAGGGAAAAGCCGATCCTCTGCTGCAGTTTTAAGCGGGACCGGCTTATGAAATCATCAGTTCTTATAAATTTCAGTCCTCCCCGTTACGCTTCGCGGGGTTTCAGGATCGCCTTCATGTCTATCTCTGTCCAGTCCTGTGTATCGGGTATCTTGAACCAGAGCCGGAAGTGTTCAGGCACTACCACCATCTGATAGACCGTCATGTCCGTAGTCGCACCAAGATCTTCTATCCTGGTGTCCATCATCTTCATCATCGTTTTGCTGTCTATCGTCCCTTTAAAGTGCTTTGCAAGGGCCAGAAGGTTCTGTCTCCTTGTCCTTGTCAGCCAGTAAGTTTTGTCATCAGGTCTCGGAAGGCCCCATGAGAACTCGGTGAAATGGTTGCTGAGAACGGTGAGGCCGTGGCGGGAATGGGATTCGCGCCTCTTTACTTCAAATACCGGCCACTCGTAGCACCTGGCTGTCTGTCCGTCCGAAACTCCTATTATGTACGCAAAATTCGACTTTGTTGTCTGGAAAAAGCTCTCTATCTCGTCCAGAGAAGCGCCGTCAAGAAGGAACTGGAAAAGGGCCGCTACCGAAGGGACTCTGCTGTCATACCAGAGAGCTCCCCCAGACGGCATGCCGTTGTTGAGCTCCAGGTAGATCCCTTTCTCGTTCATGCCGTTGACGACATATATTTCCCCGGCATATCCCATCGTCGCAGTCGCAAGTGATCCGTCGGCAGGATGGTAGCAGGCTATCACTATGTCTTTGCTGAACTCCTTGAACCAGGGAAGGTAATCATAGTTCCTGCCGTAAACAAGGGTCTCACTGACATAGTCTCCCCATGCGGCTATACCTGTGCACTGCGGAAGGGTAAGGGCCGTGGCCGCGATAAGCTCCACGGCGTTGACCAGCTGGAGCTGCTCCATGGGGAGACCGGATGTCTCCGACATCCCGCATATGATTTCCTTGAACCTGAAAGGATAGTTCGCATAGAACTTGGAGGCGCGGTCTTTCAGGTTTTCGATATCCATCCCGCATTCGTTCACGAGCTTCTCGATTATGCCTTTTTCGTATATATGCTTCATCTCGGAAGCCATAAGGGCACCGTACTGCCTTCCCATCTCTCTCCAGGTCCCATGGAGATCAATAATATTGATTACTCCTTCTCTCGTTTTGGTTCCTTTTTCAAAGGATTCCACGATTCGGCCTCCCGTCATTTTGCTTATTGGGTTATTATACACTGGTGTATAAAGATATTATCCCGTTATTGGGAGGTTTTTTCTTGGAAAAAGAAATTTTTGTTGAAACAGTCGAATCAGAGGTCAGAACGAACGAGGAAAAGCTTAGAAAATACCTCTCGCTCCTCTCAGCTGCTAACGAGCTCGCCAGGCTTACCGGCCCCTCCGACGAGGAGACCCTGTGGGATTCGCATATCATGGACTGCGCATCGGCTCTGCCGCTGCTTCCCCATGAAGGCAGGATCATAGACGTAGGCACGGGCGGCGGACTGCCCGGGATCGTATGGGCCATCTGCAGACCGGGGCTTAATGTGACGCTTTTGGACAGCATAACTCGCAAGTGCGCCCTTGTTGAAAAAATGGCAGTGGCTCTAGGGCTCAGAAATGTGACCGTAGTATGCAAGAGATCCGAAGAATACGCCAACAATGAGCGAGAAAAATTCCATGTCGCGGCTGCCAGGGCAGTCTGCGCTTCGGGGGTCCTGGCAGAGTACCTCGCCCCATTTGTACGGATAAAAGGCATGGCATTGGCCTTCAAGGGTCCTAAAGTGATCGAGGAACTGGAGGTCGTGGGGAACAAGTGGAGCGCTCTTGGCTTTTCGTCGCCGCGCATCCATCCATACATGCTCGGCGATATCAAAAGGTTCTTTCTGATCTGGAAAAAGGTCTCGCAGACTCCCAAAGGAATACCCAGACGTCCGGGAATGGCCGAAAAATTTCCCTGGTTCAGCAGATAAAAAAGGAAAGACACAATCGAGTAGGAGGTTGCCCAT
>DBRW01000040.1 GCA_002306075.1 Synergistaceae bacterium UBA1358
TAAAAAAAGACCCCGGCCTTTGACCGAGGTCTTGATTTGATCGAAAGTGGAGCCAGCGTCCGGATTCGGACCGGAGACCTGCGCATTACGAGTGCGCTGCTCTACCGACTGAGCTACGCTGGCCTCTAAAATTATGGCGGTCCCAACGAGATTCGAACTCGTGTCGCCGCCTTGAAAGGGCGGTGTCCTAGGCCTCTGGACGATGGGACCGCAAAGTGGTGAGCCGTCCGGGACTCGGACCCGGGACACCCGGATTAAAAGTCCGGTGCTCTGCCAACTGAGCTAACGGCTCAAAAACGTACATCACGATGGGATATTTTACAGGCTTTTACGAGAAAGTCAATACGGACTTGTCAAATTATATAATTGTTTGTCGATAATTTAAACCTTCGTCTTGTCAAGTCCGGTGCCTTTGACTGACCACCCTTTTCATACCTGAGGTTTCAGCGGAGGCCGATCGCAGTTCCCGCAGAGTCCGTTGGAACATTCCGCAGCCCCAAACTCTTTTTGCAGCCAGTCTGCAGCTGGATGGTATCGCCATCCAATCCATGTGGCTGCCTGAAGATGCAGGCATTTGACCGCATTGGGAGCTCCCTGACTGTCTATCCCTCCGACCCCGGTCGGGATATCGATGCCGGTCTCGGATATACTCTTTCTCAGCAGAGCATATTCTTTGTGCCAGCGCGCTACCTCCGTTGGTCTTGTGCTGAAAAGCTCTTCCAGTTCCCTGATCTTATGAAGCGATTCAAGCTCGCCGCACTTTCGGTCAAGATAGGGACACGTGAGCCAGAATAAAGTCGGAAAAGGACTGCCCTCTTTCCTTTCGGGGCGGCACACGAGAACCTGCGGGAAACCAAACGAACATCTCGCCGCGACCGCATAAACTATTGAGATATCGAAGCGTCTCCTTCTGTTCCTCTTTCGAAGAAGGATGACATCGTTCTCACTCAGCGGAGTCCAAAAAGTCGGCAAACTTATGTCTGCCGACTGTCCTGACGCATTTATGTCCATCGTCCGTTCCCGGCTATTTTTTGCCTGACTGGCCTGCCGTTGAACGCTTTTTGGAGCTGCGGACCTCTTTTGACCTGCTGAGATCCGCAATTTTTTCATCGCTGGATTTAAGGAATGACGACAGCTTCTTTTCAAAGTCGTCTTCACGGTAAGCCGGTCTTGCCGGAGGCTCTTTTACCTGCAGTGCCTTTATCGAAAGGTCTATCCTGCCCTTGTCGTCAATTTTGATGACCTTGGCAGTTATCTTCTGTCCGACTTCCAGGACATCCTCGACTTTTTTGACATAGTTGTGGGACAGCTCCGATATGTGGACCATTGCCTTCTGTCCCGAATCAAGCCTTATAAAAGCTCCGTATGCTGCGACATGCTCAACTGTTCCGTTCAGCACGTCCCCCACGCTTACTCCTGTTGCTGCAGGTGCCTTATCTACCATATGCGGTCCTTACCTCCAAGGAAAATGTGTCTCTGTTCGTAACAGAGTTTTTAATATCATGGAGCGCATTCTACCATAATAATAAAAAATGGCTACTACTTTGTTGAGAATATGCTGTCTCTATGGTGAAGCGCCTTCTCTATCGCTTCTACGACTCTCTCTGTCTGGACTGGCTTTATGAAGAAATCGTCAGCTCCTGCTCTGATGGCTTCGACCACCAGCTCCTGCTGCCCCATGGAAGCTGACATCACGACTCTGGACTCCGGATACCTTTCCTTGATCTCCTTAAGGATCTGGATACCGTTCATTTCAGGCATCATTATGTCCAGCGTCACAACGTCCGGTTTTATTTTTTCATAGAGCGCCAGGACCTCTTTGCCGTTTTCTGCTTCTCCGGCAACATCGAATCCGTTTCGAAGAAGCAGATCCTTAAGGATCGAACGCATACTGGCCGAATCATCGGCAATCAGGATCTTTGCCTTCAAGGTATCTCCCCCCTGCGTAAATTTTAACGGGATACTGTTATTCCAAGCTCCTCTAAAAAGAGCGGGCTGAGAACTTTTATGTAGGTCCCCTTCATCCCGAGGCTCCTGCTCTCTATGATACCCGCACTTCCAAGTTTTCTCAATGCGTTGACTATAACGCTTCTGGTCACGCCTACCCTGTCTGCCACTTTACTTGCAACCACCACTCCTTCAGCTCCGCCAAGGTCTTCGATTATATGTCTTACCGATTCGACCTCGGAGTAAGAAAGGGCCCTCATTGCCATCTGAACTACAAGACGCTCGCGTCCGCGCTCCTCGATCGACTTTCCTCTGTCGTTGAGGATCTCCAGCCCCACTACCGTGCCGAGATATTCGGCAAGGACAAGATCCCTTGTATCGAACTGACAGCCGAAACGGGCAAGGATCAGGGTGCCGAGCCTTTCTCCCGAACCGTTGATGGGAACGAGCAGCACATGCTTGTTTGAATACGTGCAGGGCTGGTCTGCGTATGCGCAAAGACCGTGGTCGGTGTGGTTAAGTATCGATTCATGGAAAGAGTTTACCTTTTCCACATATGCTGCCGGCATCGCTCCGTCAAGGAGCTGGTCCGCCATTATCGGACAGTCATATTCGCTTATCCAGGCATAGCCGAGGATCCTTCCCTCGCCGTTGATGACGTAAACGTTTGCTGCGGAGAGGTCTGACATGAGTCTTGCCAGTTTGGGATAGTCGGGTGTGCCGCGTTCTTTGCGCGCCTGAAGTGCACGGCTTACCATCCTCGTTTTCTCAAGAAGATCCTGCATTGCGGCAGGATTCATAATTTTCGGCCTTGCTTCGATAAGTTCTTTCGGTGTGTCCATTGCAACAACTTCCTTTCCTGTTTTTCTATTTTGGTCACTGCTCGTGTGCTCTCGGATGATGTTCCAGATAACTTCTCTTCATCTGTTCGGCTGTGATGGACAGATACCTCTGGGTCGCAGCTATGCTTTCGTGCCCCAGCAGTTCCTGTACCACCCTCAGAGGGGCTCCTCTCTCCAACAGATGTGTCGCAAAACAGTGCCTGAGGGTATGCGGTGAAACACCGTAAATGCCTACGCGCATCGCGGCTTTTTGGACCAATCTGTGTACGGTCCGGACTGTCAGCCTCTCGGCTCCTTTTTCCGATCTGAAGAGGGGGCCTTTCTTACCTTCCGGGGAAATGCCCCTCCAGTCCTCAAGCAGTTTTTTAACACCCTTGCCAAAGGGGACCAGACGTTCCTTGGAACCTTTGCCTATGATCCGGATCACCCTCTGATCCGTTTCGATATCTTCCCAGTTCAAATCTATAAGCTCAGATACGCGCAGACCCGAACCGTATAAAAGCTCAAGCACGAGTCTGTCCCTCTGATAGTGTTTTCCTTGCTCCGGACCCTCTGTGAGGATCCTTTCAGTCTCCTCATACGACAGGGCCCTGGGCAGAGAAGATGGCAGTTTGGGTCCTTTTAATCCGGCAGCCACTCCATAATCAAGGATACCCCTTGATGAAAGCCATCTGATGAAGCCCCTCACCGCAGACAGCTTTCTCGCGGCCGAGGTTTTGGCTATGCCAAAGCCAATGATATTTGAAAGATAAACCCTGACGGATTGAGCGTCGATCTCTGATATGTCAGAAATGCCCTGCCTCAGCAAATACTCCCTGAACTGCTCCAGATCCACCCTGTAGTTCACAACGGTGTTTTTTGAGCGTCCTCGCGACTCAATAGTCGATAAAAACAAGTCTATGTTTGCCGAAATGTTTTCTGCCATGAGTGGTATTCTAGCATGTAGGGATGAAATTTCAAGCAAATTTTAAGAAAATTCACAAGATACGGTCATTTGTTTACTATTTAACAGAAAGATAGGTGGGGACCGCATTTGTTGGAGAATTCGCGAACTGAGGATCGTGTTCGCTGGAGAATTTGACTGCTTCGCATCGCGGTGAATTGCCTGACTCCGTCAGGCGGGGAATTTGCAGCCAAAAAGCAGCTGAGTGATCGCTGAGCATGGCTGAGCAATAGCCGAGCGATTGTAAAAACCTTAAGAACTGGCCCTTTATCGTCTCCCCCGTACGCTTCTTAACGGGGTCAGTGGCTTTAGATCTTTGCCTTTACTGGCTTTTTAAAACCTAAACAGAAGACGCTGGATCCCCGATCGAGGCATTCGGGGAAGACGAAGAATTAGACCAAGACTGTAAAGAAATTGATCTTGAACCTCCGCGATGCGAAGCAGACAAATTCTCCGCGGACTGGAGGCTGCAAATTCTCCAGCGGCCGAAGGCCGCGAATTTCCCGCCCCTGCTATTGCTTCACCATCGCATCACGCTGATGGTTTTTCGGCAATTTCACGCGACATGATTCTGTCGCACTTCACGCCGGCGCTCTTCCGGCAGTTTCACACGGCGGAGCCGCTGTCTTTTACGATCGCTTGCCAGTCTTTAAGATCGCTCAGCTGCTTCTCCAAAACAGTTCCTCGTTCGATGCGATAAACGCAGCCA
>DBRW01000066.1 GCA_002306075.1 Synergistaceae bacterium UBA1358
GTTCTTCTTGGTGACCTTGTCGATAACGTCGTCCGGAAGCGGTATCAAAACCACGTCACGTACGGCCGCTATCTCCATGATCGCCGAGCCGGGCGCCGCGAAGTTGAAGAAAGCGGCATCGATGTTGCCGTCCTTGAGCGCAGTTACCGCTTCGGGCTGTGTCAGCTGCTGCTTGTTGATGTCCTTGTCGGGATCCCAGCCCGCCGCCTCGAGTATCATCAGGGAGAGAAGCTGGTCTCCGCCGCCGGGAGCCCCCAGGGATATCTTCTTGCCCTTAAGGTCAGCAAAGGTCTTGATGCCTGTCTTGGTCGTAGTCACAAGGTGCTGCGGGGCGGCATACATGTTCATGAGGGTCAGGAGCGGGAGTTTTCCGTCCTGCTGAAAAGCCTCGGTCCCTGTGTAAGCCTGATAGAGGGTCGATCCCATCGTCATCCCTATCTGTGCCTTGTTTGAGGCAACAAGACGGCAGTTTTCCTTTGAAGCCGCAGTCGAGCGGGATGTAGCCTTGATGTCCAGTCCGCCCTTCGTCAGAAGTTCAGCCATTACTCCGCCGAGCGGGTAATATGTTCCCCCGACTCCGCCTGAACCGATGGTGATAAACGTCGTAGCGGAGGCGATACCTGCAAAAAGCATGACTGCGATGATACCAAGCGCGATAATGTTCCTCTTCTTCATAAAAAACATACCTCCTTAAATGATGTATTATTTCGCGTTGCTGCGCATACCTGCCGCAAACGGCAGGGTAAAAAACCTACAGAAGTTTCTTTGCCGCCGCATCCAGCCCGGCTGCCAGTTTTTCCAGCAGCTCGCCGACCTGGGCCTCGTTTATGATCAGCGGAGGCGCGACCAGGAAATTGTCTCCAAGGAGTCCTTCCACCTGGCCGGAGCCCGGATAAATGATCAGGCCCCTGTCCACGCATTCCTTCGTGGCGACATTCGCCGCACCTGTTTTCTCAAAGGGTTCCTTGGTCGACTTATCCTTTACCAGTTCAAATCCCCACATGAGGCCCTTGCCTCTGACATCACCCACGATCGGGTTTTCCGCCGCGATCTTCTTCAGTCCGGCTCCGAGCATCTCTCCCATTTTGGCGGCGTTTTCGACCAGCCCGTGCTCCTTCATATACTTGAACACAGCGCATACGGCCGCGGCGCTTATCGGGTTTCCGTTGTAGGTATGACCGTGCATGAACGATCCGCTTCCGTTCTTTATTGCCTCAACGAGGTGGGTCCTTGCGATGATGCCGCCTGTCGGCACATAACCGGCGGCAAGCCCCTTCGCTGTGGCGATGATGTCAGGCACTACGTTCCAGTGGTCGACGGCAAAATTCTTTCCCGTCCTCCCGCATCCCGTCATAACTTCGTCGGAGATCAGGATAACGTCGTACCTGCTGCAGATATCCCTTATCATTGGCCAGTATTCGTCCGGCGGCGTTATCGCGCCGACCGTCGAGCCGACAAGGGGCTCCGCTATAAAGGAGGAAACATACTGGGGGCCTATTATCTTTATCATTTTTTCGAGATGTTTCGCGCACATCATGCCGCATGAAGGGTACTCTGCCCCGAACTCACAGCGGTAGCAGTAGCAGGCCGCGATCTTGGGCGATTCTCTGAAGAGCGGCGAGAATACCCTGCGGCGGGCCATGGATCCGGCTATCGCCATCGTGCCGATCGTGCTTCCGTGGTAAGAGTTCCAGCGTCCGATCGTAAGATGTTTGCTCGTGGAGGGGCCGTCTCTTTCGACGAAATACTGCCTGGCCAGCTTGACAGCCGATTCTATGGCTTCGCTCCCGCCGCTTACGAACCAGACCTGATCCAGGTCGCCCGGTGCAGTCTCCGCGACCGCTGTCGCCGCTTCTTCGACTATCCCGCACTTCCAGCGTGAGGGATGTGCGAATTCGATCTTATCATACTGTGCCTTGATCGCTTCGATGATCTCCCTGTTGCGGTGCCCCAGGTTTGAGATCAGAGCACCGCAGCATCCGTCAAGATACTTTTTGCCATCGGTATCATATATATAGATACCCTCTCCATAGTCCGCTTCGATGTAGTTTGTCCTGAAACTTCGGGGAAATGAGTGCTGCAACATCCTGTTTTCAACCTCCCGTCATAATTGAAGGAAATAAATCACAATGTGCGTCAACAGGCGAGCCGGTCCAATTTGATAATCGTTTTGATCTTCTTCAAAAAATACAGGTAAAATCGCTTTCTGTCGCTACAGTATTCACCTGTGACAGCGCACCGGCATATGAAGGATTTCCTTCAGTTTTATATACCGTATATCATTTTTTTTGTCAACTCTTATTTTTTTTTATTATTTTTCGAAATTGTATAACAGGTATTCCTGATCCCGTTGTTCATGTGATAAAGTAATGATGTTTTTATTTCGGGGATCATCCCTGCGTAAAGCATTCGATCTTAGATATCGGGAGTGACGATGATGGGCTGGAAAAACATCGAGAACAACCTGGAGAATCTTCCTCCTGCACAGAAAAAAATTGCGGAGTACATGCTCAAGAACAGGCTCGAATCGATCTTTCTGACCGCGCTCCAGCTCGGCAAGAATGCCGGGTCGAGCGAGGCCTCTGTCATAAGGATGGCATCCAGCCTGGGTTTCTCAAGCTTCCCGGATTTCATAAAGTCCCTGCAGGAAGAGGCAAAGGATCAGCTTTCCACGCTCGGACGCCTTCAGACGCACAAGCTGCAGCCGCAGACGGGCGGGCTCATCGCGAGAGTCATCAACAGCGATCTGGAACAGGCGAAGGAAGCGCTTTCCACCGTTGACGACGAGACTATCAAAAAACTTGCTGCAAAAATATGTGCCTCGGATGCGATCTACATAGTAGGGCTCCGAAGCACGAGGTCTCTTGCCGTATATATGGAATATTACCTATCCTGGTTCTTTCCCGGCGTCCATCTTCCGACGACCGACACTATAGGCAACCACCTGATCGCGGCCCCCGACAACAGCATCGTCATAGGGATCAGTTATCCGCGCTACACAAGACAGACCGTGGAGTGCATAGCGCTCGCGAAAAAGAGGAAGTTCTTCACAGCCGCGATAACAGACTCGCCGTTCAGTCCGCTGGCGAAGGCGGCAGATATGTACGTCGTCTCGCCGTGCGCCCACATCGCGCACATAGATTCGCTCCTGATACCGATCGGCCTTATCAACACGCTGCTCATACAGGTCGCCGAGCACCTCGGGCCAAAGGCGCTCAAGAGGCTCGAGGAGCTGGAGAGGAGCTGGACGGACAGTTCAGTATACTGCTAGGGGACCCTTTACAGGGCCCCCTCAAAAGCAGATCTTTTCAGGACATAAGCAGCCGTATCCTGTTCATCTGGTTGACGGAACTCGTGCCCGGATCGTAGTCGAGCGCAAGTATGCTCGACCCCGGATAGCGTCTTCTGAGCTCCTTTATGACTCCCTTCCCCGTGATATGGTTGGGAAGGCACGCAAAGGGCTGGACGCATATCACCTTTCTGACACCGCTCTCTATCAGCGACATCATCTCGGCCGTAAGCAGCCACCCCTCGCCTGCCTGGTTGGCACAGGAGACCACGGAGGAAGCTTTGTCCGCAAGTGAATATATGTTGTGCGGCGCGCCGAACCGCGTTCCCTCAAGGGCCTTTCTCACAGGTCTGCGCAGGAATTCGACCGCGGCTATGGCGCTACGTCCGGCTATGGCCGGGCTGAGGCGTCCGGAGAGCTCTCTGTGACTGAACACCGGATCGCAGAGACAGTAGAGGAGGAAGGATGCCATATCGGTGAGCACTGCTTCCCCGCCGCCGGACTCTATGAGGTCCACGAGCCTCTCGTTGGCTCCAAAGTGATACTTGACCAGTATTTCCCCCACGATCCCGACCCTGGGCTTTTCTTCGCCCGAAACCGGCACCGCGTTGAAATCCGCCACGGTATTTCTGATGAACGAGGCAAGGTCCGGGCCTCTTCCGCCCGCTATCGCATCCCTGTATTTTGAAGACCACTTTTCATAAAGCGCCTCAGCGTAGCCCTTGTACAGTTCATAGGGCCTTGTCCTCAGGAGCAGCCGCATGAGCAGGTCACCGTAGACCATTGCCTTGGCCGCCCGGAACATTACTCTCGGGGAGAGGCGGAAAGGTATCGAGTTCCTGCACTGCGAGTTGACCGCGAGTATCCTGACCTCTTCGAACCCGGCCTCGTCGAGCGCCTTCCTCAGAAGAGGCACGTAATTGCTGGCCCTGCAGGAACCTCCCGTCTGGGCATAGAAGCAGTCGCTATTTTTCGGATCGTACAGGCCGCTCTTCAGAGCGTTGAGGAACTGCCCCACGACTATCATGGAGGGGTAGCATGCGTCGTTGTTGACATACCTGAGCCCCAGCTCGACAGACTCCCTGCCGCCTTCCGGCAGGACTCTGAAGTCATGCCCCTCCGCCCTCATTATCGGTTCAAGGAACTGGAAGTGATACTGCGAAAGCGGCGGGCAGAGTATCGTCCTTTTACCGGAGAAAACAGGGACTGAACGCCTCCCCGATCCCGTGACCGCGGGACCGAACGGCACTTCCTGCTCCTCCCGCTTTGTCCGGACGGCGGCGAGGAGGGAGCGTATCCTGATCCTCGCGGCTCCGTTGTTCTTGCTCTCGTCGATCTTGATAAGAGTGTGCATCTTCCCGTCTTTTTTCAAAAGCGCGGCTGTCTGATCCGCGCTTATCGCATCCAGCCCGCATCCGAAAGAATTGAGCTGGACAAGTTCGAACCCGGAAAGCTCCGGATCCCTCGCGACGGCCCTTGCCGCCCTGTAGAGGCGGGAGTGGAAGACCCACTGGTCGATCACATCCAGATCCGCGCCCGTATCCATGCCGCGCGACCTTCCCGCGACCGAGTCCTCCGTCAGCACAGCCACGTTGTAACCGTTTATCAGCTCCGGTATGCCGTGGTTGACGACCGGATCGAGGTGGTAGGGATGGCCCGCCAGGACTATCCCGGTCACCCCTTTTTCGTTCACATACCTTACCGCGCGGTCGCCCATCTCCTCCACGTCTCTTTTAAACGCGGCATGTTCCGCATATGCCTTCCTTACTGCCTCTGCGGCCTCGGAACGGGATATGCCGTACCGGTCAAACGCCTTGACGACCTGCTCAACGATCCTGCCGGGCGCATCGAGGGAAAAGAACGAGTGGATGTAGTGCACGCCCGGTGAGCTCAGTCCGTCAACGTTCAGCCCCGCCACATCCGGATATCCTGCCACCACGGGGCAGTTGAGGCAGTTGCCGGCATCCTTGAACTCTCTCTTTTCCTTCTGCACGCCGGGGAAAAAGATGAGCTTCACTCCCCTGTCGAGGAGCTCCTGCAGGTGTCGGTGCGCCAGCTTCGCGGGGAAGCAGAGCGTCTGCGACGGCACAGTGTCTATTGCCAGGCTTTCGTCGGGCCGCGGTGAGGAAAGTTCCACCCTGAACCCAAGCCCGGTGAAGAGCGTGAACCAGAAAGGATAGTCTTCGTAGATGTTCAGCACCCTCGGGATCCCCACAGTTCCCCTCGGGGCATCCTCCGCGCTCAGTGGCACATAGTGTTCAAAAAGCCTCTTGTACTTCCAGGCATAGAGGTTCGGAGGAAGTTCGGCTCCTCCGGCACCCCCGTTCTCTCCGTTCGAGCACATATTGCCAGTGACGTGCCTGCGCCCTCCGCCGAAAGATGTAACGGTCAGCAGGCAGTTGTTGCCGCACCCCGGACAGCGTTTCGTCTCCGTCTCGTATTCGAACAGTTCAAGCTGCTCCTTTGAAATTATCGAGCTCCTGCCGGGGCCCTCCCTGTCCTTTGCTATAAGTGCCGCCCCGTAAGCTCCCATGAACTCCGGCATGTCCGGCCTCAGCACGCTGTGGCCTGTGACTATCTCAAATGCCCGAAGAAGCGCGTCGTTCCTGAATGTCCCGCCCTGGACGACGATGTGCTCCCCGATCTCATCCGCGCTCCTGATCTTCAGCACCTTGTAAAGAGCATTGCGGACGACTGAATATACCAGCCCTGCGGAGATGTCCTCTATGGACGCTCCCTCTTTCTGGGCCTGCCTCACCTTCGAGTTCATGAATACTGTGCACCTCGTGCCAAGGTCGACGGGCGAACGGGACCTCTCGGCGCAGGCAACGAACTCATCCATATCCATCCCCAGGGACTCAGCGAAGTTCTGCAGGAAAGATCCGCAGCCGGACGAACATGCCTCGTTCAGGAATATCTGCTTTATCGTCCCCTTTTCCGTCTTCAGACACTTCATGTCCTGCCCGCCGATGTCGATGATGAACTCCACATCGGGGTCGATCTCTCCCGCTGCCCTTGTATGGGCGACGGTCTCCACCTCGCCCATGTCCGCGCCGAAAGCCGTGCAGACAAGTTTTTCTCCGTACCCCGTAACACAGCTGCTCCTGATGAAGAGGCTTTCAGGCATCCGGGAGTAGAGCTCCTTCAGCATCTCGCTCACGGTACGCAGCGGTTCGCTCCCGCCCCGCATCCTGTAGTCAGAAAAGATCACCCTTCCCTCCCCGTCCGTCAGAACGGCCTTTGTCGTCGTCGAGCCGACGTCTATGCCGAGGTATGCCGGACCCGACGCCCGGCTTATCTCCGCTCGGGGCGTCTTTAACTTTCCGTGTCTCTCGCTGAACTGCATCCTCTCTTCCGCGTCACGGAAAAGCGGAGGCAGGCATGGCTTCCCGTCCGTGCTGAGCGGAAGCGAATAGATCGCGGACCTTCTGTCGAGTTCGGATATGGTAACAACGTCATTCTTCTTCCCAAGGAGTGCGGCGCCGAGCGCCACGAAGAGGTGGGAATTTTCGGGCGATATTGACTGGCCGGGCCCTAACTTCAGCGTTTCGGCGAACCTCTTTCTCAGCTCCGGAAGGAAATAGAGCGGACCTCCGAGAAATGCCACATTGCCTGTGATCCTTCTCCCGCAGGCCAGGCCGCTTATAGTCTGGTTCACCACTGCCTGGAATATCGATGCGGCTATGTCCGCCCTGTCGGCGCCCTCCTTCATCAGAGCCTGGACGTCGGTCTTCGCGAAGACACCGCAGCGCGATGCGATCGGATATACTATCCTGTGTTTTGACGCAAGCTCGTTCAGGCCCGCGGTGTCCGTTCCCATAAGCATCGCCATGTGGTCCAGAAATGCCCCGGTCCCTCCGGCGCACGTCTCGTTCATCCTCTGGTCGGTGCCGTTCGGGTCGAAAAACGTGAGTTTGGCGTCCTCACCGCCCAGCTCTATGCATACATTCGCCTCAGGTATGAACCTGCTTACCGATGCCGAACACGCCACGAGCTCCTGTGTGAACGGGAGGTCCATCTCCTCCGCCACTCCGATCCCTCCGGATCCGGCCACCGCAAGCGTTATCCTTGAATTTTTTATTAAATGCTTAACTTCGTTAAAAATATCACAGACTGCCGATCGGACATCGGAAAAATGCCGGCTGTACCTGCTGAGGACGAGTCTGTCCATATCATCCAGCAGTACAGCTTTCGCCGTAGTTGATCCGATATCCAGCCCCATGTGAAAATGCGGCATTTGTTGCTTCCCCCAATCCTTCCCTGTCAGAACATGGGCTGTACGCAGACAGCCCTGTTTTGAAACACATATCTGAAATTAGGAAACGAAAAAGGAGTTACGGGATCAGATCAGCAGCACCAGATCCAGAACAGGAAGAAACAGATGTTCGCTTTCCGAGGTTATGTGGTCTTTATCCAGTACGTTCGGCAGAGGGCGGAATGAAGAGTGTCCATACACATCGCTTCTGCCTGCGGCAAATACCAGATCTGTGTCGGACAGGTTATTGACGGATCTGAAAAGTCTTGAAAGAGTCTGCCTGAGGACGGAAACTGCGGAGACGGCGGGCGTTTCGATGTTGTTCATTATTATCGTAGCGGTCCTGGGTCCCAGGCTGTAACGGATGCTGTGCGCGGACAAAACGGCAACAGCCGTCTGGAAGATGATCAGAGACGTAAGAAGGATATATGCGTACTTTTTCATGACACTGCTGAATTTGTACAAATAACACCATCTCCGTTTGCGAAGATTAGCATATTTTACAAATAAATTCCAGAGTAGAAATTCGCGGCATGGAGCATGCCGCGGAGAATTCGCTCGCTTCGCATCCATGAGGAGCGGCTGAGCAATGGCCTGAGCGGTTGCTGAGCAATAGCTGAGCGATCGTAAGGGGCAAAGGCAGGTGCGGGGAAAGGCGGGCAAGCGGTAGGAGAGGCAGGGTCGGGGAATTCGCGAGTGCATTGCTCGCAACGGAGAAATACCCGATAATAGTCACAGTATCATAATATGAAGGGGGAAATGAGCATGGCAAAATACATCAAAAACATACCATCGGAGGAGATCTTTTCCCTGGCAGACCAGGTGGAATATCTTCCGGGCCAGGTCGTAAGCAGGACCATAGCCCAGAACGACGCGCACAGTCTGACGATCTTCGCCTTCGACAAGGACGAGGAGATAAGCTCTCACTCCTCACACGGAGACGCCCTGATAACCGTTCTTGACGGAGAGGGACGCATAACCATAGACGGGAAACAGTACATACTCCACAGCGGAGAGAGCATCCTGATGCCCGCCGGCAAACCCCACGCCGTCTACGCCACGGAAAAGTTCAAAATGTTCCTCGCGGTGGCATTTCCGCTGAAGTAGATCTGCAGCTGAGAAACGCTGCGGGGAATTGCGGCCGAAGGTCACGGATTCTCCGCGGCATTCTCACGCCGCGGTTTCATGCGACCGCATTTGTCGCAGCTTCACTAATGTGTTAAAACAACTGCTTAACGACTGCTTGCCCACGCTTGCCAACCGCCGCCGGTGCCCTTCCCGGCCGCCCTTACTACCGCTCAGCAACCGCTCAGCCATGCTCAGCCATTGCTCAGCAGCCACNNGGGCAGTTTCTGGCTAAAACTCATACATTGTCCTATACTATAGACATACTATATACATAAAAAACACGTCAGGCGGTGACAGCATGCACAGTACCGGCAATCCGGAGATCATCGGACTCAAGGCTTCTGACTCGCTCATAGACTTAAACGAATACCTCTCGGAGGTCAAAACTTACCTGCCGTCCCTGAATGAGGACGACACATGGATAAGATCGGGCATCCACATCGGAGAGAAATACAAGCCCTACATATCCTCCTACCGGCTGATGGGAAGCCAGACACCATCCCTCGGACACGCGAGGATAGAGGTACACCTCGTCAAATCCCAGATAGGGGTCTCCATAACGGATGCGTTTCCCCACTGCGTGGATTTCATGGCCGACCACCTGCTGAGGACAGATGCCGATGCCGCCTTTGTCGCACTTGTTCCATCCACGGGAGACGGATGGCGGACATTTTTTATCGTATCCCCCGCCCACAGCCACCCCGAGATCCCGGAGGACATCCTCGCACACACATGCTCTGGCGCGCTCAAGATCCACATCAGGAGGTCCTGCGGACTCAGCGCCGCGGCGGTCGACGGCCTCTTCTCCCCCGGATACGTCCTCTTCGACGACACTGTGATAAGGGCGAAGGCGAGGGAGGTCGACAAGTCGCTCCGCAGCTTCAAATTCTGCGACATCGCAGCGGGATCCGGACAGATGATATTCGCCATGGCAGACCTCGTATCAAGGATCCGCACGGGGCTCGGCAAATATCTCGCCAGCGGGGCTGACCGGACTGAGAAAAACTTCTTTGAGAATTTCGTCGTCAGCTCCCTATACGCATCGGACATCAACGCGGGAGCGCTTGAGATACTCAAGGCCAGGCTTCGGATGAAGACGGACAAGAAGATCGACGACAGGAGGTTCGTATGGGGAAACATCCTTATCGAGGACCTCTTCGAGGGCACACCCTTCGACGTCATAGCGTCGAACCCGCCGCACATGAAGCAGGACGAATTCTCATTCATAAAGGACAAACTGAGATCCTTCACATCTTTCTCCCACAACACCGACCTCTACTGCTACTACGCGGAGAGGGCCTTCGGACTGGTCACGGAGGGCGGGGGCGTCGGGATGCTCATGTCCAACAGGTGGATGCGCGCAGCGTACGGTGCCGGGCTCCGCTCCTTCTTATCGCTCAAAAACATGACAGAGATAGTCGACTACGCAAACATTCCCCCGGTCAAGGGGATCTGCACTCCCCTATCGATCATTGCCGGATCCAACGAGCCCCCGTCTGAAGAGCTGCGGGTCACGGTCGTCGAGGACACCGACTACGAGAACATCTCCCTCTATGTAGAGGAAGAAAAGACCGACATCGACAGATCGGCCCTCAGCGACGGGGAGTGGGTCTTCGATCCGGAAGAGACTGCGGCGCTCATGAACAAACTGAACGACATCGGCACTCCGCTTGAGGAATACGTCGAAGGGCGCATATACCGCGGGATACTTACCGGTCTCAACGAGGCGTTCGC
>DBRW01000069.1 GCA_002306075.1 Synergistaceae bacterium UBA1358
TTATTTTGAGCGGAATATGCAGTGCTGCGGCCAGATGGACCGCAGCACTTTGCGCATTTATTTTTGAGGTCAAAACAGCAATGTTTGTTTGGTATTCAGGATTTTTTCTTTTTTTGTTTTTTCTCCAAGAAGAATTTTCATTGACGCATATTGCCGGTCGGTTATCTGAAGAAAGCGAACGGAACCCTTAGTAGGCAGGTTAATTCTAAGTCGTTGTAAATGTTTATCAACAGCATCTTCCCCATTTACTATTCTGCAGTAAACCGAGAACTGCAGCATGTCATAACCGTCCTGTATCAGAAATTTCCTGAACTGACCATAAACTTTTCTGTCTTCTTTCGAAACTACCGGAAGGTCGAAAAATACCAATATTCTCATAAACCTGTATCTTCTTTCACTCCCAGTCATGTTCAATGATCGGCAATAAATCCGGCAACTTAAGGTATTTTAGGTCTCTTGTTGTTGTGGCAGTTTTATAGCTGGATATCATTATATCTATGGCTCTAATTACCCTTTGCCTTGCCCCATCGATTAATATGTCCTTATTGAGAAGTGAGACTAATCCCTCTCTTTTATTTATGCAAAATTCTTCGTCGATTTCGATATTTTGCCCAACCCATAAATCTACCAGTGGCCGCAAAACCTCCATGAAATCATCTGCAAGATTGAACGCGTTCAACTCACTTTTGTGATGTATGCCAACTGCAGGCAGAAAACCGTATGCTGCCAAGCTTCTCGCTACTGCGCCTCTCATTACGGAATACCCATAATTTAGAGCCGCGTTTACAGTATTGTCTTCCTGTCTGCTGGTTGAGGGCATGTAGCTGTCAAAATAAATAGAAGCTGCGGTGCTCTCCCTGTTGTCTGGGTCTCCGCTTTTTACCTGTTTAGAGATAGCGATCAGTTCATTGGTATATTTCTTCCCCAGCAATTCAAGGCATTTTGCCTGATTTTCAATTTTCTTTTTTACTACCATTTGCCAACAGTTTTTGCGGAACGGAATAGTCTGTTCCATTTGCGATTTTAATACTTTTAAGAATCTGCTGTGTTGTTGGAAAGACAAAAAAAGGCCCGTCGGAAGATGCGACGGGCCGCAGACTATAAGAGGTATCGTTTTACGTGCCAACTGGTCCAGCAAAGATGAGGTTATAGAGGCCTGTTGAGTTTCCACTACAATTACAGAAATATCTTCCAATGGGACACAAGCTTCTTCATCCTGTTTTATTACTAAATGTTTGTCTTTATGTGATAACTTTGCCGGGTTAGATACTATGACACTACGCCAACTCATAAGGAGGGGTCTCCTTTTTTACCTTGTAGTAATTCCCCAACACATCGACATCGAATTTTTCAAACTTCTTTACTGTTCGTATCCCAACGCTTTGCCAAAGACATTCACCTGTATTATGTAAGATGTCTATAGCTCCTGTGCTACGGTTGCAGCCACTGTAATATCCGAAAAGCTCTTTCCCTTTGCTGTCAATGACGTAGATTAAGTCATTTTTATAAATTGAAAAAAGAAAATCAAAAGTCGAATCAACAGTTTCCCACAAATTCTCATTCTTATTTGCAACAATAGCTTTATTTTTAACTCTTCTCTTTGCAATATCATCTACATAGTATGGAATGAGGTAATACTTTGAGTTTTTTGTAAAGACATCAAGTCGAACCATACTGCCATTTGCAGCTATTCCTCCGCAGACCTCCACACCGCTGGTGCCTGAGTCATATAATTTAATTGTGCGGACTATCGGGCCGGGTTCCCCGTTCTTTGTGGGTTTTCTGAAGCCATCTTTGAAGGCTTTCTTAGGGTCATTGGCAAATTCTTTGAGTCTGTTTTTCAATGCTTCATACAGGGCTGTATCTCTTTCTTTACCTACCATATTTTCTAACCTGCTAAGGTTCACGGATAAAATACTTGTTCTAACAGCTGTCTTTTGAAGGTCTTCAATATGCTTTGCGCTCCTGATGGTTTCCTCGTGTGCAGCTCCGCTAACCTTACGTTCAGGTTTTCTTGATACGAATATTGGTTTTACTGTAGCTAATTTGTCTTCGGGGTAGTTCTTAAGTCCAAACTCATTGATCATTGATACAGGGTCATCTGAGAGCCTTGCCTCCACTTCTTTTCTAAAATAAGGCCATGGTTCCGGCAGACGTGTTTTCTTTTTGTCTTGTTCTTCTGATCTGAGGAGACTCAATTCTTTTTTTCTGGAATAGTCAGAGATAGATTTAATTATTGATGGCGTTGCAGCGGCAATAACACATGCATCAAGAGCATGGTGAAGGTCGCTTTTCTGCCTGTCTTTCAAAGCGTTGATCCCCCATTGCCACCTTAAGGTGGCTGTTGCTCTTCCATTGATTCTGGTTACCGGTCGTTTCACTGAGGGGTCTGAAAAAATTATGTTGTTTTCTATCCAGCCTGCTACATACTTGGTTATGTATCTTGTGTCACCCAGGCTGCGCTCTTTCATGGTTTCTTCATCGGACTCATCAATATCTTTCATCTTGAGTCTTTCTGCTCGTCTTCTGTTCTTTACATGGGCATCGACGTTGGCAACGAACATTCTCCATTTCTCGATGTCACTTCCGAAATATTCGTAAGGAGTCCTATCTTTCTTATTTCTATTAGCGCTGCCCATAACAAGCACTTTGTTTGTAAAACTGTCATCAAACGACCTGCTGTATGGAATAATGTGATCGATCTCAGCATAGTTGCCGTCCTCGCTCATAAAGGCCCTGTCAGGATGGATGTATTCTCCGGTGTAAGGACAAAAACCTTCCTGTTCTTTCCAGAGTCTATATTTTTCCAACTGTGCTCCATTAGGCTTATATGAATAAAGTTTTTCAAATTCAAGTGAAAGTTTTTCTTTTTGAGCTTTATTGTCCAACTGTTCTTTTTCAATTTTTCTTCTGTCATCAATAGAACGTGAAAGGTCTCTGGCAAGCTCTATCTGGACTCTTTCCGGGGAGCCGTGTTTTCTTATAATTGCATTAACAACTTTTCTTGTCTGCGTAATGGCTCTAAAAACAACAGGGTTTCTGATTTCTTCAAAGTTTGGAATCGGAAGGAGCAAGGAACGATCTGATCCTCCGTGAGGGTCATAATGTGAATATCCCGCAAGTTGGCATGCCTCGTCATATCTGTTTCCATTCTCCATGTGAGGAATAAGGTTTGCCATGGCTTTTATTGAAAGATTTACAACTCCGTTGAAGTTTAACGGAAGGACCGCATTGATCAGTTCACAATCGATGTTGTGATTTTTTAGATACGAAATAATCTCTTCATCAGTTTTCCTGAAGGTCAGTGCATAGGCGAGAGTATCAAGTATCGTTGGTGACGTTGAAATAAGGTTCTCCCAATATTCTTTGCCTAGTTTGTCCGATATGGATTTACGGAAAGAATGAAATGCCTTCAGTTCGACAAAGACTGCGTCTTCAGGCTCAGATTTTTTGTCGCTGGAAGATCTAACAGGCGGGAGGTTTTCGAAGTGCCAGTTTTCACCTTCGTCCAGAGCCTTCCTTATTTGCTTGTATGTGACTTTAGCGTTCTTGTACGCAAGATCATGAATAATGCGCATTTTTTCTGGGCCAAGTTCCATCTTCTTGCCGTCAACACGGACTCTGAGGTTCAATATTTTCCCCAGTAGTATAAATCTCTCAGCTGTCCATGAAGCTTTTGGAGCTCTCTTTTGGTCTGGTTCAAAAGTACAGTTGCCCGTCATTTTTTCAATTATTTCTCCAGAAGCAAAAGGAAGCTGTCTGTTGAATAAATTTATATATTCTTTCTCAAAACCTGCAGAAGTGAATTTGTTGCTAAACTCTCTTTGTAAAGAAAAAAGCGTCTTTATCTCCGATTCTAAATCTGATCTGATTATCGTATTTGAATAGTCCCCTGATTTATTACGTTTGTGGAACTGGAATTTGGGGTCTTTCTCAATCATTTCTCCGACAGTTCTGTATCCTTTGCCATCGTTTCCGGATGACAGAAGCAGACTGTTGGATTTCATTCCCTCTTTGGCTTTTCCTTCTTCGTTTGCTTTTGCGTTTTTTTCTTCCGGGGAAACTGTTCTGTTTGATTTAAATCCTCGGTGTTTAGCAATGTGGATGAGTACCCTTGCCCATTCGAAGGGAGAGAGTTTCCTGTCCAAACCTTCTGCCCTTAACTGCCATGGGGTATATTCATTGGGTGTCTGGAAAAGATTTGTAAGAGCTGCTTCAGAGAGTAATCCGGAAGAAATTATAAGTCGACGTATATCAGATAAACGTTGTCTTTTTCTTCTTAGTCGTCTTCTTGAACTTCTGGCTTCTCTTCTAGGTGCGGCGAGAGAAGAACCGTCTTTGGGATTTTCTGCGCCCGGAAAGAGGCGCACTCCTAAATCTTCTATTCGTTTTTGTTCCATGTCAAGAACTGCCCATCCAACAGAAGTAATTCCAATATCAAGTCCCAGAGAATATCTCAATGCTGTACCCCCTTAAGATGAGGATACCCTGGCCAATGACACACGAGTGTGTATTAACCAGGGCGAACCTTGCGGTAACATCCCCAAAAGAGGATGCACTTATTATAGCAACGTGCCACACTCCGAAATGCTACACGTATTAACAACCGCTTACATATACTACTGCTGTTTATAATATTATGCAAGACATTTAATTGAATATTGTAAATGTTTTTATTGGGATTTTTTATATGCTATGCCATTAGTCATATCTATTTAGTTGCTACCTAAAATGCAACAAGTGGAATATCGTACTTTCGATAAGCGCAACTGGAAAATTTCCAATTGTCGCATTTATTGCTACATTTGTATCAGGCCATGTTATGTCTGTGAATGGAAGTGAGGGTTTTTGAATTAGGGCTAGGTTGTTAAATTCAGTCTATCGCAGATTTAAGCCACTGGGTCCCCGATGGGGGCACTCGAGGATGACGCAAGAGAGCTAGGGGCAAAATCAGAACCTGGATCCCGGATGTCGTAACGCGCTCCAAATAGTTCCATCGCTAGGGTGATTTGAAATGTCCCTCATTTGAGGAACAGCTCCTTCCTGATCGAAGGCATACCGGGAAGACTAGAAGAGCGGATCACTTGGTATCAATAATATGACACGCTAGAGAGATCAATCATCAAAAAAGTCAGTGGGGAAGGTGTCTTCCCCACTGACTTTTTTATGCTTGTTGAAGTTGCCTTGCTTTAAAGAACTTTGCTTATTCGGCTATTTTGAAGGGTACGATCGACTCTGGGGCCAGCACCCTGAAGGTGAAGGTCTCTGTGATGTAGAAGTTGACTTCTGTGTTCGTGTGTGACTGGTAGCCGATGGAGAAGTCCTGCCCGATTATCAGTTCGCTGTTGCCCTCTTTCATCGAAACGAGCATCGATGTTTCGTACTGAGGTGAAAGGACTATACGGCAGTCGTCTCCGAGTGCGTCCTTGACCCTCTTGAGGAGGGGATAGCCTTTGGCCGATGTCTTGATCTTTGTCCAGAGCGGGAGTGAGCAGACCAATGCGTATGGGCCTTCCATGGAACGGTTGGCAAGCGTCAGCATTGCTTCCACGACAGCTTCAAGGATCGATTCGTCATCAAGCTTGATCTCTACAGGTTCATTGTCGGCTTCAAGTTCAAGACCTAGGATGCCTGCTTCTTCAAGTCCCTGAAATACTGCTGTATCCTCAAAGAGAGCTGCTTTGCGGGCGGCTTCGATGACAGGAGTAAAATCAACCGTCTTTGAATTCCTGCTTATGTCATCAAGATCCCACATCGACATAGTGAAGGGAACTCTGAGTTCCACGAGGGGAAGTGATTCACGGATACCGTAGCTCACGTCTTCTACCGGTGATTCTTCCACAAGTGAGAGTGTGCCCTCTGATACCGCATCGGTGTTCCATCCGAGCGGACCCTTGACGTCGACGACCTTTCTTCCTGCAAGGACTCCCTTTAGTACTGTTTTTGCCTGTTCATCGATCTCATCCCATGCAGCCGGGAAAATTGGAGCCAATGATCTTTTAAGAATATCCATGTATTTATCCCCCTTTAGTGTATAAGTCTTAAAGTTTGCCTATCCCAAGGTTGGGAAGGCTGCTTTCAGATGTATGTTCTCCGCCTGCTGCTTCCTCGTGTTCGCCCAGGGGAGCTGAAGTAAACAGATAGTCTTTCAGTTCCTTGTCCCATTCGTCCATGTTGCGGCGGATCCACTCNNTCTTTTTCTTCATCCCTGTTATGCGCCATTATGCGTTTGAGCTCTTCGTCTGTCGCCGTGACGACCCTCTGGTTGTACCAGTCAACTGCTTCAAGCTCTTCGCGAAGGCTGGTAATCGCTTTTGAAATGTCGAGGGTCTTGTTGTCCATCTTGTCGTAAGGTTCTGAGTATGCCATTCATATTACCCCTTTCACTTTTAAAGATGTTACCGATTATTCGTTGACCCATGCTGAATCAGATTATACCCTCAATGAACGAATGGTCGCAAGGCAAGATGGCGTATTGTTTTGCAGAATGTTAGAATGTATCGGATAAAGTTTTGTTTGCCAAAAGGTCAGAGACACTTATTTTTCACGGAGGAATCCATATGACCGATCATTCCTGTCATGCCGGAAAAATTCAAGATTTTAAATGCACAGTAACATCATCGGAAGCGCTCTCGGAGAGGATAGGCTGGTTCACGGTCAGATGCCCGGAACTTGCGGAAAGGATATCGCCGGGGACGAGTGTGATGGTCTTCACTTCGGAGGGGAACGATCCCCTGCTCGGAAGGCCTTTCGCTGTTGCGGACGTAGATCTCGGCAGGGGAGAGCTTTCTGTCTGCTACATGGTAACGGGCCGCGGGACAGAGATGATGCTGAGGATGGATCCCGGACGGGAAGTCCGGCTGAGAGGCCCGTTCGGCATCCCGCTCCCCGCAGAGAGCGGAAAGGTCATCATTGCAGCCGGAGGTGCGGGGATAGCGACATTCATCCATTATGCGAAAAAATATCCCGACAGTGTCGCAGGGGTCTATCTCGGGATACCGGGAAAAGGATATGAAAAATTTGCGGCAAAGGTGTCCGGGCTGCTGCCCGGCATCAGGATCTTTACAGACGACGGCTCCTTCGGTGAAGGGGAGAGTATGTTCCGTGTCCTGCCGAGAGGACTCGGAGAGGACGAGCGGGTATGGTCATGCGGACCATCCGGATTTCTGAAGGCACTGAGGCGTTATTATGACCAGGAACAGGATAAGCTCTTCTTCTCCCTGGACAAGAGGATGGCATGCGGCTACGGCGGATGCATGGGCTGTGTGGTGGAGACGTCCGGCGGGCTTAAGAGGATCTGCGCGGACCAGTCGCTCTTCAGGGCGGACGAGGTGACGGAAGATGAATATTGATCTGCGGATGGAAGTAGGAAAGATCAAACTTGAATGGCCCGTTATCCCGGCATCGGGAGTATGGCCGTATGAAGAGGATTTCTGGCGGGCGGAGAGGCTTGCCGGCATAGGCGCGGTCTGTACGAAGGCGATAAGCCTGAGGCCCAGGAGCGGTAACAGGGGCATTAGGATCTGGGAAACTCCGGCCGGGGTGCTCAACAGCATCGGGCTCCAAAACGTCGGCGCGAAGGGCTTTGCCGAAAAATATTCCGAACAGGTGAAGGGCTGTCCCGTGCCTGTGATCGCAAACGTGGTGATGGAAAGCGCTGAGGAGACGGCTGAAACATTGAGCATCCTTCAGGATACAGCTCTGATCGCGGCTGCAGAGCTGAACATCTCTTGTCCCAACGTCGACGGAGACGGAATGGCGTGGGGAATGGAGCCGTCAGGCGCAGCGGCCGCCGTCCGTGCGGCGAGGAAGGCCTGGAAAGGGGAACTGTGGGTAAAGATGACTCCGCAGAGCCCCTGCCCTCAAGAGGTCGCCCGAGCGATAGAGGGAGAGGGAGCGGATGCGATAGTTGCAGCCAACACCTGGCTTGGGATGGCTATGGACATGCAGAGCGGAAAGCCCGCATTTGACCGTGTGGTCGCGGGGCTTTCGGGGCCTGCTGTCTTTCCTCTCGCGCTTCGTCTTGTCTGGCAGGTCTGCGGAGCGGTAAACATACCGGTGATAGGCTGCGGGGGAGTGACGGCCGCGTCTGACGCCGCGGCGATGATCCTTGCCGGCGCTTCTGCCGTCGAGGTCGGAACTGCCTTCTTCAGGGATCTCAATGCCGGGGCAGAGATAAGCCGCGGACTTGAAGAGTATGTCAGCCGGTATTCGTGTTCAAGTCTCAAAGATCTAAAAGGGCTGGCAAGAAGAGAGGGTGCGTAAGGGAAGTCTTACCGTTTACCACCATACATCGTTTCCCTTCACGTTCCTCAGAGCATGGATCACGTTGCTCTTAAGTTCAGGCATCTCTTTTTCCATTTCTTTGAGGAGATTCTTTGCTGAGAGCCTCTTCGTATCCGAACTGTAAGGACAGCAGGAGCTTGTCACCGGAAGTCCCAGCCTTGCCGCTTCGAGCGATATCCTTCTCTCTTCGATATAGGCAAGGGGCCTTATCACCCTGATCTCAGTCCTGCTCATGAACATGGTCGGCTGCCAGCACTTGAAGCGCCCTCCGTAGAAGAGGTTGAGCAGCACGGTCTCGACTGCGTCATCCTTGTGGTGTCCGAGCGCGAGCACGTTTGCGCCTGCTTCCCTTGCCCGTCCGGCAAGTATCCCCCTTCGCATGTTCGAACATAGGCTGCATGGCGATCTTTCTTCCCTCTCCTCCATAATGCTGAATGTCGGGTGGTTGATCAGGAGCAGCGGGATCTCAAGTTCCTCCATGAATTCTTTCACCTTTGCGGTCTCCATGCTTCCCCCTGTCTGGTCGATAAGACAGGCACTGAGTCCGAATTTTACCGGGCTCCTGCGTCGGAGGACCGCGAGTGCGAGGGATAGGATCAGGCTGTCTTTTCCTCCGGAGAGTCCTATCATTATTCTGTCTCCCGGTCCTATCATGCTATAATCACGGATGGCTTCACCGATGAAGCGCATGATCTTTTGCGATATGGGATATTTTTCAGTAAAATCTTCCTTCATCGGAGATACCTCCTCAGATGTATTATAGGTGTGCAGCTAATCCTAACACAGACGGGGCAGATTTTTAATGAAAAAGATAAAATTGGTTCTTGCAGACGGCAACAGACTTTTCGTGGAAGCGCTGCAACAGATCCTCGAAAAAGAGATGGACGCGGCCGTTGTTTCCGGTGCGAGCTGCGGTGTCGATGCCCTGCGGAGCTGTATCGATTTCCAGCCTGACATTGCCGTTGTCGGAGAGGTCCTCCCCGACCTGTCGATGGTCGAAGCCGCAAAGGAAATAAGACGCAGCGTGAGAAATATAAGATTTGTCTTTATAATCAGGGACGGAAGTGCGGATATGCTCTCCCTCCTTGCGGGAATGGATTCTGTCGGTGCAGTCAGCCAGAACTGCGACATCTCCGAGTTTCTGACGGCGCTGCGAAGCGTCGCGAGGGGAGAACGATATATCAGCGCCGGGGTCATCGAACATCTCAGATCAGTCTCTTCCGACGATTGTAATGGAGACGATCCGCTGAACGAGATCACACACAGGGAAAGAGAAGTGCTTTACTGGGTCTCCCACGGACTGAGCAACAAGGAGATCTCGGAAAGGATGTATCTCTCGGAGAAGACCATCAAAAACCATGTCAGCAGCATACTGAGAAAACTCGACCTTGACGACCGTACGAAAGCGGCGGCCTTCGCGTGGAAGGAAGGGCTGCCACTCCTTCCCGAAGATTTTTTCTCACAGCCAAAGATGAATTGAGCGTTTGACCGTGCGGGACAAAGAAGGCCACTTGTGGTAGTATCCATTAAACATTTTTGTTCTGCTTTTCCCATCCCTCATCCGTTGTTCTTAAAGGAGGATGGACAGTGACAGTAAGGAAAAGTTTCTCGATCTTTATCTCTATAGTAGTTGTTTCGATAGTCGGCGTCCTGTTTTTCAGTATCGATTCAGCCACATTTGATGTGCTTGAAAATACAAATCCGCTCCTGCTCGCACTTGCAGTGGTTTTGGTAGTGTTGGGCTGGTGCCTTGATGCCTGCAAATTTATTTTTCTTGCCAGGGCGGCAGGAGAGTATCTGTCTTTCAGACAGACGATCCCTGTCGTATGGATCAATTATTTCGGAAGTGCGATAACGCCAATGCAGAGCGGCGGGGGTCCTTTCCAGATATATCTCCTTTACAAGAACGGCGTCTCCGTGGGTAAGTCAGTTGCGATCACACTTGTCAGGACGCTTCAGGTAATTTTCCTCCTTTGTCTGATAATCCCGTTTTCTATATTCTCAGAGGCGGATTTCATTGAGAAGCACGCAATGCTCAAATGGTTCGTTGGTTATGTGCTGGTATTTATTGTGGTCTCATCTTTCCTTCTAGGGGCAAGCATATTCAGGCCGCATTGGATCAAAAGATGGAGCAACGGCTTCCTTGTAAGGATGAAGCGCCTGGGGATCCTCAAACCCAAGCTCCTTCTGGGAGCCGCCCGCTGGACCAGCAGAGAGATAGACAACTACAGCATCAACATGAGGCTCTTCCAGTCGACCGGCAAATACTGGTTTATGCTTTCGGTGCTGACGGCAGCCGCCCATTTGTGGGTCTATCTTTCGATAATGCCCTGCCTGATCATGGCGGCCGGTTTCCATGTTGAGTACATGCAGTGCATGCTTGCCGAATCGCTTCTCCTTTTCCTTCTGTACTTTGTCCCGACACTTGGGGGCAGCGGAGCTGCGGAGGGCGGCGCAGCTGCCGTCTTCGGACTTTTCGTGCCGTGGAACCTTGCGGGAGTAATGGCTGTGGCATGGAGGCTCATCTCGGAGTATACAGGCATAGCTCTCGGTACCGCCGTGGCGATCAGGTCGCTTGGCTGGGGCGGAGCCGATAAGGTCATGAAGGAAGAGGCAGAGAGATTAGAAGATGCCGGTGAGTAAAAGATTGAGTGATCTTGCCTTCAAATGCAGAGGACTCTTCTGGGCCCTCTTTGCCGCTGCCGCGCTTTTTTTCCCCGGAAGCTTCGAACCGGCCCGCTATGCGGGAGGGATGCTGATCGCCGTCTTTGGACAGCTTCTCAGATACTGGGCGGCCGGCTACATTCCCAAGTACAGGACTGAAAAGATAGATGCGCCGATCCTGGTGACCTGGGGGCCTTATCGGTGGGTCAGGAACCCGCTGTATGCGGGCAATTTCATAATGGGGCTCGGCTGGGCCCTTATGGTTGGATGGATCTGGGTAGCGGCTTTTACTGCGGCTTTCCTTTTTCTTTACTGCTATATCGTCATACCGGCCGAAGAGGAGTTCCTTGCTTCCAAATTTGGGGAGCAGTACCTCGCATACAGAGAAAGTGTGCCGTCCCTTTTCCCCCGTCCCGGAAAGTTCATGCCCGACACCTCGCCCTACTCGAGGTCTTTTGACCGTGAAAGGGCTTGGTCGGAGGAGATATATTCCATCCGCATGAATATCCTTGTGACCGCCCTTATATCTGGCAGGCTCTACATCACTACTCTTCTGTAGGAACAAAAGTGCAGCACGGGGCCTGGGCTTCGGCTTCGGCGTAAGCCTTCAGCGTATCCAGGTCTATCACCATTCCGTCACGTCCGGCTATTACCTTGGTCTTCTCTGTAGAGATCATTTTCGCGTATTTCTCGGGACCGGCTTCGATCATGATGACACCCATGTGAGTTATGACAGCCTTTTCCGGATGGAGCTTCTGCAGCAGTTCGCCAGCGTCTTCGGCGGACATGTGGTCGAGCCTGGGCTTTTTATTCGGGAATGTGACGTTAAGGGTCACCAGGGAACACTCGGAGTATCTTTCCGCGAGATGGTCGAGAGGTCTCGTGTCGCTGATGACGCCCCATGTCCTGAGCCCCTCTTTGCGGAATATATAGCCGAAGCAGTTGACCCCGTGGTGAATATGGAAGACAGGTTCGGCTGTGACGCCCATCCCAAGGTCGACCCTTTTCCCGTCTTCGGCGATCATGACGCCCCCCACCTTCTGCGCGATGTATCTGAGGAGGACAGGGTTCGGGCCTCCGGCAGAATCATCGGGAAGGAGCACCAGCCCCTGTTTTTCAAAGCCGCCTCCCGTCATCGCCTCGGCGGCCACGTTCAGGTCGGTGCTGTGGTCCAGATGCCTGTGTGTAAGGATTATCGCCCGAAGCTCATGCGGGTCGAGCGCAGGGACCGAGCTGCACATATGGTATAAGGATCCGGGACCAGGATCTATCACTCCGTTGAGCCCGCCGTAGGTGAACCATATCCCGCCGGTCTTTCTGATCTGTTTGAGCATGGTGAACCTTGCGCCTCCAGTTCCGAGCAGGCGCAGGAAATTGTCCGGATAGCAAAAAGGTCCTTTCATTCAGCTATGCATCTCCCGATAATCGTTTTTTCTCCTTACCACCATCTGTACAGATATTCCTGATCTCTCAGCATTTTTCTTCTCTCTTTGCAGTCCGGCATGTGCCCCGACAGCTCTTCCCAGAATGCGGCCGAATGGTCCATGTGCTTCAGATGGCAAAGTTCATGCGCGGTCACGTACTCAAGTAGATCCGGGGGAACGAGCGCGAGCCTCGTCGAGAAGGTCAGGTTTCCCTTTGATGAACAGCTTCCCCAGACAGATCTGACAGTCTTTATGTTTACCGATGCCGGGTTGACCTTTATCCTTCGGGTCCATTCGGGAAGTATTTTACGGATCTCGTCATACAGAGCCCTTTTGTACCACGCTTTAAATGTTTTTCTTTCGTTTCCCGACGCGCTACCGATGAAAAAGAAGCCTTCCCTAAAGGAGAGGTCTGCCTCCTTTTCTGAATGAACACGCTTCAGAGGATATTCTACCCCTTTGTAGTAGAATTTTTCACCGTCTTCATATTTATGGGGGGGAAGGGCACGTTTTGCTGAAGGGGTCAATCTGTCCATAAGGCGGCTGATCTGCGGCCCCAGGATGCGGAGGATGTCAGTCCCGGCAAGTTTCGTCGGTGCGGCGATGAAGAACGTCTCCGCACCGGTGTCGAATCCCACCGATATCCTCTTGCGCCTTGAGCTGCGCCTTACTTCAAAGTCCGTTGAATTTATACTGAGAGTCTCTTTCATATCGTCCATCTCCCGCAGTTCTAAGGGTATACTATAGCAGGATTATGCCAAAAGGGGCACTATTACCGAGGCGGACGGGGTCAAAGAGGATTATATTTGTCGGTGGATCGTGATCTGCAACGTGTGGAGAGATGAGATTGAATAAATCTGAAGTTAAAGGGGCCAGGGAGAACTTCCTGCCTGTAAACAGGGGAGACATGGAAAGACGGGGCTGGGATTGCCTCGATTTTCTTGTCGTGTCGGGTGACGCATATGTAGACCACCCAAGCTTCGGTCATGCGATCATCTCAAGGTGGCTCGAAAAGATGGGGTTCAGGATCGGCATAGTCGCCCAGCCGGACTGGAGGAGCACCGAAGATTTCGCCAGGATGGGTCGTCCGCGGCTCGGCGTCATGGTCACTGCCGGCAACCTCGATTCGATGCTGAACCATTACACCGCTTCAGGCAAAAAGAGAAAGAGCGACCCTTACTCTCCCGGAGGCAGGAGCGGCATGCGCCCCGACCGGGCGACGATCGTTTACTGCAACAGGATAAGGGAGCTGTGGAAGGATATCCCGCTGGTCATAGGGGGCATCGAGGCAAGCCTCAGGAGAATGGCCCACTATGACTGCTGGGCCGACGACGTAAGGAGATCGATACTGACGGACAGCAGGGCAGACCTTCTTGTCTTCGGTATGGGAGAACTTCCCGTCACTGAGATAGCAAGGTATCTGTCCGAGGGGCGCGACCCGGGCGACATAAGAGACGTTCCGGGTACCTGCTGGAAGACCCACGACCCCTCAAATGCAGCCGATGCCGTCGTGCTTCCATCTTTTGAAGAGGTAAGGGCAGACAAGAAAGTCTTTGCGAAAGCCTTCAAGACGTTCTATCTCGAGCAGAATCACGCAAGAGGAAACAGGCTCATACAGGATCAGGGGGCATGGCATGTCGTCCAGAACAGGCCTGCGAGGCCCATGACCGTGAAGGAGATGGACAGGGTCTACAGCCTGCCGTACACGAGGGCTTCACATCCCGACTACGATGCTGCCGGTGGCGTCCCCGCGCTTGAAGAGGTACGTTTCAGCATCACGAGCCACAGAGGGTGCTTCGGGGAGTGCTCCTTCTGTGCGATAGCGATGCACCAGGGGAGGATAATACAGACCAGGAGCGACAGCTCGATGTTGGAGGAGGCCCTTTCTTTCAAAAAAATGGTGGATTTCAAGGGCTACATCCACGATGTTGGCGGCCCGACCGCGAACTTTGTTGTCCCTTCATGCCCCGATCAGGAAAAGAAGGGCACATGTCCGGGCAAGTCGTGTCTTTATCCGGGACCGTGCAAAAAACTAAGGGCGGACCATTCCCGTTATATCGGCCTCCTGAGGAAGATGAGGGAGATCCCGGGGATAAAAAAAGTCTTCATCCGCTCGGGCCTCAGGTACGATTATATACTCGAGGACGGCGGCACGGATTTCCTTGACGAGCTCTGCAGATATCACATAAGCGGACAGCTCAAGATCGCGCCCGAGCATGTGAGCCCGTCTGTGCTGAGAGCGATGAGGAAAGTTCCACGTGATGTGACGGTAAGGTTCATCGAAGCGTACAGGCAGAAGAACAGGGAACTCGGCATGAAGCAGTTCCTGGTGCCCTACTTTATGTCCTCCCATCCGGGATCCGGGCTGAAGGAGGCTGTGGAACTGGCTGAGTTTATCCGTGACAGCGGGATGCGCCCCGAGCAGGCACAGGATTTCACGCCTACTCCGGGCTCGGTGTCGGCATGTATGTACTGGACTGGAATTGACCCGCTGACCGGCGAGGATGTCTATGTCCCGAAAGATCATGAGGAGCGGAAGATGCAGCGGGCCCTGCTCCAGTACTGGATGCCCGAAAACGCGGACATCGTCAGGAAGGCCCTGCTGAAAGCGGGACGTCCGGACCTTATCGGAAGCGGAAGCAAATGTCTCGTCAGGGAACGCGCCGGAGGCCGAAGAATGATAAAATAAGCTATAGACAATACATGTGTCAGGATATAAAATTCTCCCTGTGTCCAGACAGGAAATTACAGGAGGTTTCACCGAATGAAGAAATTTGCAGTTTTATTGGTTGCAGTCCTTGCAATGTTCTCCGTATACACCGCAGCTTCAGCAGCAGAGGAGAAGGTGGGGTTCGTTGACGAGATGGCAGTCCTTCAGCAGTTCCCCAAGTTCAAGCAGGCGCAGCAGCAGATCGACGCGATAGGCAAGAAAAAGTCTGAAGCGGCCAAGGCTGCATTCGACAAGGAAACCGATGAAAAGAAAAAGGCCAACATCGTGCAGTCCCTCCAGCTCGAAATGAGGGAAGAAGAGGCCAAGCTCATGAACCCGATACTTAAGGAGATCAACGAGACCATCGCGAAGGTGGCGAAGGCCAAGGGTATCACCATAGTGCTAAACAAGGGCCTTGTTTACTACGGCGGCATCGATATCACGAACGATGTGGTAACTGCCCTCAAGAGATAGCTCTCTGAGGATGTCGGGCGCCGTTCCGTTTATTCGGGATGGCGCCTTTTTATTTATCTGTACGGGCTTTTACTGGAGGTGACCGGATGTCGGTATTTTGGCTTGTTTTCGGGTATCTTGCAGGTTCGTGCCCCACGGGCTACCTTGCGGTAAAAATGCTCAAGGGGCAGGATATACGCGACTATGGGTCGGGGAACATCGGAGCCACCAACACCGGCAGGGTGCTGGGGAAGAAGTGGGCCGTGGCGGTCGCGGTCTTTGACATGCTCAAGGGCGGCATAGCCGTACTGCTGGCTTCTTTCTTTACCGACAATGATGTCATCCTTGCTCTGACAGGAGTCTTCGCTGTGCTTGGCCACAATTATCCCGTATGGCTCGGTTGGAGGGGCGGTAAGGGCGTTGCGACGACGTTCGGCGTCCTGGCTTTTTATGATTTCTTCGATCCCCTGCCCGCCCTGATCGGAGGGGCTGTATGGTATGTCGTGATGAAGACGACGAGATATGTATGCGTGGCCTCCATCGTTGCCCTCTTCGCTTCAGCCTTGCTCATGCCTCTTTTCGGCATGCCGCGTCCCTATTATATTGCCGGACTCTTTCTTGCCGCTCTTTCGACCTGGCGGCATAAAAGCAATTTACAGAGACTGATCGAAGGCAAAGAGGGCAAGGTGGGAGAAAAGTAGATACGTCTTTTCCCGTCCGGACCACGGAAAAATTACATTTGATCCGAACAAGCCCGCCATGCGCCGGGCTTTTTTATTATCCGCGCACATCACCTCCGCCGGATGATGATCCTATTTGATCCATTGTTATTGACTTATACTGACCAAAATTATATAATCACTACAGTTCAAAGAAATGGAGTGAACGGAATGTCTCTACCGTCATCAAGCTTAACAAAGGTCATAGAGGAATACATTGCTCAGCTTCTTGATGAAAACGAAGATGGCGAGGTATCTCTCAGAAGAAAGGATCTGGCCGAAAGGTTCGGGTGTGTGCCCAGCCAGATCAACTACGTGCTGAGAAGCCGGTTCGCACCTGAGAACGGATTTCTCGTGGAAAGCCAGCGCGGCGGACACGGCTATATCAAAGTTATCCAGCTGACATTCAACAACTGTGATGAAGAGGTAGTGCATCTCGCTGACCTTGTCGGCAATGCGATCACTGAACAGGAAGCAAGGAAGCTTCTGGTAAATCTGCAGAACAGAGAGGTCATATCACCGAGGGAACGCCTTATCATCGAGGTAGCGCTGAGAAGTCAGGAGGAAAACGGAAGGTCGCTCTTCGATGTCTCGCCTTACAGACGGGATCTCATGAGAGCCGAGCTGCTGAAAAAAATACTTACGAGCCTTGCGCTCGGATGAGGTGATCCAAATGCTTTGCGAACGCTGCGGAGTAAATAAAGCCGAGATACATCTTATGAGGATCGTAAACGGAAAGCGTGTGGTGGATTGTCTTTGCAGAGAGTGCGCCAAAGATGTCCTGCCGTTTGACGAGGCCGCAAAGTTGATGAAAATGACATTCTCGCTCGAAGGGATCCTGGATCTTCAGGAAGCATTGAAAGATCTGATCTTCCCCGCGATCGCCGGAGACGCTTTCGGCGTCGGGACGGAATTTACGTGCCCCCACTGCGGGGGACCGATCTCAATGTCGATGTTTGCCGGCAAAGAGAATAAATGCGCAGAAAAGGTGCCGCGCGCCGAAAGCGCTTCGGCTGCCGCCCCTGCAATGAAAAAAGACAGACTGTCCGTTCTGAAGGATGAAATGTGCGCTGCGGTCAAGGCCGAGAACTACGAACTTGCCGCACAGATCAGAGATCAGATCAAAGAAATGGAAGGCAAAACAGAGAAAGAAAAGGATGAGTGAGCCGTATGTGGCAGAATTTTACTGAAAGGGGCAAGAGGGTATTCCAGCTTGCCCATAGTGAGGCTTTGCGCCTTGGACACGAAGTTATTGGGACTGAACATATACTTCTGGGACTTCTTGATGATGCCGACGGCATAGTTACACAGATCCTTTCAAACTACAATCTGCATCCCGAAGTTCTGAAAGCCGAAATAGAGAGCCTTGTAGGGACGGGCAGGCCGAGAAGCCAGCCTGTCGACCTTCCTTCAAGTCCGAGAGCCAAGCTTGTGATCGATCTTTCCATGAGGGAAGCCAGGAAGATGGGCGTCAATTACATAGGGACCGAACACATACTTCTGGGCATACTTGCCGAAGGGGAAGGGATGGCCGCACAGCTTCTGGCATCCCATGGCATGGATCTGCCCAGAACGAGGATGATGGTCAGGAGCATACTGAGCGGGAATCAGGCAGATCCCGAACTTGACCCCATGAAGAGCGACAGTGCGCCACAAAGCCCTGAAAGCCGTGCGCCGAGCAGAACTCCCACCCTTGACCAGATAGGGATAGATCTGACTATGATGGCCAGGAACAGCGAGCTTGATCCGGTCATTGGAAGGGACAAGGAGATACAGAGGGTAGTCCAGATACTTTCCCGCCGGACGAAGAACAACCCCGTGCTTATAGGCGAGCCCGGAGTCGGAAAGACCGCAATAGCGGAGGGGCTTGCCCAGAGGATAGTCTCGGGTGAGATCCCGGAGATACTGAAAGACAAAAGGGTAATGCAGCTCAACGTGGCAAATCTCGTCGCCGGGACTAAGTACCGGGGCGAATTTGAAGAACGCATGCGCAAGATCGTCAAAGAGGTAAGAGAGGCCAAAAAAGTCATCCTCTTCATCGACGAGATACATACCCTTGTCGGAGCCGGCGGAGCCGAAGGGGCCGTAGACGCCGCGAACATAATCAAGCCGAGCCTTTCAAGGGGAGAATTCCAGGTGATAGGCGCGACTACGATAACCGAGTACAGAAAATACATAGAGAAGGACGCCGCGCTTGAAAGACGTTTCCAACCTGTCCACGTCGAAGAGCCGTCGGAAGAGGACACTGTAAGTATATTGAAGGGGCTCAGGGACAGCTACGAGGCGCATCACAGAGTGAAGATAACGGACGATGCGCTCGAAGCAGCGGCAAAGCTCTCTCAGCGCTATATAACGGACAGGTTCCTCCCTGACAAGGCCATAGACCTCATCGACGAAGCGTCCGCGAGGGCCAGGATACAGACGCTCGAAGTCCCCGAGGACCTCAAGGCGCTCGAGAGGAGCGTCGGGGAGATACGCAGGGAAAAAGAAGCCGCTGTCGGTTCTCAGGAGTTTGAGAAGGCGGCGGATCTCAGGGACCAGGAAAGGGAGCTTATCGCCAAGATCGCGGAATGGCGTAAGAGCTGGACAGAGTCGAGGAACCAGTTCACCCCCGACGTCAAGGCGGAGGACATCGCGACGATCGTCTCTGAATGGACCGGCATCCCCGTCACCCAGCTCACCGAAGAGGAGAGCCGCAGGCTGCTCCGGATGGAAGATGAGATAAAGCAGAGGCTGGTAGGCCAGGACGAGGCGATCCACGCTGTGGCCCGTGCCATCAGAAGATCGCGGAGCGGCATGAAAGACCCCAAACGGCCCGTAGGCAGCTTTATGTTCCTTGGCCCGACGGGCGTGGGAAAGACCGAGATGGCCAGATCCCTTGCCGAGTTCCTGTTCGGCAGCGATGATGCGATGATAAGGCTCGACATGAGCGAGTTTATGGAAAGACACGAAGCTGCCAAGCTTATCGGAGCTCCTCCGGGATACGTAGGCTACGAGGAAGGCGGAAAACTTACAGAGGCGATCAGACGCCGTCCGTACTCCGTTGTCCTTTTCGACGAGATCGAAAAGGCCCACCCCGATGTATTCAACATGCTTCTCCAGCTCCTTGAAGACGGAAGGCTGACCGACGGGCAGGGACACCTGACCGATTTCAGGAATGCCGTGATCATTATGACGAGCAATATCGGGATAAGCGAGGCGATGAAGGGAAGGAGCCTGGGATTCGCGGAGGCAGATGGTCCCGGCATGGATACGGCAAAGATGAGATCGACGGTCCTGGACGCGGCGAAGAATGCCTTCAGGCCCGAGTTCCTGAACAGGGTGGATGAGATCATAGTCTTCGATCCGCTCGGCAGGGAACAGCTCCTGAAGATAGTGGATATAATGCTCAACGAGGTAAGATCGAGGACCTCCGAGTGCGGCATAACCCTGGAAGCCGACGAAGATGCGAAGAAGCTGCTGCTTGAGAAAGGCTATGACCCGAAGTACGGGGCAAGGCCGCTTCGCAGGGCCATCCAGAAGATGGTGGAGGACTCGCTTTCCAATATGATGCTCGAAGGGACCGTGAAGGCTGGAGATAAAGTCACAGTCTCCGCTGCCGACGGGGAGCTCAGATTTGAGACAGAGAAAAAGTGATATGGGTAAATAACAAAGCAGCCCGAGAGGATAAAATCATATGTAATTTTATCCTCTCGGGTTTTTGTTTTTTGTGATAGCATTTGTTCTGTTTTTAATATATCGGGAAATATCCGGGAGGGGTTTTGTAATGTCTTTCAGGAAAGTAACAAAGTTGATCGCACTCATTTCAACGGTCGTGCTGATCGCCGCTTCGGCAGCGATGGCAGCCGACAAGCCTGTACTTACAGTCGGAACGTCGACTCTCGACGAAAAGGAAATAATCAACCTTATGTCCAGCACGTCGGGAGGCAACATGATGATGGTCGGCCTCATGCTTGCGCAGTCGACACTCCCGGAGAGAGTAGAACTTGTCAATCAGATGGCTCACGCACTCCTCTTCGCCGAGGCGGCAAAGACCAGCGGACTTGAATCGCGTCCCGACATCGCATTCCAGATCAAATGGCAGACGATGCAGATACTGATGCAGGCATACTTTGAACAGAACTCGGCAAAATGGGACATGAGCGAAAAGGCCGTCAGAAATTACTATGACACTCACAAAGAGGAGTTCTTCCAGGCTCCCGCGGCGCATGCAAGGCATATACTCTCGGATACCGAGGGAGGAGCCCTCGATGCGGCGCTGGAAGTCTATAAGACGAAGGATTTCGCAAAAGTCGCTTCTGAATACAGCCGCGACCCAGGCAGCGCCAAGAACGGCGGGGACCTGGGCTGGGTAGAGAAGGGAATGATGGTAAAGCCGGTCGAGGAAGCGATAGAGAACGCAGCTGTCGGTTCTCTCGTAGGTCCTGTCAAGAGTGATTACGGATGGCACATAATCGAGGTGCTTGAGCGTCGTCCCGGAAGACAGCTCTCCTATGAGGAATCCGGCGAAAGGGCCCTTCAGGGACTTCAGAGGCAGTATCTTGAAAATGAGATCAAGGTGCTTCAGGCCAAGTTCGGCGTGACCATAGACGAAGAGGCCCTCAAAAACCTCGGAGGAGTACCGGCTCCCGAAGCCGCAAAGTAGATCCATGCACGAAAACCTGCAGGGTGTTACGGGAACAAAGCTTCCGCTGTGGGCGAAACTGACCGCCACAGGGACCGGTATCCTTTTTGCGGGACTGGGTATGAGCAGCTTCATCTCAGGGGGTCCGATGAGGACCGTATTCATCCCCATCTTTGTCGGTGCCGTGATGATATATGTCTCAGGCCACGAACGCAGGATGTACATAGACGAGAACGGCGTCACGAA
>DBRW01000042.1:0-4565 GCA_002306075.1 Synergistaceae bacterium UBA1358
AAAGATCACGGGTGTTTCTGTTATTAAACCAAGATATATGCCTACGGCAATTGCGTTGATGAGTACAGGTGGAAGGGCTGCAAGCCATATGCTGTTCGTTTTGTATGTGAGCCATGCGGCGGCAAGAGTGGCGGAGCTCCCCACTACGATATCTATAAGGCCAAACCCTCCTGCGATATTTGACAGGAAACAGCCGATAAAAAGTCCCGGTATCGCTTCGGGCATAAAAAACGGAAGCAGCGTCAGCGCCTCAGCCACCCTGAACTGGACCGGGCCGAAGGAGAGAGGCGAAAGGGCGACCGTGAGCGCCGCGTACAATGCAGCTATCATCCCTGAAACAGCTATCTTTCTTATCATTGCAAAAACTCCCTGAAGATAAAGAATGTTGGTATTATAACCTGCTTAAGGCTATAATGACCACGGACTGTCCAAAATGATCGATAACGGAGGGACCTTCAGATGAAAATAACAATGTTGGGCGCAGGGAGTTTCGGAACGGGAATGTCAAAGCACCTTGCCGACCTTGGCAACGATATCCTCATGTGGACAATAGACAAAGAGCAGGCCGACTCTATCAACAGCACTGGGAGAAACACCTTCTGCTTTCAGGATACGGTACTGCCTGACAATATAAAATGCACGCTTGATATGGACGAGGCACTGAGCTTTTCCGACTATGTGATAATGGCGATACCGACCCAGTTTGAGAGGGAGGTCTGTCGAAAGGTCGCGGCTACAGGCAAAAAAAACCTGCACATGCTGAACCTGGCAAAAGGGATCGAGATAAGCACGGGGTATCTGCTGCATAAAGTACACGAAGAGGAATCACCCGACAATATTTATTCGGCACTTTCGGGACCGAGCCACGCGGAAGAGGTGCTCATAGGCTGCCCCACGGCCGTCACCCTCGCCTCCTTTACGAAAGGCGAAGCGGAAAACTGGCAGAAAATACTGACCGGCAACAACTTCCGAGTCTACACGTCAGATGACGTTGTGGGGCTCGAAGTCGGCGGCGCCACAAAAAACATATACGCAGTTGCAGCAGGTATCTCAAAAGCGATGAAACTCGGCGACAACGCGCTTGCAGCGATAGCATGCAGAGGTCTTGCGGAGATAATGAGGTTCGGAAAAAAGCTGGGGGCCGATCCCATGACCCTCTCGGGGCTCGCGGGCGTAGGCGACCTGATGGTCACCTGTTACAGCATGCACTCAAGGAACTTCAGGCTCGGCCTGGCGGTCGGAAGCGGCAAGTCGTTCGACGCGGCGGCGAAAGAACTGGGACAGGTGGCAGAGGGTGCATATACCGTAAGGGCCGTGGTCGAAAACAGCAAGAAGTTCGATGTCGAAATGCCCCTCGCCGAAGGAGTCTACAGGATACTTTACGGCGGAGAGTCCCCCGAACTGATAATGAGAGAACTCTTCGCACGGCCGCTTAAGTCTGAAGATCTGTTCTAAATACTGCGGCTTAGCTATGGCTGAGCGTGGCTGAGCAGTCGTTAAAGGCAGCGGCATTGACCACATCGCAAATTCCCCGCCCGGCCGGACAACTTGTACGACTGATAATACCGCTGAAAGGCACTGTCCGCGGTAATTTTTATTGATTCGTTTCCGTGCCTCAGTTATAATTTTAATAACGAAATTGCCGCTGATATGTATTATCAGCGGAAAGTTGGTGAAGAAATGATACAAATTCAAAAACTTAATGATATTGTCAATAACCGGGGCGGACTGATCAGAACGTCCGATATGCTGGCTGCGAATATTAAAAGTCATGAAATACGCAAGTTAGTCCAAGATGGTGTGATAGAGCGGATCAGGCAGGGCTACTATCAACTGGCAGGAAATGAAGATATTAGTGAAGAAGCACTCATAGCAAGTCTTTTCCCCGATGGCATCATCTGTATGTACACGGCACTGTTTTATCATGGATATTCAAACAGAACGCCCAACGGATGGGATATCGCCGTCGATAAGAACACCTCCAAATCCCGCTTTAAGTTGGATTACCCTTATGTGCATCCCTATTATCTGGAACCGCATCTTCTTACATTTGGAGTCACCACTGGAGATTATTCAGGAATTAAAATGAAAATATTTGATCGTGACAGACTTATTTGTGAGTGCCTGAAATATGAAGACAAGATGGATCGGGAGACATACAACAAAGCAATTCAGGGTTACGTAGCAGATCCAGGTAAAAACATTACGAAACTTCTTGAATATGCCCAAAAACGCCGCGTGCTTCAAAAGGTCAAACATAAGATAGGGGTGTGGTTATAATGGATACGGGCGCATCTGTGCTGGCAAAGCTCAAAAACAAGGCCCAAAAGAGCGGAAAATCATTTCAGCTGCACCTTCAGTTGTTTTGCCAGGAAGAATTTCTTCGCCGTCTGTCTCTGTCTCCGTATTCGGACAATCTTGTACTAAAAGGCGGGTTGTTTATTTATACACTGACCAACTTTGAAAGCAGATCAACAGTGGATATCGATTTTCTGCTTCATCATTTATCTGCCGGTCTGAATAATATACCGAAAATTATTGAAGATATTTTTTCCGTCAATACAGGCAACGATTTCATTATCTTCACTGCACTCGGATATGAGGAGATCTCACCGCAAAGGAAATACCGCGGCATTAGTTTTCAGGTGATCGGACAAATCAAGAACACCAAAACGCCATTCAGTGTGGATATCGGTATAGGTGATGTGATAGTGCCCAAACCGGAAAAGCGGACAGTTCCCGTACAGCTTGATGATTTTCAGAAGCCAGTGGTCGCCACATACTCCCTGGAAAGCACCATCGCAGAAAAATTCGACGCTATCCTGCAACGTTTGCAGTTGACCAGCCGAATGAAGGATTTTTACGATATTTACTACCTTAGCTGTGCATTTGATTTTGATGGCATACAACTGCAACAGGCAATCTTCGAAACGCTCAAAAACAGAGGGACTCCATACGGATCGGACAGTCTTGATAAAATTGTTTCTTTTTCGGCAGACCGTGAGATGCAGGTACAATGGCGAAGATTTCTTCAACGGTCTTCTCTTCCTGAACTGTCCTTTGACGAGGTCCTGTTTGGGATAAGCGCTTTCTTGAGGCCTGCATGGCAGTCGATCATTACAGAAGATGAAATGACAGGCAAATGGGACGCGGCTACCTCATCATGGCAGAGATCCTAACATTTCATTTCGAAGATTCAGTAGCCCTAGATACTTGCTATAACTGGCTTTTTAGATCCTAAACCCCAGGACGCTGGATCCCCGATCGGAGCATTCGGGAACGACTGAGAGGCGGTCTAATGCCTGGAACGACGGAGAGGAAGGCCAGTGGCCGGATCGACGGCGGTTTTGAGCCTCCGCGGCACTTGGCCGCAATTCTCCGCTATGCGAAGCGAGCGAATTCTCCGCAGCCAAAGGCTGCAAATTCCCCGCGGCATTGACCACGCCGCAAATTCCCCACCCCTGCCCTTGGCCCCTACAACCGTTTGCCTATTGCTTGCCAACGTTTGACGATCGTTTGACCGTATTTACGATTGCTTAGCGACCGCTTAGCTATCGCTCAGCGACGGCTCAGCAAGGTTTTTAACCCTTAAGGAACAGCCCCAGCACATCGTTCAGCGACGATACTCTTACAGTCTCCATCGGGTAATCATCCTTCGGGCTTCTTTTGCTTATCACTGCCTTTTTAAAACCGAGCCTCGATGCCTCTTTCAGTCTCATCATCGTCCTGCCGGCAGGACGCACCTCTCCGGCAAGGCCGACCTCGCCTATGAAACAGACTTCTGCCAGCAGAGGGATGTCTTTGATCGTAGAGGCAAGCGAGACGCACACTGCAAGGTCTGCCGCGGGGTCCCTCAGCATCAGTCCGCCTGTTATATTCAGGTATACATCGCTGTTCCTTGAAAATATGCCGCATCTTTTTTCAAGGACTGCGAGAAGGAGCTGGAGCCTGTTCGTTTCAAGGCCTCTTGAGGTCCGCCTGGGGTAGGGAAAGGGAGAATTGCAGGCAAGAGCCTGTATTTCCGCCGCAAGGGAGCGCGATCCCTCAAGCACCATCGCTATAGCTACGCCGGAGCTTCCCAGATCTGTACCGTCCCAGTAGAGCCTGCTCGGGTCAAGGACAGGAAAGAGCCCCTTTTCAGACATCTCAAATATCCCGAGCTCGTCCGTACTTCCGAAACGGTTCTTCTCTGCCCTGAGCAGTCTGTTGGGCGAGTTCTGTTCTCCGGAGAAGAGAAGAACTACGTCGACCATGTGTTCAAGCAGTTTAGGACCGGCGATCTGGCCCTGCTTTGTAATGTGGCCGACCATGACCGTAGGTACCCGGAAGTTTTTTGCCATTTCGACCGTCATAGAGGCGACGCCTCTGACCTGGTTCGGGGAGCCGGCCCATCCGTTTTCTGCATCGGCTCTGAAGGCCTGGACGCTGTCCACGACGACAAAATCATATTTCTCCGCGGCCTTCAGCGATGACGGGAGGTCATCCTCGCATAGAAGATAGAGTCCTTCAGGCATGAGGCCAAGCCTCCTGCCCCTCATCGCCAGCTGTCCCGAGGATTCCTCTCC
>DBRW01000042.1:4721-8151 GCA_002306075.1 Synergistaceae bacterium UBA1358
GTCAGGCTCACATATCCGCATTCACTGCATTTATATCTGTTCATCTCTTTTTTTGCCATTTTTTCATCCTCCGGGTAGAGAATATCAGAGAGGCTCGAACGCCACAAGTTATATAATAGCGCTCGGACCTCAAAAGAGGTAATATATCCGCGTATTGACAAGAGACGGGGTGGAGTATTGTTTTATTTTTACCTGGCAGCCGCAGCAACTCTTGCTCTTTTCGTAGGAGCGGGAACTCTGATAGGGACCGGGACTTCCGAGCCGAAAGATTATTCTCTCGGGGGGAGGAAGTCTTCCGCTGCCGGAGTGACAGGGATACTTCTCGGCGCACTCGTCGGAGGTGCGTCAACAGTGGGCACTGTACAGATGGCATACAGCCATGGGCTGACCGCGATATGGTTCACCCTGGGCGGCGGGGTCGGCTGCCTCCTGCTTGGGCTGAGGTTTGCCGTTCCGCTCAGAAATTCAAATGTTACTACTGTAGCCGATTATCTTGCTGAAAACTACGGCGGGAAAGAGAGCATATGCGGACGATCCATATCATTCACCGCTACCCTCTCGTCTACGATCGGCACCTTCATATCGATAGCCGCTCAGTTTCTTTCGTGCATAGCCCTGCTGAAGGGGCTCTTTCCCATCTCATCGCTTTTAGCTTCTCTCCTCGCCGGCCTTTCTATAATAGGCTTCATCGCCGCAGGGGGATTGAGAAGCTTCAGCACGCTCGGCGGGGCAAAGATAATCCTGCTCTATTTCGTCCTGCTGTCCTGCTTCGTAATGGCGATCCTGAGCGGAGGCTCTTTTGGGTACGTAGCCTCAAGGCTGTCCTTTGATCCCTGGTTTGACCCATTCGGTAGGGGCTTTATTCCGGAGATAGGTTACCTTGCGTCGATGATAGTTGGTGTTTTCACCACGCAGATCTACATCCAGTCGCTTGCCGCAGCCAAAGATGCCGGGACCGCGAGGAAAGGCGCCTTCGCATCGGCGATCCTGATGCCTCCTATGGGTCTTCTTGGAGCCTGGGTGGGGCTTACCGTAAGGGCGAAGGGCATTGAGATGAGGCCGGATGAAGTTCTCTCCTGGTTCATTATGGATTCTTTCCCCCCNNGGGCGCACGGTGAAAAGGAAGTAATGATCCACAGGCTGTTCATCGGTATCATTGTCGCAGCCGCGGCACTGGCGGGGATCACGGGGGCCGGGTCGATGATACTTGAGTGGAGCTACCTAAGCATGGGGCTCAGGGGATCGGGAACATTCCTGCCCTTTGCCGCGGCTGTGATCCGTCCCGGCTCCCTCTCTCCAAAGTGGGCGCTTGCCTCATCGGTCGCCGGTCTTTCCGGAACTGTCATCTGGGGGCTCTCTTCGCTTCCCGGCGACCCGCTCTTCCCGGGACTTGCGGTATCGGCTCTCTGCGTCTTTGCCGGGTCCATGCTCAAAAAAAAATATATATAAAATGAGGCCGGCTATACCCGCGCGCTGCACGGGATGCCGGCCATTTATGTCCATACGTAAGAAAGTTATCTCTTATAGCCTATTATTTTACGAAGCAGACCCGCTCTCCACTCCCGGCCCTTCTCATCCTCGACGCCGACTGTCTTTGACCCGTCGATGACACCTATGACCCCTCTGCCCTGCTCCGTCTCTGCGACAAGGACCTGCAGCGGATTTGCTGTCGCAGCAAATATACGGCAGACTTCCTGAACATTTTTTATCCTGTCGAGGACGTTGATCGGGTAGGCGTTCCTCAGGACTACGACGAACACATGGCCTGCGTTGATCGCCTTCGCGTTTTCTATAGCCGTATCAACAAGATCCTTTTTGTTGCCGTCGTGCCTGATAAGGCAGTCTCCCGAAGCCTCGCAGAAAGCAATACCGAACTCCGTTGCGGGAGACGATGTCACGAGGGCTTCGTAAAGGTCCTCCACCGTCTTGATGAAATGGCTCTGTCCTATTATGATGTTGCATCCCTCAGGGATGGCCGCCTGCACCATACCTATATTTACGCTGCATGACATTGTCCATTACCTCCTCGGTCTCTGATATGACAAGTATATCAAAATGTCCGACATTTGGATCAATATCCCCCTCTGGCAGGAAGATCGAATGCATGTGCAAAGCCCCGGCACGGATATTCCGTACCGGGGCTGTTATCATAACACCGTTTAGCTATTTATTTCTTCTTAAGCTCGGCTATTACGTCGTCCGTGATGTCCGTTCCACCGTAGAAGACGGCTCCCTTATCCACCACCACAGTGATCTTCTTTGCATTTGCCACCGTTCTTATCGCAAGGTTTATGTCCTTGAAGATCGGCTCCATGAGCTTTCTCTCTTCGTTGGCAGCTTCTGTTCTCTTGGTCTGAAAGATCTGGGCCTTCTTTTTGTCGTCGGTCTCTTTTTCAATAGCGGCCTTGGCCTCTTCCTGCTTCTTGTTCGTTACATCGCGGATCTGCTTCTGTACTTCCTCAAACTTGGGATGCTGGAACATTATCTTCTGAGGATCCACACAGCCCATTACATCCTGGGCAAATGCCGCACCGCTGACGAGCAATGAAAAGAAAAGCACGGCGAAGAGACTTATTACGATTTTTCTTGCTGAAAACATTACTCCTTTACCTCCTCCGATGGTTGGACCAAATGAAACATAATAAGTAAGTCGACTAGTGAATTTTACCTGTCAAAATGAGAGACGTCCACGTATAATTGCGGAATAACAGCTCAACAGCGATACATGGCGGTGATAATACGATGGAATGCATTGCTACTTTTGATACGACACACATGGCTCTATTCTTCGAAAAAACATGCAGAAGCCTCGGGATAAAAGTAAAGATAATCCCTGTTCCAAGAGAACTGTCTTCAAGCTGCGGTCTTGCCTGCAGTTATCCCTGTGAGGACGAGGAAAGGATAAAGGACATAGCCGCTGAAAAGGGTATCGAGGTATTCGAATATCACAGGCTCTGATATCGCTACTCCTCCATATCATCCGGAGGAGTCCCGTCTTTGAAGTACTTGTGCCAGAAGAGAAAAGAGAGCCCTCTCCAGAGAAGATAACCTGCCGAAGTCACGGCAACGCTGATCCAGACGAGATCTGCCATGCCCAGTCCGCTCTGTCTGAGCTCGGCTTCCCCGCTGTGCCTTATCTCTGCGGACCCCGGGCCAAACCATTTCCATGCCCAGAACATGAGAAAGATCGCCGCTGCGGCTGTCAGGATGCTGTTTATCGTTTTTTGGGATATCTTCCCGAGATCCATAAAAATATCACCTCTCTTTGACGGACGCCTTATTTTCTTTTGATGATCCTGCTGTAGATCTTTTCCATATAGAAATGGATGATCCTCCCGTAGGACACTCCTTCAAAACGGCCGATGATCTTTACTTTACCGTCAACATTGCGTCTGACGAATGTCCTTGCCTTCGGCCTCAGCATCACCTG
>DBRW01000042.1:8313-9927 GCA_002306075.1 Synergistaceae bacterium UBA1358
TCCCCTTATGGCCCTGTCTATGGTATCCATCCCCAGCCCCAGATATCGGGCCCCGAAGAAGAGGCTGATCAGAAGGAGGGTCGCACCGCCGAGAAGCGGTTTCTGCCAGTCCGGTATGTTCAGCGATTTGAATTTTTTATCGACCGTGTGGAGGCATTCTATGTGGAAAACAGAGATGATGCCGAAAAAGATCCCCGCAAAGAGCGACCAGCCTATCAGGCCGGGTGCAAGGGCCGGAACATTGACCGCAAACGCAGGAAGATGTCCGGCTCCAAGGTGGGATGCGACGAAGCACGACACTATCCCGCTTATGAACGAGGGAAGGAGTACGTCGTAGAACATCTGGCCCACGAAGAGGACTTCCACGCCAAATACCGCCCCGGTGATGGGAGTCCCGAATACCGCCGAAAAGCCGGCTGAAATGCCGCAGATAACTAGTTTCTTCCTGTCTGACTCATCCAGCCTGAATATTTTTGAAAGACCGCACATCAAGCCCGCGCCGATCTGTGCGCACGGCCCCTCCTTACCTGCCGAACCTCCTGCCGCGATGGTGACGATCGTTGCTATCAGCTTTACGGGAACTACCTTCAGATCGATCATCCCGGCCCTCCTGTGGATCGCGTCTATGACTTTTTCTGTTCCGTGGCCTGCGGCTTCAGGGGCAAACGTACGGATAAAATAAAGGCTGAACAGAAGGGCAGGAAAGATAAGAAGGTATCTCCATGCGCTGAAGGAGGATACGTATCCGATCGCCATATCCAGGGCCACGAGAAAGCCTGCCGCAGCCGTTCCCACGACCGCACCGGCCATCACCGCAAAGAAGGTCCATTTGAAGAGAGAGCTCATCAGCAATATCTGTTCTCTTAATACTTTCGTATCCATATACATCACCATCGCCAATTTTATCACTTAATCAGTCCGGGCTTATCAGGATCTACAGGAATATCCTCCGGTCCATAGGGTATAATCTTTCACATGAATGAAAACAGATCATCCGCACTTCATAAGACAATGGCGGCCGTTTTTGGCCTGATCTTCGCAGCCTCGCTGATCTTCTTCGGCTACAGGGTATATACAAAACCTGCCTATGAAGCGCACGAGAAGGAGCAGGCAAGGATACTCGCTGTCTCAACGGTCATGCTCCTTGCCGAAAGGACTGCAGAGGAACCGGGCATCTGGGATAAATTCAGCGACATCGACACAGAACTGATGATAGATCACATGAAAATTAGGGAAAACTGGGTCGTAAAAGTATTTATAGCAAAAAAGGACGGACATGTCGAAGTCACATCCTCAGCAGCTTCCGGCTGGAATTCGAGGAGCCCCCAGTCCTCAGCATTCAGTGCAAAAATTTTCTCCGACGGAAGGATGGTTTTCGACGGGGAAGCACCGGCAGAAATACCTTCAGGCAAAGCTGAGCCGTCGGAAAAGGTCCACACCTTCAGATTTCCAGACGAGATGAAAAAAGTGCCCGCTCAAATAATCGCGGAGGAATATCTTTTAACTGATGACGAGGGCAGGGAGTTTTTCATACTGAAAACACCTTCCGCGAAGACCGGGACGACCGGTCAGTAAGAATGCCCCATGCTACAATCAGCCGCTTGCGGCCATCGG
>DBRW01000042.1:9940-10515 GCA_002306075.1 Synergistaceae bacterium UBA1358
GATATCCTCTTCTTTTCCAAGGCCCGACCGTTTTACATAGTCCCTTATACTCTCCCCGACCTTGGGCATCGGCATCAAAGAAACATCGATCCCGTATAATCCTGCATATTCCGGCCTTATCTTCAGCTCCATCTATCCTGTGCGCCTCCATAATAAAACGGCCGGATGCCCAAAAGACGCTCCGGCCGACATATATATCAAAAATATTTCCGATCCAGTCCGAGCCTTTCCACGGTCTCCCGTTTGGGGATCCCGTTCCTGTCCCAGCCGCGTATCTCGTAATACTCGCCGAGCATTGGTTCAAGGTCGGGGGTATAGCTTCCGGTCCCCTCGTCGTTCCTCGGCGTCGTGAGTATCCTTTCGGGAAGTACATCATCCTTGCGGGATAGGCCAAGGCGTACGTTATATAACCTTTTAATGTTGAATATCCTCTCTCCGGCCAAAGCCATATCTTCGACGGAGGTCTTTGATCCCGTGACCGCCTCGTACCACTCGCATATTTCGGTAAAGCCCACCCCTCCGTATATCGTGAACTTGCACATCTTAAGGGAGTCCATTATCCCCATAAGGTTCTG
>DBRW01000065.1:0-2425 GCA_002306075.1 Synergistaceae bacterium UBA1358
CTCCCTTTTCGTGGGCAAGCCTTGTGAACTCCTTTATCCTGACGTTGAAGATCCCGGTGTCTTCAGGGTTGGTGAAGAATATAGCGGCCGTCCTGTCCGAAAGCGCGGCCTTGAAGGCTTCGATATCCGGATATCCTTCTGAGTCGGGCTGGATGATCGTTACCTTGTATCCCTTGACTATCGGTACAGCTGCGTCCGCCGGGTGTGAAAAGAGGGTCGTTATCACTTCGTCGCGTTTCGCCTCTTCACCCCTGTCACGCCAATATGCCCTCACTATCGAAGCAAGGGCCAGGACACCGTGCGACCCGCCGCCGGGCTGTACGCTGAATACGTCGAGACCTGAGATGGCTTTGAAAAGCTCTCCGGTTTTGTACATGATCTCAAGTACGCCCTGAGCCGTCTTTTCGGGCTGAAGCGGATGCATGTGCAGCATCTTGGGCGATCCGGCAAGGCGTTCGTGCACTTTCGGGCTGTACTTCATCGTGCACGTTCCCTGGCCGATGTCGATATTGCCGTCAACTCCGATATTCTCCTGGGAAAGATGGTTGTAATGTCTCACAAGCTGAAGCTGTGCGATCTCCGGGAGATTTGCCGTATCATTCCTTACCATCCCGCCGGGAAGAGTCCCGATGGCCTCCTCTTTTGAGACGCAGCCGCAGCACGGTCCCGGAACAAGGACTCCACGCTGTCCCGGTTCGCTGAGTTCGTATATTATCGGTTCGTTCCACCTGGCCTGGCGAAATCTTTTCATTCTGGTCAAGCTGTCCATCAAAGGCCCCTCCTTATCTCAGTATCCCGTTCAGCGCATCAGACAGAGCCCCGATGTCTTCCATGGAAGTCTGCTCCGTGACGCAGAGAAGGGCGCATCCTTCAAGTTCAGGGAAGGATCTGCCGAGGTCATAACCGCCAAGAATACCCTTCTCAAGAAGTTTTTCGTTTATCTCGCAGACGCTCTTGCCTGTGCCGCTGAAATCAACGACTATCTCCTGGAAGGGCGTTCCCGAGAAACGGTCGAGTTTTATTCCTTTGACATCTTTAAGAACTTTTTTCAGGCAGATCTGGCGCTGCAGTACGGCCTCGCCAAGTTCCTTCATACCCTGAGGCCCCATTGAGGCAAGATAGACGCCGGCTGCTATGCCCCAGAGTGCTGCGTGTGTACCGACAAATTCCTTGGCGCAGTCCCTGTTTGCAAAGGAGGTACGCTCCCAAAGGACATCGCCGAAACCCCACTCGCCCTCGCTCGTCGGTGCGATCCCGAACAGCCTCGAAGGATATTCCTCTACGATCTCAGGCTTTTCGCTCGTTGCGACAAAACCTGCGACTCCGCCCCCGTAGTTCATGTGGATGCCGAGAGGCTGGATGTCACCGCAGGCTATATCCGCCCCGTAGCGGCTCGGCGGCGTGAGCACGCCGAGCGTTGAGGGGTCAACGTATGCGACCATCAGTGCTCCGACCTTGTGCGCCATATCCGCTATCTCCCCGGCCTTTTCCTCTATGATCCCAAAGAAATTTGGATTCATGACCAGCACCGCCGCTGCCTTGTCCGTAAGCTTCGCCTTCAGGCTGTCGAGGCAGATGCGTCCTGTTTTCGCGTTGTAGTCAACGTTGATAATCTTCACATCCGGCTGCAGATAGGTCTCGACGACCCTGAGAACATCAGGATTCAGGTTCCTGGGTATCAGGACCTCTTTCCTCTTCGTTATCCTTGTCGCCATTCTGAGCGCAGTGCCGCATGCCTGGCTCCCGTCGTAGTTCGGAACGTTGCAGACGTCAAAATCGAGCAGCTCGGCCATCATCGACTGATATTCAAAGAGCGCCTGGAAACGGCCGTGATCCTCATAAGGCTCACCGGCATACGCCGTCAGGAACTCCGACCTGTTGATGACCTCATCGACCACTGCCGGCACATAATGGTCATAGCAGCCTGCTCCAAGGAAGCAGCGAAGCTCCTCAGCAGTAACGTTTTTGTTAAGGATGCCGTTCACATGCCTGTAAAGGCCCGCTTCGTCCTCGTAAGGTTCGGGAAGCTCCATCGGTTTCTTCATCCTGACCTCTTCCGGGATGTCCGCTATAAGATCCTCGATCGATCCGGCCCCGATATACTTCAGCATTTCCTCCTGAACTTCAGGCACCGAATTCGGAATATAAGGGTAAACCCTCTTCCCCATCTCCTATCCCTCCAAATCTAGAATTTTTTACTGTTCATCTTTTTACAAATCTTTATGTTCTATGTCTTTTCTGCCTGACAATCCTCCGTTTAACCAAAACGGCGATTAGACGTGCCAGATACGATGTGATCGGTTGGCGTTCGCACCGGAGGCGTATAAATGATACGTCGAGGATCGAACGCCGGCCGGTCACGAAGCAGATGGCGCGTATAATCGCCGTTTTAAGCTATGCCGCCGCCATCGACAACAAGACTCGA
>DBRW01000065.1:2531-3712 GCA_002306075.1 Synergistaceae bacterium UBA1358
ATATTGTCGGGACCATGGTCGATAGCCATCGCCCTTGTCATGTTCCAGACTCCGCCCTTCGCGGCGCAGTAGGAGACGGCGTGGTCTCCGCCCTTGAGTGCCCATCCCGAACCGATATTCACGATCTTTCCTCCGCCGGCCTTCTTCATGTAGGGGACAACGTGTTTGCTCATCAGGAACACGCTCTTGAGGGTCACATTCAGTGCGAGGTCCCAGTCCTCCTCTGAAAGTGTTTCCACTGTGCGGCGGCGGGCAACACCCGCGCAATTGACAAGTATGTCGATCCTGCCGAATTTTTCTGCAACGGTGTCAGCAAGAGCTTTGCAGTCGGATTCCTTTGTGACATCGCATTTGATAAAAACAGCATTGTTTCCTGCAGAGAGTATTTCGCTCCGGACGCATTCTGCACGTTCTTCGTTGATGTCAGCCATCACGACGTTTACTCCCGCATCAGCAAAAAACTTCGCGATGCCGGCGCCTATGCCCGATGCGGCACCCGTGACGACCGCGGTCTTGCCCTTCATATTACAGAGTTTATTGAGATCCAGCACATAGATCACTCCTCTAATATATATGAAAATTTCCTGCTATGGTATACAATGAATACAAGTTTTGATCCTTTTATATATGATACTTATTTTTATGTCAAGCATTTTGCTTGCACAATAAGGTACGACTGTATATATTGTTATCATACGGAAATCAAGCGGGGATGATCAAATGGTGAGAAACAACACTCACGGGAAAACATCGGCAGATCTTGTGTACAAAGGGATCCGCAGAGGCATTTTTGACAAGACTCTGAAAAGCGGGCAGAGGCTGCCCGAGATCTCCATTGCCAAAGAGTACAACGTCAGCAGGACCCCGGTAAGGGAAGCGCTGAGAAGGCTGGAGAACGAGGGGCTTGTCCAGATCGTGCCCGGATGGGGCGCCTGCCTGGTCTCCCCTACAAAACAGGAGATAATAGACACCTACGAAGTCAGGGGCTACCTTGAGGTAATGGCCATCAGAAAGACATCGCACATAATTACCCCTCTTCAGATCTGCATGCTCCAGGAACAGATAGACAACGAAAGAAAGGCCTTTGAGGAAAAGGACCTTGAGCTGTACATGAACGTAAACGACGCATTCCACCAGATCATTGCCGATTCTTCAGGCAACAGGACGCTGGCGGCATATGT
>DBRW01000057.1:0-168 GCA_002306075.1 Synergistaceae bacterium UBA1358
GCTGTGGTCAACATTGACCTTGTCGGAAAGAACAAGAAAAGAGCAGCAAGCGGATCAAAGGATACCTCCGTCAACATCAAAGTCACAGGAAGCGGCAACGTTACTGCCATAGTCCTTACAGACAACACAGGAAAGGGCTGGGACACCCTTCCTGCCAACAACGGAAGG
>DBRW01000057.1:315-6072 GCA_002306075.1 Synergistaceae bacterium UBA1358
GCCTTTATGTTGAGGTCCAACAGTTTTGGAGGGATCAGCTCTTTCAGGACTGATTCCCAGTCTATGTCCTCAAGCCCCATTGCCTTGACAAGCGCACCAAGCAAAACTATGTTCTGGGCCTTGATGTTGCCAAGGTCTTCCGCTATCTTTCCTGCGTTGAAGACCTTGAAGTTGGGTACTTCCTTCTGAAGTTTTTCGACGACTTCATCAGGATATTTTGCAGCACCTGTAAGCACAGGCAGGGAATATATCTCAAAATTATTTACCACAAGCCTGCCGCCCTTTTTGAGGTATTTAAGCCAGCGTACCGCCTCTACCTTTTCAAATGCAACAAGTACATCGGCTTCGCCTTCGGGAACTACAGGAGAGGAGACCTCGGTCCCAAACCTGACATGTGTGGTAACGCTTCCTCCGCGCTGTGACATTCCATGGATCTCTGACATCTTGACGTCATAACCCTTTCGGACCAGCCCTTCTGAGAGTATCTTAGAGGCAAGTATGGTCCCCTGTCCGCCGACTCCTACGAGAAGGATACTTTTTGTATCATTCTTCTTCATGGTCCTATACCTCCCTCGANNAAAACGATCCCGTCCCTGAAGTTGAGGGCGGGGCATCCGGCTTTCATGCACATTTTGCACTTGACACATTTTTCCTGGTCGATCACGCACTTCATGTTTGTCCGAGCCTTGATGACATCCTTTATTAGGGCACAGGGAGACGTCGTGATGATCACAAATGGTTCTGTGGACTCATATCCAGCCTTGACGGCCTCTTTGGTTTCTGTAAGGTCGTACGGATCTATGAGACGAACGTTCTCTTCCTTTACGCCGCATGCCACGCAGAGAGATTTAAGATCTACCTGATGAGTATCCTCGCCCATCAATGTGCGTCCCGTTCCCGGGTTCTCCTGATGTCCGGTCATCGCCGTTATCCTGTTGTCAAGTATGTTGATCACTATAGGGGCTTTGTTGACGACAGCATCGATCAGACCCGTTATTCCCGAATGGAAGAAGGTAGAGTCTCCGATGACCGCGAAGACCTTCTCTTTTCTGCCGGCTTTTTCTACCGCCTTGCTGAACCCCACACCGCCGGAAACGCTGGCTCCCATACAGATGACAGAGTCGGTAACACTCAAAGGAGGCACTATTCCAAGCGTATAGCAGCCGATGTCTCCTGTTACAACAACATCTTTATATTTTCCGACCTCATAGAAAAATCCCCTGTGGGTACATCCGGCGCAAAGAACAGGCGGACGCGGGGGAACTTCTGCGTCAATGGCATAGCCTCCCTGATCTTCGCTGCCGGGAAAGAAAGCTCTTCTTATTATTTCCGGAGTCAGTTCGTCCACCCATGGGAGCTTTTCTCTGCCGGTACACTGTATTCCCATGATCTTAACGAAGTCTTCGATGTAGGGCTCGTTTTCCTCTATCACATAAATAGTATCGACCATACCTGCAAATTTCCTTATAAGTTTTTCGGGCAGCGGCCATGTAAAACCAAGCTTCAGATATGATACTTCATCTCCGAATACTTCTTTTGCATGGTTGTAAGAAATTCCGCTTGTAATTATGCCTACCTTGTTCAAACCGGCCTCGATGCGGTTCAGGCGGGTATTCTCGCTGAATTCTTTCAGCGCTTCTATCCTGTCTTCCATGATGTATTTGCGTTTCTTTGCCGCGGCCGGAGCCATGACGTATTTTGATACATCCTTGGTGTATGGCTTCACGGGGGTCTCTTTTCTCTCTGATGTTTCGACGATGGTCTTGCTGTGGCATATCCTCGTCGTCACCCTGAAAAGGACCGGCGTATCGAATTTCTCCGAGATCTCGAAGGCCTCTTTCACAAAATCATGGCACTCCTGGCTGTCGGACGGTTCGACCATTGCGATCTTGGCGTGTGAGGCATAGTATCTGTTGTCCTGTTCGTTCTGGGAGCTGAAGAGTCCGGGGTCATCNNAGAGGGTCAGCTGCAACATTGAGCCCTACGTGCTTCATTGCCGCGAGGGCCCGACCCCCTGCGATAGAAGCTCCTGCGGCGACCTCAAGGGCGACCTTTTCATTTGTGGACCACTCAGAATATACTTCTTTGTAAGTCGACAAGTTTTCAAGGATCTCTGTGGAAGGTGTCCCGGGATAAGCTGCCGCGACATGCAGCCCGGCTTCCCAGGCACCCTGGGCTATCGCTTCGTTTCCTGTCAATAATTTCTTCATCGGTTTGCCCCCTTTTTTAAAAAATCCCGGCCCCGGCTCACCTTGGCCGAAGTCGGGATCTTAAACACACCCTTTGTTTCTTATTTCCGCTATCCCGGTTCAGTCTCTGTTTTCCGCGTGCCTCTCTTCAAGTATCCATGCAGCCACGTCAACTCTGGCAAGTCCGGTAAAAATATACATCAGAGAGAGTGCCAGAAAAGCCTTTTCCCTCAATACCACAAAAACAAGCAGTACAGATCCTATCGTCCCGTACAGCTTTACCTTGTTGACGTTGTCCTTCTTCATTTTCTTGGCGTTGCAGTAGGGCACCGAGCTGACCATCAGGCCTCCGACGAAGAACATTATCGCGATCGCTGCCAGCGGCGTAAGCGGGACCTTCGCGATGACAAACGCAGCCAGGGTAAGTCCGCCCGCCGGGATCGGAAGGCCCTGGAAAGGCCCTGCCGGAACGTGCATCACGTTGAAACGTGCCAGCCTGAGTACTCCGCAGAGAGCAAAGAATGATGATGCCACCGCACCCCATACTCCGCCTTCTATTCCTATATAAGCCGCGTAGATAAGGAATGCGGGAGCGACACCAAAGCTTATCGCGTCAGCCAGGCTGTCCAGTTCCTCTCCGAAAACGCTGCTGCCTCCGAGGCTTCTGGCCACTCTTCCGTCCATTACATCGAAAAATACCGCAAAGCATATAAGTACCGCTGCCGGCACAAAGTGCCCATGGTATGTCATTATCAGTGAAGCCACACCGCAGAATACGCTTCCGCTGGTTATCATGTTGGGAATGATCTTGCTGATCGGGATGTTCCTTATCTTCCTGTCGCGTTTCCTCATTATCCTTTAACCACTCCGATCACCGTCTCTCCGGCCACCACCCTGCTGTTGAGCTCGACTGCAGGTTTAACGGTCTGAGGCAGATAAATGTCGACTTTTGAACCGAGTTTAATCATACCATAACGCTGGCCCCTGTCCAGTCTGTCCCCTTTATTTACCCTGCAGACTATCCTCCTGGCAAGTATGCCTGCTATCTGAACAAGCAGAAAGCGTCCGTTTTCCGACTGGGCGCCAACGTAGAGCCGCTCGTTGATCTCCGACGCTTTCGGGGCTATGGCGAACCATTTCTTGCCGGGGACATATTTTACATACTCCACTTTTCCGGCAGTCGGGAAACGGTTGACGTGAACGTCAAATCCGTTCATGAAGATGCCTATCTTCACAGTCCTGCCTGTATATTCGTGATCTGCTTCCTCGATCTCCACGACCTTGCCGTCGGCAGGGCTCACCCAGCCCGTCGGTGCCTCAGGGACCCTTTCGGGGTCGCGGTAAAACCATAAGGCAAGCAGCATGGGAAAGGCAAGCACGACCGATATCCATGGCGATATGAGCCCTCCGCCGATCACCATGAACGCCAGTCCGAATATCGTCGGCAGACCGTCGCGCGCCAGCTTCAATCGAGTTCTACCCCTTCATCGGTCTTCACGATGCTAACATCCGCGACAAAATCGCCCTCGTCAAGCCTTACGACCTTATATCCCGTCGCCGTACGGCTGAGGCTCGATATCTCGTTCGTATTGATGCGTACCATGCGGCCCTTTCCGCTTATGACGACTATCTCCTGATCGTCCGCGACTCCCCACGCTCCGACGAGCTTTCCGGTCTTATCCGAAAGCTTCATGGCCCTGACGCCATAGCCGGCACGGTGGTGCGGGGTGAACTCGGAGTAGTTGGTCCTCTTGCCTATGCCGAGCTCGCTGATGAAGAAGACCTGACGTCCTTCTTTAACGACGTCGCAGCCCACGACGCAGTCTCCGTCGTCAAGCTTCATCCCGCGCACGCCCTGGGCCTGCCTTCCAAGCGGACGGAACTCCTCTTCGGCTACTCTCAGCGTCTGTCCCATTGATGTGGTAAGCAGCAGTTCGTCATTTCCGCCGGTCACACGGACTCTCGCGATATTGTCGTCAGGAGCCAGCGTGAGCACTCTGCGGCCGGCCCTGGTGAGGCCGTCCAGCTCTTCGACCGGCAGGCGTTTCGCAGTCCCCTTGCAGGTGACGAAGAAGACATATTTCGCTCCGCCAAGGTTGCTGTCCTTGATCGCGACGACGCGCTCGTCCTTGTCAAGGGTCACGATGGTCCCCACAAGTTTTCCCTTGCCTGTTTTGGGCTCCGGCAGGATATAGCCTTTTACTCCGAATACTCTCCCCTTGCTCGTAAATAGGTAGAGCGTCCTGTGAGTGTTCGTGATCGTGAGCAGGGCTATCTCGTCTTCCGCCTTCGTCGAAACGCCCTTGACTCCCTTTCCGCCCCTTGACTGGACCCTGTAGTCCTGCAGGGGCATCCGCCTGATATAGCCGTCCCTGCTGAGGGCCACGACTATCTCCTCTTCCGGTATCAGGTCCTCTTCGGAGACCTCTTCGGCAGAGTTTTCTATGTCCGTTCTCCGCTTGTCGGCGTACTGACGGCGCACTTCCATCAGTTCGTCCTTTACTACGGAATCAAGGATCACGGGGCTGCCAAGTATGCTCTTGTAGCGTTCGATGTCCATGATAAGCTGCGTCATCTCACTGTCGAGCTTCTCTCTCTCAAGTCCCGTCAGCCTCTGCAGGCGCATGTCGAGGATCGCCTGTGCCTGGATCTCGGTGAAATCGAGCCTCTCCATCAGGCTGTTTCTCGCAACAGCGGCGTTTTCAGATCCTCTGATGATCTTTATGACTTCGTCTATGGCGTCAAGCGCCCTTAAGAGTCCCTCGATTATGTGAGCCCTGTCTTCCGCCTTGCGGAGCCTGTACTCCGTCCTCCTGCGGACAACGGTCCTGCGGTGGTTAAGAAAAACGAAGACCATATCTTTGAGGGGCAGCTCTTTTGTCTCTCCGTCCACGATCGCCAGGTTGATGACTCCGAATGTGCTCTGGAGCTGCGTTCTTGAGTACAGCTGGCGCAGTACGAGATTGGGGTCGGCATCGCGCTGAAGTTCAACGACTATCCTCATTCCCTCTCTGTCAGACTCGTCCCTGAGGTCCGATATGCCGTCTATCATCCCGCTCTGTACGCATTTGGCTATCGTCTCGATGAAAGTCGTCTTGTTGACCATGTAGGGGATCTCTGTGATCACTATGTTCTCTTTGCCCTTGCGGGTCTCTTCGATATTCACACGGCCCCTTACAACGAGCTTTCCCCTTCCGGTCCTGTAAGAATCTATTATGCCTTCGCGCCCGACTATTATTCCGCCTGTCGGGAAGTCCGGCCCGGGCATCAGGGACATCAGCTCCCCAAGCTCCGTGTCGGGGTTATCCAGCAGGGCACAGCATACATCGACAGCCTCCCCAAGGTTGTGGGGAGGTATGTTGGTCGCCATTCCGACAGCTATTCCGGTACTGCCGTTTATAAGCAGGTTTGGGATACTTGAAGGAAGGACCAGCGGTTCGACGAGTGATTCATCAAAATTGGGGCCCCAGTCCACGGTGTCTTCGTTTATATCCGAAAGCATCTCTTCTCCGAGAGAGTGCAGTCTGGCTTCTGTGTAACGCATTGCCGCGGGCGGATCTCCGTCTAT
>DBRW01000057.1:6098-7458 GCA_002306075.1 Synergistaceae bacterium UBA1358
GTCTCTCCGACTATACGCGCCGATTTTTTGAATGCCTGGTTATGCCTCACGCCCAGTTCCAGCATGGCGTAAAGCACTCTCCTCTGGACCGGTTTGAGTCCGTCCCTTGCGTCCGGCAGCGCCCTTCCGACTATGACGCTCATCGCGTAATTAAGGTAACTCTGTTTTATCTCCTCTTCCAACGGAAGGGTTATCACTTTGTTGACTTCGAAAATACTCGCCTGTTTGTTTTTGTGATCCACTTTAACGCCCCCGAACTTCACCATATGACAAGCGGCGGTGCTTCCGCCGCTTTACTTGACATCTTTATATTTTACCACCAGACGGGGACCTTTTCACCACTTGCCGTAATGCAGCGAATGCGGGTCTATCCCTTTGTGAGGATCTTTGGTCTCAAGCGCGCGGCCTATCGCGGCGATCCCCATGAGCGCGATCCCGGCCGGTACGTTCAGGAGCGACTTGAGTTTTCCCTCAAGGTCGTTGTCTCCGTGTCTCGCACCGAGCCACACCGATCCGAATCCAAGGGCATTGGCGGAAAGAAGGATATTCTGCATCGCTGCCGAACAGTCCTCTTCCCAGTATCTCAGGACCCTGCCCTCACGCTCCGTTTCGGAGCAGACGACTATCGCCAGCGCCGCTGTTTTCAGCATCTTTCCGTAAGGGTGCAGATCTGCCATGCTGTCCAGCGTCTCTCTGCTGTCCACCGCAATAAAATGCCACGGGCGATAGTTATTTGCGCTGGGTGCCGCACACGCGCACTCCAAAATGGTCTTCAGAGAAGCGTCATCGACTCTTACTGACGGATCGAACCTCCGGATGCTTCTCCTGCTGAGGATATTGTCTATCGCGTCCCGGCTTATCCGATTCATCGGAACTCAGGCTCCGGTCAATGGCTGTTGTTTGTCGGTTTGATAGGGTCTATCGACCTTCCGAGAACAGGCGATGAAAGCACTATCGCCGTGGTGGTCATTCCGCAGCTGCCCATCTGGCTTATCACGTCTTCGAGATGACCTACCGAAGATACTGCGACTTTGAGGATCACTCCGTCGCTTCCTGTAAGGTGATGGCATTCAAGGACCTCCGGTATCGCCCTGGCAAGCTCGTCAGACTGGCTGAGGAGCGCCACAGGGATGGCAAGGCGGATATAAGCCATTATCGGATATCCGACTTTTGACTGGTCCACTACAGCCTTATAACCCGTTATTATCCCGGCATCCTCCATGCGGCGGACCCTTTCCGCGACCGCAGGGGACGAGAGGCCTACTCTTCTGCCCAGCTCATTGAACGAGATCCTTCCGTCTTCCTGAAGTATTTTCAGTATCTGTATTCCGATGTCATCTAGCAATTTGCCGGTTAACAT
>DBRW01000027.1:0-25876 GCA_002306075.1 Synergistaceae bacterium UBA1358
CCGAGATCCACATATCCCTTGAGCCCTCCGCCCATGCCTTTGTTGGAATCGTATGCAAAATAGGGAAGGAGGCTCTGTTCCCTCGGACCCAACCTCGCAACGTAGTCAAATGGATATGTGAAGATGCATTTTTCGCCTATGTACACCCTAGGGCGCCTTATTATCATCTTTTTGTTCGGTATTATGACAACTTTATTGGATTTAAGTCTGAAATGGGGCCTCTCGAAGTCGCATGTGGTCGTCGTGACGTTCAGCCACTCGGTGATCTGCTCATCCTCTGCGTCGGTCTTTTTCTTTTTAGGCCGTGACTTAAGGACCCCGAACTTTACGGCATCCTCCATGGGCATGACGCGCACGTCGTTTCCCTGCATGTAGAGGGCTTCCATCTTGCCGGAAGCGTCTGTCAGGACTCCCCTTCTCGTCTCGAGGCTGTAAGTCAGATGATTTCCCGTCAGTCTGTCCGGACCGGAGAAAAGATCGACCTTTCCTCTTTCGTCGGAAAAAGCTTCCACAAGCTGGTTGTTGCTGTTGTATTCGACATGCGGGGCAAAGAGCCTCAACGTTTTGCTGCGGACCTTTACATTTCCGTCGGCCGTGGCTATCCCGGTGTTCTCCTGATAGACCACGCTGTCTGCGTCGATATGCACCTCGCTGGATCCGTCTTCGGCAGCATAGAGGGGCGCAGGAAAAAATGCACACGTAAGGATGAGAGCAAGTGAAATGACCCGTAATGGCCCGTACCAGCAGATCTTTATCATTCTTTCCACGTCACGACTCCTCCGCCTGTCACTGTACATTCTCCGCTTCTTGAATCATAGGTGCCCTCACTGCCTTCGACCGTGATCCTGCCGTCAGTAAGCGTCACTCCGTTGAAAAAACTCCAGAGCTCCGTCGCTGCCTTGAATTCGACCCTGCCTGCACTGAGATCGTATACCTTGCCTTTTTCTGTCATCACGGCATCCGCGCTCGTCATTTCGATATCGTTGCTGGACCTGGTGAACACGCCCTTATCGGCATTGATCTTCGTGATCTTGCCGTCGCTTTCGGTGATAGTGATGTCAAGAGAGTCCCCGTAAAAGAACCCGTCCCTGTGTTCGACCCTTGGGGATATGAGTTTCCACTGCGCTCCGTTTATCTCCCTATCTATCTCGATATTCTCGACTATTATGTCAGGCAGGGGGATGTCGGACCTGTCAGTGAGATTGAGGTCTCTCCATAAAAAGGCCACGATCACAGCGATAAATGTCAGCGCTGCGATCGTATAGGCTTTTTTACGTGATATCTTTTTTATCGCCAAATCGACACTATCCCGGTCAGAGGGTTAAGGGTTGATGGCAGACCCGGTGCCCTGCGGAGAGGTGACGTCGCCCGATACAGTCATCGACGATATCTGGCTTGGGATCTTGTATCCGGGGACAGTGGCCGCCGCGGTGGTCTCAACATAGAAGAGCGTGCCCTCTTTCAGCTGGTTGTCGGAGCCCCGGACGAGAAAACCGCCGGCCAGTCCGAGAGGACCGAGAAGTATCGCGCCGGCAAAACTCGCGCCCACCGCACCAACAGTTGCCGCATCTGTTTCCATGGCTTTTTTCGCTGCCTCTCCCATTGCGACCGTGACTGAGTTGGGACCGATCACTTCAAGCGCATCGAATGCCATTTCTATCTCAGACGGCCTTCCGAAGCTGCGAGGAGGCTTGACCTTGGTAATGTGGGCAAAAACCCTGCTTCCTTTGGGAGCGACAAGGTTCCCGTTCACGATGATCTCTTCGATGAGTTTCAGTACGACCTTGTCATCCACCTTTACATTTTTCACCGTAAGAGTCTGGGCGAGAGATGTCTTTACCACAGTAGAAGCCGGGATCTCGACCGGCGCAGCCAGGACGCCTTCGGGGAGGAGTTTTGTGATGAGCCTCTCTGTACGTGCTGCAAAGGGTCCTCCCTGTACCGTTCCCTCAACTATAGCTTCCATAGTGTCTATCCTCTTCGCAAGCGACCATTCCGGGTGGATCTGCTGAGATACGGCCCATTCGGCGACCGAGAGCTTGAATAGGAGCGAAGGCTGGGTGGTGGTGCCTTTCTCAAGGAAATCGAGCATTGCGGTCTGCCTCTCCGTCAGGCTGCCCGGGAGTTCCCTCCCGAAAACATCCTTTTCCGCAGTGCTGAGCCTGGAAAGAAGGCCGCCCCCCTGCGGTGCGCCGTAAACTATCGTCTCTATCCTCTCAAGAGTATGAAAGGCAGGACCTCCGTCAGCGGCCAGATCCGAAGCAAAGGAGAGCGATGCAGGAGACAACACTGCGATGACGACTGCCGCCAGTATCAGATAGCTTTTCAATTTCATATCAGTTTCCTCCTTTCAGTTTTCTGATTTAGAATTTTTTATTGCCGCGGCAATAAAACTTAAAAAGAGAGGATGGGGACGCACCGGCCTTGATAGGAACTCCGGATGGAACTGCACACCGAGCATCCATGGATGTCCTGTGTTTTCCATTATCTCTACCTGTCCGCCTGTCGGACAGACTCCAGCGACCACCATGCCGGCCTTTTCAAAGAGCTCAGTATACTGATTGTTGAATTCGAACCGGTGCCTGTGTCTTTCACTGATCATGTCTGTTCCGTAGATCGAATGGGCCATGGTGCCCTTTACGAGTTCGCACGGATAGGCTCCGAGCCTGGAAGTCCCACCTATGTCTGAGATGTCCTTCTGTCCCTCCATATAGTGGATGACAGGGTGGGGAGTCATTTCATCCATCTCAAGGCTGTTTGCACCGCTTAGTCCCAGGACGTTCCTTGCAAATTCGATGACTGCCACCTGCATGCCCAGACATAGGCCGAAGTAGGGGATTTTGTTCTCCCTGGCATATTTTGCCGCGGCGATCTTTCCCTCTACTCCCCTCTGGCCGAATCCTCCCGGAACAAGTATAGCATCTGCCTTTGAAAGTATCTCTTCAGGAGGGGTGTTCTCGAGGTCTTCGGCTTCGACGGGCATTACGCGGACCCTTACTCCGTTGGCGATCCCGGCATGTGCGATGGCTTCGTTCACGCTCAGATATGCATCCTTGATCTCCGTGTATTTGCCGACAAGGGCGACAGTGATCTCGCCCTCCGGATGGTCATATTTCTCGAGGAATGTGTTCCAGTCCTCCATATCAGGCTGGACAGAGGTATCGAGTCCCAGCTTCCTTAGAGCCATCGTGTCGAAATCCTGCTTATGGAGGATGGCCGGTATGCGGTAAATGGAGTCGGCATCAACTGCCTCAAAGACACAGTCCGGCATGACGCTGCAGAAAAGGCCGATCTTTTCTCTGAGTTCCCTGCCTACGGGATACTGTGAACGGCAGACGATGAGGTCGGGCTGTATGCCAATACGTCTCAGTTCGTTGACGCTGTGCTGGGTAGGTTTCGTCTTGAGCTCTCCGGATGCGGCTATGTAAGGCACGAGAGTGACATGGCAGTAAAGGATGTTCTCCCTGCCGATCTTTCCTGCGAGCTGCCTGATGGCTTCAAGGTACGGAAGGCCCTCTATGTCTCCGACCGTGCCGCCTATTTCGGCTATGACGACATCCTTGTCCTCGCCAACTCTCAGTATCCTGTCCTGTATCTCATTGGTGATATGGGGTATGACCTGTACCGTCGCGCCGTTGTATCCTCCGCTTCTTTCCCTCTGGATCACCGCGGAATATACCTTTCCGGTCGTACAGCTGTTTTCGCCTGTGATGGCCTCGTCGATGAAACGTTCATAATGGCCGAGGTCGAGGTCGGTCTCAGCTCCGTCCCACGTTACGAAGACCTCTCCGTGCTGGAACGGGCTCATCGCTCCGGCATCTACATTGATATATGGGTCCATCTTCAAGCTGCTTACCCTGTAGCCCCTTCTTTTGAGCAAAGCGCCAAGTGACGCGGCAGTTATTCCCTTGCCCAGAGAAGAGACGACGCCGCCGGTAACAAAAATAAACTTAGTCATATTTAACGCCCCTTTAATATCTCGGTTTCGCGGTCAAATTACCTTAAAAATTTCAGAGGGTTCATCGTAGTTCCGTTCCTTCGCACCTCAAAATGGAGGTGGTTCCCTGTGGACCTTCCCGTGCTCCCGACCCTTGCGATGAGCTGTCCCGCCTTTACAGTCGCCCCGTTGCTGACAAGAAGGCTGCTGCAGTGTCCGTACAGGGTCGAAAGTCCTCCCGGATGGGAGATGACTATCGTCTTTCCATATCCGCCCATCCAGCCGGAGTGCACTACTTTCCCGTCTCCCGCCGCAACTATGCCGGTCCCCCTCGGAGCTCTTATGTCCAGCCCGGAGTGGAAGACCCTCCTGCGTCCGAACGGGCTCCTACGCCATCCGAATACGCTGGATATCTTGCCCATGACGGGCCATCTGAACATCCTCGAAGAAGAGTAAGAGTGGACGACTTTGGCCGACACATTGGCTCTTGATCTCACTTTCGGGGCGGATGCGGTGACAGCCGCGGCCTTTGCTCCGGGCAGGAATATTTCGGTGCCTGCCTGGAGTACGGAATCTTCACTCAGGAGGTTTGCGGCGAGGACGGCCTGTGTGTAGGAGCCGTGCTTATCGGCGAGTTTAGCGACAGTGTCATTTTTGCCAACCGTCACGAATATACCGTCCTGGTTTGGTATCCTCAGGACTGTGCCGAGCCTGAGGTAGTTGATGTTCGATATCTTGTTGGAGCCTATGATAGTGTCAAGGTCCAGGTCAAATTTGCTGGCGATCGACCAGAGAGAGTCTCCCTGCTTCACTGTATATTGGGTGAGCAATAGCGGTTTGCCCTGTTTCTCAAGTTCCGCCTCATATTTTTTCAGCTTGTTCACGTAAGCGAGCGTCGCTTTTACGGCATCCTTGCTGTCCGGTATGTAGAGGATGTCCGTGTAGCTGAGTTTCTCATCGGCCTTGAGTCCGTTGGCGGCCCTGATGTCATCGACGCTGACACCGTATTCCTTTGCAATGGAATCTACCGTGTCACCGGGTTCAAGTATCACTTCCTGCCAGCATATGTCGCCGATGAGCTCTTCCTTGTTTTCATTGAGGATAAGGCCGTCTCCCCTGGAGAGTACTCCGTAAAGTTTAAGTTCTTCAGTTGTAAGGCTGGGAACGCTTGGAAGGGGGCCGATGCCGATGGGGATGACTTCGGTCTCGGACTCTGACGGCTCTGCGGCGGAGCTGACCGCCGAAAGTTCGGATACGTCCACCATCAGGAACCCTCTGTTGTCGACAGTTTCTGAAGATATTTCGGGAAGGTCCATGCCTATCCAGTACATACCCGCCCTCTCTGCTGCCATTGCGGACAACATGACGGAAGCCGACAGAGCCGCAACGATAAACAGACCGAAGTATATGGTCTTTCTCTTTTTGGTTCCGTTCAGGTCAAACTTTGACATCATCCGGTCACTCCACACATGTCGATCATCACAGGGCCGCTGATCTTATGAAAGCTCATCCGGCCTTTATTGTAGCAAGAAATTCCCGATTATTCACCGTGTTGCGCAATTTATCCAGGATAAGATTCAAAACTTCGGCCTCATCCATATTCGTTATCTTCCTTCTCAGTGCCCAGATCCTCTGCAGATCCTCCTCGGGGACCAGAAGCTCCTCTTTTCTGGTGCCCGATTTGGTGATATCAAGGGCGGGGAAAATGCGCTGCTCGGATATCTTGCGCGAGAGGTGGACTTCCATGTTGCCGGTCCCCTTGAATTCTTCGTATATCACATCATCCATCCTGCTGCCGGTCTCGACCAGCGATGTTCCTATTATAGTCAGGCTTCCTCCGAATTCGATATTCCTGGCAGCGCCGAAGAACTTTTTGGGGAAGTAGAGCGCGGCCGGATCCATACCTCCGGAGAGAGTCCTGCCCGATGGGGGAACTATAAGGTTGGAGGCCCTCGCCAGCCTGGTGATCGAATCAAGCAGGAGCACCACGTCTTTGGACACTTCGACGAGCCTCTTTGCCTTCTCGAGCGCCAGCGCGGCGACCCTCATATGTTCCTCGGCCGGGCGGTCAAAGGTCGACGCGATTATCTCCCCGTCAACGGAACGGGCCATGTCTGTAACTTCTTCAGGCCTTTCGTCTATAAGGAGTACCATAAGGATAACTTCAGGATGGTTGGTCGTGATCGCATTGGCAAGGTTTTTGAGCAGAGTCGTCTTTCCTGCTTTAGGCGGGGAGACTATCAGAGCTCTCTGGCCCTTGCCTATCGGGGCAAAAAGATCCACCATGCGGGTAGAAATTATTTTTCTGTCCGTCTCGAGATTCAATTTTTCATCGGGGAAAATTGGTGTGAGTGATTCAAACTGAGGTCTTTTTCTTGCTGCTTCGGGGTCTGTAAAATTTACATTCTCCACTCTGAGCAGAGCTTCATAGTGCTCCTGTTCCTTGGGCGGGCGGATGATCCCCCACACCACATCCCCGTTCCTCAGCCCGAACCTGCGTATCTGAGAGGCTGACACATATATGTCATTGCTGCTGGGGAGCAGTCCCGAAGGCCTTAGGAAACCGTAGCCTTCCGGCAGGCACTCCAGGGTACCTCCGTTGAACCTGTACCCCATCGTCTCCGCCTGGGTCTTGAGTATATCGACGATAAGGTCGTCCTTGCGCCTTGCAGATATGGAGGTGACACCTATCTCTTTGGCGATCTTTCTCAGTTCCACCAGGGTCTGCTGTGCCAGAAAGTTGAATCCGAGTTTGGGGTGCGTATGTTTGTGAAGCCTTCCGTTGCCGTTGCCGTTTTGTTCTTTTTCCGCCTCCTGGACAAGGACATTTTCAGCGGCGGTCTGAGCAGCCGGTGCGGGGGCCGTCGATGGGGCGGCGTAAACGGATGCCTCTTCTGTTGCGGGGACTTCTCTGACTGCTGTTGTTTCAGCTTCGGCCTGTTCAGCCTTTGCCTTGACTTTTTTGGCAGATGGATCGCTTACGGTCTTTGCAGCTTTTTTCTTTGGTTCCTCTGTGGTTTCACTCTTTTTTCTCGGCAACTTTTATGACCTCCCGGTCTGGTTTCATTTTCTTCTTACGATTTCGAACTTGATGTCCGACCATACTTTTGCAGGGGTCGAAACAGTTACTCTGTATGATCCCACCGGGAGAGGGGTCCCCTCTTCCCTGAGCAGATAAAAGGCCCTAACTCCGTCTTTGCTCATAAGCTTGAGGGGTTCCGACAGGACCATTTCATTCCCGTAGTACCATGAAATCTCCAGATGGCTGCCTTCGCGCGCCGAGGAATACTTCAGCCATAAACAGATCTGACTTGGACCGTAGGGGATGCTGTTGCCGATCAACAGAGGCTTGCGGTCCGCTCCGAGTTCCTGACAGATAACCGCGTCTTCAACTTTGAAACGGCTCGAAAAAGGACCTACTTTTAAACTCCATGTCACCAGCAAGAGCAGGAGAATTACGCTGAAACCGAGAAGGATAAGCGGTCTCTTCGCTGATCTTTCTTTATTGATGCTGTCCATTCAAGACCACCAATCTCTGACCTGATATTTTACCATGAGAATCAAAAAATCAGGAGCGGAATTTATTCCATATTTCGTATAATCCGGCAATGATCTCTTCGTTTGCCTCGATCCCAAAGCCGTCTACAGTGAGTTCGGGCTTCTTGCTTATCCCGTCGACGACGTTTTTGCCGACAAGCGCTTCAAGCATGGCACGTTCATCACCGCTGCAGGGACCGCACCATTCGCCCCATATATGCGAAAGAGCGGCACTGAGGGCATAACAGCCCCAGTTGCTTACGTCCGCCGGGATAGCGACATCTGTGCGGATCACAGAAAGGCACTTTCTGTAGTCCGGCCTTATATCACATATTTCTGATATGAGATTTCCCATGCCGACCTCATTCCCTCCGTCACCTATACCTACCGTGAAGATCCCTTTCCTCGAGGACAGTACGGAAAACCAGTCAAGGGAGGGAGTCCAGTTTGAGATATCCTCGCTCTTCATGTTGTAATATTTGCCGTCAGCCGCGCGTCCGAGACGCTCCGTGAATACGACCGCACCGGGAGCAAAGGAATCGAGCATATCGAACCGGTCTGCCGCTGCCACCTTTTCTTCCGGGAATCCGGCCGCGGAAGCACATGCCCTCATAGCCTCAAGACAGAACCCGTCAGTCCATATCTCAGTTTCGGCGCCATGCCTGCTCAAAGCCCTGGCCAGGATCACAGCACCGCCGGGACCGTCTGTCTCGGGAGCGCCTGCCGAGGGGATATAGAAACCTGAGACCACGACCGCCCGCGACACATCGGCAAGGCCCTCCGCGGCCTTTTGCCAGTATACGCTGCGACACAGTGAGGATATCCTCCTTTTGCCCCTGTCCGCGGCTACCGTTTTCACCAGTTCTTCGGCAAATTCCAAAGGCAGTCTGTATCCGGCCATCCTTATCCCCCTATATGCTCAATGTCTCGACAAGCCTTATCATGTCGGGATCCAGATCTCTTTTTGACTCCCAGGCGATCCTGATCTCGGAGGAGACGATGTTGCCGTTGATCCTCCCGACCATCCTGCCTCTTTCTCCTTTTAACAGCAGCTCCACTGCCGCGGCTCCAAGCCTTGAAGCAAGTACCGTGTCGAAGCATGACGGAGCTCCCCCCCTTTGAAGGTGGCCGAGGACCACTATCCTGGGGTCATAGTTGCCCTGTCCCCTGAGCTTTTCAGCGAGCTCCGAAGCGGACATCACTCCCTCCGCAAGTACTATGAGGGAATGCGTCTTGCCTCTCGCCTTTGCGTAGCTCAGTTTTTTTGATATTGCATCCAGGTCGGGCGCTATCTCAGGAACAAGGACAAATTCAGCGCCGCAGGCTACACCGGTCTCCAGTGCGAGAAATCCGGCATTCCGGCCCATGACTTCTACTATGAACATCCTGTCATGGCTGGAGGCCGTGTCCCGAAGCTTGCTGATGCACTCAAGCGCTGTATTGCAGGCTGTATCAAAGCCGATCGTGCAGTCGGTGCCTGCCATGTCGTTATCTATCGTAGCCGGTATGCCGACCGTGATCACGCCTCTTTCATGAAGCTCGTGAGCTCCCCGGAAGGAACCGTCGCCGCCTATGATCACAAGTGCGTCGATATCATTTTCCTTCAGCTTCGACACTCCGGCATTGACGCCCTCAGGACGCATGAACTCCGGACATCTCGCGGTCCTGAGGATAGTCCCTCCGTGCAGCAGGATGCCCCCCACCGAACTCCTCGTCATAGGGACAAGATCTCCCTCAAGAAGACCTTCGTATCCTCTTCTTATGCCTACGACTTCCAGGCCGTTGTAAAGGGCTGTGCGCGTCACCGCCCTGATGGCCGCGTTCATTCCGGGAGCATCTCCCCCGCTTGTCAGGACTCCTATCCTCTTCAACATGGCTAAAACCCTCCCCGTTGTACCAAGAGATCAAGGCATCTGAGCTTATCGATGTCATCACGCCCGGTCTGCATCGATGCCTTTCCAGGATGCTTCATTTTCCTGCGACGGGACCCTTCTGGACCACACCAGAACAGAAGATACGGTCCCTCCGGCCCTTTCTACCGCCGAAATGGCTGTACGCATGGTGTTGCCCGTGGTGTATACATCATCGACCAGAACGACCGACAGCCCGTCCAGGCTCTTTGACGCTTCCATGGCATCAGGCGGCATCATATTTCTTGAATGTCCGGTCTTTCCCGCCTGGGACCCTACGTTTTTTCTCCAGATGAGCGCTCCGTCCTCGGCAGGTATGCCCCATACCGAAGAGACGCCCTCTGCAAGGAGCAGTGACTGATTGTATTCCCTTCTGCCTGATATGTGCAGCGGTATCGGTATGAGCATATCGGCCCGGACCGAATCGAATGTCTCGCCCAGCAGTCTGCCCATCGGTATGCCGAGAGCGCGGACATTTTTATATTTCAGTTCCAGCAGAATATCACGGGATATACCCTCGTGGAGCGAAAGCGCACAGCAAGGCACCGATCCCGAGCAGCATCCGGCTCCGAACGGAGCGCCGCATTTGGCGCAGAACGGCGGCAGCGGAGATGCCGCTGACCGCAGACAGCTGTCACAGTGCGAAACTCCCATCCTGCCGCACACGGGACACCTCTGAGGCCAAACAAAGTGAAAAAGTGCGTCTATGCTTCCGCGGACTGCACTGTTATCCAAAAAAGGACACCGCGGCAAGGCCGGATATATGCCTTTCCGATGATCCTGCGGTGTCCTTTCTGACATGTCAATGTGCAAAAAACTAGAGGCCGGCTGCTTTTCTGAGCACTTCCGCCCTGTCGGTGCGTTCCCATGTCGGGATGGGGTCAAGGTCCACACGCCCCATGTGACCATAGGCAGCGATCCTCTTGTAGCAGGGCTTGCGCAGGTCGAGATCCCTGATTATCGCCGCCGGGCGGAAATCGAAGTGCTCTCTTATAAGTTCCGTTATCTTTTCATCCGAGACGGCGCCTGTCCCAAAAGTTTCTACCATTATGGATACCGGTTTGGCAACCCCTATGGCATAGGCGACCTGGATCTGGCACGCTGAGGCAAGTCCGGCAGCGACCACATTTTTGGCGACGTATCTGGCCATGTAGGCGCCTGAGCGGTCAACTTTCGTCGGGTCCTTCCCCGAAAAGGCTCCCCCTCCGTGCGGGACGGCCCCACCGTACGTGTCTACTATTATCTTTCTGCCCGTAAGCCCGCTGTCGGCCTGCGGTCCGCCCATAACGAAACGCCCCGTCGGGTTGATGAGTATCCTTGGTCTTTTCTCTATCAGTGATGCCGGGATGACCGGTGCGATGACATGCTTCTCCACGTCTTCCGCTATCTGCTTCTGGTCAACTGCCGGATGGTGCTGCGTGCTTATTACTATGGTGTCCACACGGACGGGCCTGCCGTCGACATACTCGACCGTTACCTGGGCTTTGCCGTCAGGGCGGAGATACGGTATCGTCCTGTTCTTCCTTGCCTCTGCCAGCTTCCTTGTCAGCCTGTGGGCCAGAGATATCGGCATGGGCATCAGCTCCTCCGTCTCATCGCACGCATAGCCTACCATAAGCCCCTGGTCCCCCGCGCCGATCTTGTCTATCTCGTCTTCGGAGAGCTCCCTTGCTTCGAGGGCCCTGTCCACTCCCTGGCTGATATCCGAAGACTGCTCGTCTATCGCGGTTATCACAGCGCATGTGTCACCGTCGAAGCCGTACTTCGCCCTCGTGTAGCCTACCCCTTTGACCGTATCCCTTGTGATCTTCGGAATGTCGACATAGCAGTTGGTCGTTATCTCTCCCGCTATTACGACAAGTCCGGTGCTGACAAGCGTCTCGCATGCGACTCTCCCCATTGGATCCTCTTTCAGGATCGCGTCAAGGATAGCGTCTGATATTTGATCCGCGAGTTTGTCAGGGTGTCCTTCCGTCACTGACTCTGACGTGATAAGGTACCTTTCTTTGCTCATTTCACAAACACCTCCGTTTATATTTGCAGCCGGATACCGGCGTGCTTTCTTAGAAATTTTTATAGCCTGATGACATCCTCTGACAGTGCCGTGCGGCCTGTGCCGCGGGAAAGCATCTTACGAATACTCGATCGGCCTTCGCTGGAGGATAAGGAGACCGTCTCTGCTCTCAAATCCCAGTTTGCACATAAAATCTATAAGTTCGCTCGTATAGGTCACTATCACAGGTACCTGCCTTATCGCCGGATGGGTCAGCGCATACCTTAAAAGACCCGAACCAAGTCCCTTGCCCTGATGGTCCGGGTGGACGAGGATATCCCAGAGCGACCCCCTGAATACGAAGTCTGTCAATATCCGGCAGAAGGCTACCAGTTTGCCGTCATATCTCACGGAAAAACACATGCTCGTCCCGTCGAGCATCTTCTGGATCTGCTCAAGCGAACGGCTTCTGCCCCATCTGGTGAACCTGTAAAGGTCCTGGAGCTCTTCCGGCGTTATGGCAAGTTTGCTGTCATAGTAATAATAACCGGGGCAATAATTGTCATTGGAGCCGATAACTTGTCTCATCGATATCATCCTCTGTCTCTTCCTGATCAGATCCACAGGGGCCGCCGTTTTCGTCACACTGTCCCTGCTTTTCGGTGAGTCGGCCGACAAGAGCCAGCCCTCCGATTATCTTCCGGAGATCCCCGCGTCTCGCGTCCTTGCTGATGGTCAGTTCCATGACCTGTCCGGCACCGCATTTGGAACAGGTCCAGACTGCGCGGGCGATCCCGTCCGGTCCGGGCGATCCTGCCAGGACCTTCACTTCTCCGCATTTTTGACAAGCAACTATCAGCATTTGGCAAACCTCTTTCCACCGGATCAACGGGCCTGGATATTCCGCTTGTTCACTGCAGCTCTGAAGAGAAGGGCCTTCCGCAGGCAAAATGAAAAAGAAAGCGGTCTTCTTGAAAACCGGTCTTATTTTAATTCAAATCTTATCTTTACGGGACCTTCAGTGTAAATGTCCCCGGCGGCATATATCCTGAGCCTTACGTCTGACTTCGCGTCTGTGACATTTTCGACGACCTGCATGAACTCCGCCGTATCGATCGATCCAACGTTGCCGCTGAGAGGATCTCTGAGCACACCCTCTCTTGCCGCCTTAAGGTTAATGTCCCTGAGCGCAAGGAAAAGCATCTCTTCGGCCTCTTCCCTCGATGATCCCTTGTTTACAGTCTTTTCCGCAAGCAGATCTCCCGAAGCAAAGATGCGTTTTGTGTTGTATATCTCCAGTTCGGCCATGACAGGCTCTCCCTCTACTGCGTTGGAGAGGGCGGTAAGTCTCAGGAGCCAGCGTCCCGGTGTCTTTGAAAGCACGGATTTTGCACGGTCTATCGAATTTTTATCTACGATCGGCATTTTTATAGCTTCCGGCTTTGTCCCGAAACGATACGCAAGGAGGGCGCGGGCTTCCTCAGTCAGTCTATCGACGGCCAGATCGATCTGCTGTGACGTCAGTTCGGATCCGCTGATGACGCCCTGTGCAAGCCTCTCTCCCGTCAGGGCCGCTATCCTGCCCTCTCTCAGGCGCTGTATGTCTGCTTTGAGGCGTTCGGCCTCGTCTTTGAGCGATGCCACGGACGACTCGAGTCTTTTCGTCTCCTGTTCAAGCGAGGCCTTCTCTTTGAGGAGGGCCTTCTGCTCTTCTTCCGTCGACGCTATTATAGCGGTCATTCTTTCAAGCTCGGCCCTTGCCTCCCTCAGGCTTTTCGTTCCTGCGGCAAGCCTCTGTTCGAGAGAGTTGAGTTCTTCCTGCTTTTCGATGACATCGCCCTTGCTTTTGAAAAGTTCCACTTCCATGTTCTGGAGGTTGGCCCTGTTCTGCTGCAGTTCGGCCGTCAGGTTGGTGATCTGGTTCTGGACGTAGTTCATGCTGAAAAGGGCTGTTCTTACAGGTTCCGATGCCACGCTTATAACAAGGAGGGTGAAGAGCGCGATACCGATGCCCGTGATCACGGAGATTATCCTGGACGTATATTTGGGGCGAAGCTTCAAAAAGGTGACCCTTTTTTTGCCCAGCTTCATCCCAATAATGTCACCGGCCCATGCAACAAGAGCGCTTACGACTGCCAGCGTTCCAAGTAGGCTCCAGTTTATCTCTCTGAAGAGCTCAAACAACGGCTTCTCTCCCCTGCTTTGACAGATTCGGAAAAATATTTTCACAAAAATAACACGACAACAAACATTATAACAGGATAATTTTACCTGTTTTTCAATAATAATCCATAAATCTCAAAACATAAACTGGTCCGGCTTATGCCGGACCAGTTTCATTAAAAGCAACTCTCCCTGATGGGTTTGTTTTTTACTTCCTGAAAACTGCCTTTGCCGCCTTGCGTGAGATCTCGATGCCCTTTTCGATGTCTTCGACCGGAACATTGAGTGCGGGACGGAAGCGGACCGTGTTGCTGCCGCAGCCGAGGATGAGCATCCTGTTTGCGTGGCATTCCTTGAGGAACTTGTCGCGGAGTTCGGGCGAGCAGATATCGTATGCGCACATAAGTCCCTTGCCTCTGACGTTCCTGATGAATTCGGGGAACTCGGCCTGGAGTTCATGGAGTCCCTTCAGAAGGGCCGGGCCGGCGACGTTGCTCACATAGTCAAGGATATTCTCTTCGCGGTAGATCTCAAGGTACTTCGATGCGCGGACCATGTCCACAAGGTTTCCGCCCCATGTCGAGTTGATGCGGCTCGATACCGTGAAACAGTTCTTCTCGACTTCATCGACCCTCGGTCCCGCGACCAGTCCGCAGACCTGGGCCTTCTTGCCGAACGAGAAGATGTCGGGTTTTACCGGTGCGTGATGCTGCCATGCCCACATCTTGCCCGTGATGCCCATTCCGCACTGGACTTCGTCAAATATAAGCATTATGTCTGACTCGTCGCAGATCTGACGGAGCTGTTGGAAGAATTCTGTACGGAAGTGGTTGTCGCCGCCTTCGCCCTGGATAGTCTCGATGATGACTGCCGCTATTCCGTTGGGATCGTTTGCTATCGCATGCTTGATCTGTTTCAGCGACTGGGCTTCGAGCCACTCTACCTCTCCGATGTGGTCTTCGAGCGGGAATGTGATCTTGGGGTTGATAATGCGCGGCCAATCTGTGAACTTGGCGAAACGCTGGTGCTTGTTGGGGTCATTGGTGTTGGTGACGGAAAGCGTGTATCCGCTGCGGCCGTGGAACGCTTCGTTGAAGTGCATGATCTTTGTTCCGACTTTTCCGTCGTACGCCTGTCCGGGGGTTATCTTGCCGGCGGCAAGAAGCTTGCTGACCTTCCAGTCCATTGCGACCTTGAAGGTATTCTCGACAGCCAGTGTGCCGTAGTCGATAAAGAATGTGTGTTTGTAGCCTTCGGGAACAGCCACCTCTCCGAACATCTTTATAAACTCGGCCATTTCCTGTGTATAAATGTCGGAGTTCGCGACCTTGTTGATGGCTGCGCGGAAGATCTTTTCCTTGAATTCGGGGGTCTCAAGCTTGGGGTGGTTCATCCCAAAGGGCGATGACGCAAAGAAGGTGTAGAAGTCAAGCCAGTTGTCTCCGCTGGCAGCATCATGGATATGGCTGCCCCTGGATTTTTCCATGTCGATAACGATATCGAAACCGTCTCTGAGCAAAAGGCTTTCGATAGTCTTAAAAACATCCTTCGGCTCTACTGAAAATTTTGCTGTCATTTGCACTACCTCCTTAGATTTTTGTACCCTGTATCATAATTGGTTCATTATTGCTCTTGACCGATGTTATAAGTTTAATGTCCCGAATTGCTTATATCAAGACTGTATTTCCAGAATACAATACACAATTCATTTCAATAGCTACCATATAAACAGGGGGCCGATCGTCCTTTTATCAAAATAATCGAAAGGGATTTTAAAAATCATTGAAACTATTTTTGATTTACAATGGATTATTGCGAATATATATTTAATAGCAAATATAAAATAAATTTTGTTCCATTATTGACTTTGAACTGATTTGATAATTCTAAAAATAACGCCGGATCAGCATTTGGCTCCGGCGTATATTTGGGTCATATTTGTTCATAAAAATAATTGAATCACGCTGTTTATTTAGTTTCTTTTGACATCCCCGGCAGGATCATCTTCCCTTGTAGCCGCTGCGGGTCGCAGAGTATATAGCTCCGGTCTCCTTCAGCTTGTCAAGGGATTCAAGGGCTATGCCGGTCCCGAGAGCCACGCACTCGGATGCGGATTCGGCGACCACCGCGTTTATTTCGGTCTCCTCTATGATAAGCCGGTCAAGGCCGTTGAGGTATGCGCCTCCGCCCGTCAGGATGATCCCTCTGTCTATAACGTCAGCCGCAAGTTCGGGCGGCGTTTTTTCGAGAACTCTCTTGATGCCTGAGATTATCGCTCCCACCGGTTCTTCGATGGCCCGCGCGACATCGGAGCTTGATACCGTGATCTGCCTCGGCAGTCCCTGGACAAGATCCCTTCCCCTTATCTCCATCGTCTTTTCCGGCGTTCTTTCTATACATGAACCGATCGTCTTCTTGAGGTCTTCCGCGGTCTGCTCCCCGATCGCCAGGTTATACTGGCGCCTCATGTAGCGGATGATCGCTTCGTCGAATTTGTCTCCCCCGACTCTCAGAGATTCAAAGACGACAAGCCCGCCCAGAGAGGCGATCGCTATGTCCGTCGTTCCCCCTCCTACGTCCACGACCATGTTCCCGACCGGTTCGCCGACAGGCATATTGGCACCTATCGCGGCAGCCATCGGCTCCTCGATAAGGTACGCCTCCTTGGCGCCCACTTCAAGAGCGGCTTCAAGCACGGCACGCCTTTCAACGTCCGTCGCGCCGGCCGGCACACCTATCATCACCCTGTGTCTGACTATCCTTTCGATCCCTGACGTGACTTTTTTTATGAACTCCCTGAGCATTACTTCCGTCATGGTGTAATCCGCGATAACTCCGTCACGAAGGGGACGTATCGCGACCACGTTCTCGGGGGTCCTTCCTATCATAACTTTGGCATCCTCACCTACGGAAAGGATCTTGCCTGAATTCTGGTCAAGGGCGACTACCGAGGGCTCCCTCAGGACGACTCCCTTTCCCTTGATAAATACGATCACAGTGGCGGTACCGAGATCTATTCCGATATCTTTGCTCCACAAATCAGTCAGCCTCCCAAACTTTGGGGGACGCCCAGCAATGGCCCCCGTTCCCAAACTCAATCATTTTACATCATAGAGAGCCGTTGTGGCTATTCCATAAGGGCTCTCTGTAGTCTATCTTCCACAAGAATAGGCCATTTGGCGGGAAGGTCATACCTGCGGTGCTCCTGTCAAAGCCGGGCATCATGAGTGAGAGGAGCCACTCAGGTCCGCGTTCGCCCTTTGCTATCAGCTCAAGGTCACCCATTATCATCCTTACCATGTTCGTCAGGAACCCGTTCCCTTTTATCCGAAACCACATCAGGTCTCCCCGTCTGCGCAGCCTTGCCCTGTATATTGTCCTCACCGGATCGTCCGGGACGTTCGACGCCCTGCAGAAATTTGTAAAATCATGCTCGCCTTCAAGCAAACGGCATGCTTTCTCCGCAAGGCTCCAGTCCCTGCCGCCGCCCTTGACCCAATGGACGAATGGCGTGATATGGGGGTATATGGTCCTTCCGGTCCACATAAAGTATACATATTCCCTTGCGACTGCGTCATACCTCGCGTGAAATCCGGGCCTGGCCTTTGTCAGCCTCATTAACGTGATCCCCTCCGGGAGGTTCGCGTTGACGGCCATCAGCAGCCTGTATTCGTCCCACTCCTTCGACATGTCGAAGCTGCATACCTGAGCTCTCGCGTGCACTCCGGAATCTGTCCTCCCCGCACCCGTGACGGAGACCGGTCTCTTGTCCAGCATCGAGAGCACCTTTTCCAGAGCTTCCTGCACTGAAGGCCTGTCGGGCTGGATCTGCCACCCGAAGTACGGTGCACCGTTGTAGCTCACTTCTGCCGCATATCTTGTCACCATCATGCCAACCTGTTCAAAAGCAATACCACAGCTGAAAAGAGGGCAAAGCAGAGGACCGCCCTGTTTTCAGCACTCCCCCAGGTCAGGGGATACATCCTCACCCTGCCCTTTCCCCCCCTGTAACACCTTGTCTCCATTGCGGATGCAAGTGTGTCCGCCCTCTTGAATACGAGGACGAAGAGCGGGATGAGGACCGGTATGTAAGCCTTCGCTCTTTTCAGCAGACCGCCGCTTTCAAAATCGGCCCCTCTTGAGACCTGGGCATTTATTATCCTCTCAGTCTCTTCAAATAAGGTCGGAATGAACCTAAGCGCTATAGTCATCATCATTGCCACCTCGTGCGCTGGGAAACCAAAACGTGAGAGGGGGCCTAAAGCCGCCTCAAGTCCGTCCGAAAGTTCAGAAGGGCTGGTGGTGAAAGTCAGAAGCGCGGTGAAGAGGACGAGCAGGAAAAGCCTCAGCCCGGTCCGAAATGCTGTGATCGTACCCTCTGCGCTTGCTCTGAGCGGTCCTATCGAAAAAATGACCGTCTCCCCTCCCGTGAAAAAAACATGGAGGAGGGAAGTAAATATTATCAGTATCAATATGGGCCCTGCCGACCGCAGAAGCGATGAAGCAGGGATCTTTGAGACCTTTGCCACAATAAAGATGAGAGCGGCCCACATGGCCATAGCCGGAAAGCTTTTTGTCAGAAAGATCAGGACCATCGACAGCACAGTTATAAGCAGCTTGCTGCGGGGATCCAGCCTGTGTATGGGTGTATCGGCCGGGATATACTGTCCCAGCGCCATGCCCCTGATCAGCGGCATGATGATGCCGTCCTTATCTCCTCCGCCAGTTCTGAGGGATCAGAGGTGATCTTATCTATCCGGCCTCTTTTTTTCAGTTCATAAGATAAAGACAATATATCAGGAAGTATGAGGCCTTTGATGTCGATATCGGAGAGTATTCCGGATATTTCCGAAGGAGAGCCGATCGCGGCGACAGCGCCATCGGATATTATCATGATCCTGTCGCTTATTTCGAGCGCAAGTTCCAGGTCATGGGTGATATGTATGACACATTTGCCCTTTTCGGACATTTTCCTCAAAAGCGACGTGAGCTCGCACAGGCCGTTATAGTCGAGCCCGGCTGAGGGTTCGTCGAGCACCAGATAGTCAGGATCGGATGCGAGGACCGAGGCAATCGCCACCCTTCTTTTTTCCCCGCCAGAAAGCATAAATGGGTTGGCCTGCGCGAAAGATCGGTCAAGCCCTATAAGGTCCATCGCGGCACATACCCTCTCTTCGAGGGCATCTCCGCTCAGGCCCCAGTTTGAAGGACCGAACGATATCTCTTCTCGGACCGTCTCCGCAAATATCTGCTGCTCGGGATACTGGAAGACGAGCCCCACTGCCTGGCGTATCCTCCTGAGGTCGGAAGGATTTCCGCCGACCCGTATCCCATCGACGATCACTTCCCCGGACTGGAGTACCATGAGGCCGTTCAGGTGCATGGCAAGCGTTGATTTTCCGCTTCCGGTGTGGCCGACTATGGAGAATATCTCTCCCTTTTCAGCCTCGAATGAGATGTTCTTGAGCGCGGCAGCTTCCGTGGGAAGCCCCATGTTGTATGTATATGAGAGGTCTGCTACAGAGAGAGACATAATTTTCCCCTGATCTCGCTTATATCGGGCTTTGTAGACGGGGGCAGGATCCCGTTTTTTACAAGTTCTTCCCTGAGCACGGCGAGCGGAGGCTTCGCAAACCCCATCTCCCTGAGCCTGCTCTCTTCCAGAGACAAAAATCCTTCTGTTGAGCCCTGCCATTGTATCTTCCCGTCTGCGACAACTACGGTCCTGTCTGAGAGGACCGTCTCGTCAAGCCTGTGTGTCACCTGGACTACAGTGCGTCCTGAATCGTGCTCTTTCCTTACCAGGTCGAGAAAAGATCTCCTGGAAGCCGGGTCGAGCATAGACATCGCCTCGTCGAGCAGGAGCGCTCCGGGCCGGATCGCAAGGACACCCGCAAGGGCAAGCCTCTGCTTCTGTCCTCCCGAGAGGGATGAGACGGCGTGCTTTCTCTTCTCCCACAGACCGGTCCCCATAAGTGCCTCTTTTACCCTTGTCCTGATCTCCTCGGACGACAGTCCCAGGTTCTCGGGGCCGAAGGCGGTATCCTCTTCCACCACCGAAGCCACGATCTGGTCTTCCGGGTTCTGGAAGACCATGGAGACTTTTGATCTTATGATCTCAGTATTGGCCTGGTCCTTTGTATCCATCCCGTCAACAAAACAACGGCCCTGCGATGGAATCAGCAGGGCATTGAACAATTTCAGCAAAGTAGATTTTCCGGACCCGTTCGGTCCGAGGAGTGCCACCCACTCGCCGGCGCGGATTTCCAGATCGATGCCTTTGAGGACCTTTTTTCCGGTCTCAGGATACTGGAATTCCGCGCCCTCGAGACAAAGGGTCGTACCTGAACTCATTAAACTAATCGACCAGCTGTATAACCGCCATCTCGGAAGCATCGCCGACACGGGCGCCAAGTTTGACTATCCTTGTATAGCCGCCGTTGCGGTCAGCATATTTGGGTCCCAGTTCATTGAAAAGCTTTAAAACAGCCTCTTTATGCGGTAAGCGTGCAATGACGAGACGACGGTCGTTGAGGCTGCCTGATTTAGCTTTTGTGATAAGCTTCTCGGCTACTCTGCGAACTTCCTTTGCCCTGGTCGTTGTAGTCACTATGCTGCCCTCAATGAAGAGACTGGCTGCCATATTCCCGAGCATGGCCCACCTATGGGAGCTGCAGCGTCCCAACCGCCTTGTTGTCACGCGGTGTCTCATTTATATTTCCTCCTTCTGTTTCTCTTCGTTCGTTTTTACTATGTCGTCGATCGGAGTACTTACATCTCCGCTTAGGGTCAGATCGAATTTTGCGAGCTTCTCTTCTATCTCCCTGAGCGATATCTTGCCAAGGTTGCGTATCTTGAGAAGATCTTCCCTCGTCCGCGAGATCAGTTCGCCGATCACATGGACTCCGCCGCGAAGGAGGCAGTTCTCGCTCCTTACAGAGAGTTCCAGGTCACGGACAGGTCTTGAGTAAATGGAATTTTCACCCATCGGGAATCCGGCCATTACAGGCTGCCTTTCGATCCCAGACGCTCCGGATACGGTCTTCGTGTTCTCCTCGCCCTTGATCATATCTTCCAGCGCGCTGCTACCGGGGCCGGCAAGCGAATCGACGATCGAGGAATAGTATCCCTTCAGTATCCTGCTTGCCTGTATGACAGCCGATTCGGGGGATACTGCACCGTTGGTCCAGATCTCAAGTGTAAGGCTGTCATAGTCTGTCCTCTGGCCCATGCGCTTGTCCTGTATACTGTACTTGACTCTCTTCACAGGCGAATAGAGCGCATCTGTCTGAAGTGCATCCACAGGCAGATAAGAGGCTCTTGGACGGTCAATGGGCAAATATCCTGTCCCTGTGCCGACGTAAAGATCCATAACTATAGATGCGCCCTCTTCCAGGGTGCAGATATATGCTTCAGGATCCGGGAATTCCACTTCGCTGTCCGGTTCGATATCTGCGGCAGTGACGGTCTTCGGCCCTTTGGCTTCAAGCCTGAGCGTCGTTACAGCCGAGGAATGACAGCGTACGGGAATATGCTTAAGGTTTACCAGAAGTTCGATAACGTCCTCTTTGACGCCGGGAACGGTACTGAACTCATGGAGAACCCCCTCAATACGCACAGCAACAATAGCAGCACCACTGATCGAAGAGAGCAGAACTCTGCGGAGCGAGTTGCCCAGAGTTACGCCATAACCGATCTCCAGCGGTTCAATGGTAATTTTGCCGTATGACGGGGTGGATTCTTGTACTATGATCTCATGGCGATCATGCTCCATATTCTCCCCCACCTTTCGTTTCCCTAACGGGCATAGAATTCAACAACCAGCTGTTCGTTAACAGGTACTTCGATCTGCTCGCGGACAGGCACTGTCAAAACATTGCCTGTCATGGAATCAGGGTTGAAAGAGAGCCATGCGGGAATGCTGCGCACCGCGGCGGCCTCGGAATTTTCTTTCAGAAGGACCATATCCCTGCTTCCCTCTGCAACAGCCACTACATCTCCCGGCCTAAGAATAGCGCTGGGGATGTCGAGCTTACGGCCGTTCACCGTAAAATGTCCGTGAGATACCAGCTGTCTTGCCTGGCTCCTGCTGACACCAAAGCCGAGGCGATAGACGATGTTGTCGATCCTGCGCTCAAGGAGCTGAAGGAAATTATGGCCTGTCTGTCCCGGAAGTTTAGATGCCTTTTCATATATCGTGCTGAACTGGGTCTCGTTGAGTCCGTAGAAACGGCGAAGCTTCTGCTTTTCCCTCAAACGGAGGCCATATTCGCTCATTTTGCCGCGGCGGGTACCATGCTGACCCGGCCTTGAATTACGCTTCGTAAGACCGCATTTCTCCGTGTAGCAGCGGTCTCCTTTAAGAAAGAGCTTCGTCCCCTCTGCGCGGCAAAGCCTGCAGACAGGTCCTGTGTATCTGCTCATACCAGTCTTTTACCTCCTTCGTTGCCTACACGCGGCGCCGCTTTGGCGGGCGGCAGCCATTGTGCGGTATCGGGGTTGCATCTTTGATAACATTGACCTGAAGTCCGGCTGCCTGAAGCGAACGTATCGCTGATTCGCGGCCCGGTCCGGGGCCCTTTACGATAACGTCGATCTCGACGACTCCGTTATCCTGAGCAACCTTTGCTGCCTGAGCCGCTGACATCTGAGCTGCATAGGGCGTTGATTTGCGGGTGCCTTTAAATCCTACGTTGCCGCCGGAAGCCCACGAAAGAGCGTTGCCCTGTTTGTCTGTAAGCGTCACTATTGTGTTGTTGAACGTAGAATAAATATGCGCTACGCCATAGCTGACGTTCTTTCTTTCTTTACGTTTACGACTACGCTGTACGCGTTTTGCCACCTGTTGTTCCCTCCTTGGTCAAGCCTTATTTCGTGGCTTTTTTCTTGCCCGCTACGGTCCTCTTCGGACCCTTGCGTGTACGGGCGTTCGTCTTGGTCCTCTGACCGCGGACAGGAAGACCCTGACGGTGCCTGAGACCACGATAGCAACCTATATCCATGAGGCGCTTGATGTTCATAGCTATCTCACGGCGAAGGTCACCTTCAACCTTGTGGTTGTTTTCAAGTTCCGCGCGCAGCTTCTGCTCTTCCTCTTCAGTCAGGTCTTTCACCCTTGTGTTGGGGTCGATGCCAGTTGTTGTGATTATCTGCTGCGCAACTGCCGGACCTACTCCGAAGATGTAGGTAAGGGCTATTTCGATCCTCTTTTCACGCGGCAGGTCGACGCCGGCTATACGAGCCATCCTGCTACCTCCTTGCTCCCTGGCGCTGCTTATGACGCGGATTTCTGCTGCAGATCACGCGAACGACGCCATGGCGTTTGATTATCCTGCAATACTCACAAATCGTCTTCACTGACGGTCTTACTTTCATTAATGCAGACCTCCTTGAGAAATACTGAAAATCCCTTTTTTAGGGAACCAAAACCAAATCTCTGTTACTTGTATCTGTATGTGATCCGCCCGCGTGTCAGGTCATAGGGCGAAAGCTGGAGCAAAACACGATCTCCCGGAAGGATCCTAATAAAATGCATGCGCATTTTTCCAGAAACGTGAGCCAGTATCTTGTGGCCATTCTCCAGTTCTACCTGGAACATGGCGTTGGGCAGTGGCTCCACTACCTTGCCTTTTACTTCAATTACTTCTTCTTTGGCCATGCAGCAGCCTCAACCTCCCTGTCTCCAAGATGTGTCGCCGTCATCCAGAACCACGGAAACTTTCTGTGCCAACCAGCCGTTGTCCAGAGGTTTCCCGCCGGCAACACGCCCAGCCACATCTTTGAGATTAATTAGTCTCTTTTGAAGGTGCTTCACGTTCTTTTTTTTAGGCTTCTTGACGGAGTAAGTCCTGCCGTCAGCTATGAAGACCCGTGTCTCACTTTCAATCCCCACCACTACAAATTGCTTTCCGTTGTTTTTACCGCGGCGCACAAAGACCACATCGCCCGTTTTCAGGGACCTTTCGTCCGACCCGGGGGTCATTCCCATGGCGTCAGTATCTCCGCTCCGTCAGGGGTGACAAGGATACTGTGTTCAAAGTGAGCGGCATCGCTGCCGTCAGCTGTCACCACTGTCCAGTTGTCTGATAGGTTCTTGACCTCTTCGCTCCCCGACATCACCATCGGTTCAATACAGAATGTCATGCCGGCCTTCAGTGTGATACCGCTGCCGGCTGTTCCATAGTTCGGCACCTGCGGCGCTTCGTGCAGCCTCCTGCCTATCCCGTGCCCCGCATAATCCCTTACCAGACCGAAGCCTGAGGGTATGACGATGCTTTCGATGGCATGGCCTATATCGCCGAGCGTCGCGCCTGCCTTCACCGCATTGACTCCCCTGTGCAGCGACTCAAGCGTAATATCGAGCAGCCGCTGCCGATCTTCGCTTATTTTGCCGACCGCAAAGGTACAGGCAGCATCCCCGAAAAAGCCGTTGTAAGATACCCCTGTGTCAATGCTGATGATATCGCCGTCCTGAAGCACTCTCTCTCTTGAAGGTATCCCGTGTACTATCTCATCGTTCACAGAGGCGCAGATAGTGCCTGGGAAAGGTACGGACACCCATGGGACCTTATAACCCTTGAACGCCGGCCTGGCGTTTTCTTTCAGGACAAGGGCCTCAGCCGCCTGGTCCAGAGTATAGGTGTCAACACCCGGTCTCACCATGTCTCTCATAAGTCTTAAGATATCAGCGACAATACGACCGGCATGGCGCATTTTTTCAAGATCGCGATCGCTTTTGAATGTGATCATCGATCTTCGCCCTTCATTTTTTCCAGAAGCTTCAGCACAACATCCTTTCCACCGGCCGCATCGACAGAGTAAAGAATGTCTTTGCTTCGGTAATGATCGATCAAAGGTGCGGTCTGTTCATGGAAGACGGTAAGACGGCGGCGTATAACGCTTTCTTTGTCGTCATCACGCTGGATGACTTCTCCGCCGCATTTGTCACAGACTCCTTCGACCTTTGCCGGCTTAAAGATAATATTATAAATCTCACCGCAAGATTTGCATACCCTTCTTGTGGTAAGCCTCTGCACAACTACGTCGTCATCCACTTCAAGCTGGACGACAGCATCAAGTGACATACCGAGCTTTTTCAGCATAGAGTCAAGCGCTTCAGCCTGAGGTTTTGTCCTCGGGAATCCGTCCAGCAGGAACCCTTCCTTACAGTCAGGTTCCTGCAGTCTTGATTCTACCATGGCAACTATAACATCGTCAGGCACAAGTTTTCCGGCTTCCATATACCCTTTTGCATTCCTGCCAAGTTCGGTATCGGCTTTGACATTGGCCCTGAGTATGTCACCTGTGGATATATGGGCAATGGGATATTTCTGCCTGATGCTCTCCGCCTGGGTCCCCTTTCCTGAACCCGGGGCTCCGATCAGTATTATCCGCATCACAAACCTCCGATTACATCCTCAGAAGGCCGCCCGTCTTGCCGGCGCGGCGCTTCAGGATCCCTTCGTAATGACGCATTATGAGCTGCCCTTCTATCTGGTGTACCGTGTCAAGAGCAACACCGACCACAATGATCACTGCGGTCCCGCCGAAATAGAAGGTGTTGATATTCATCAGCCCTGTCATCATTGTCGGAACGACTGCCACTATCGCAAGCGCGACCGCTCCTCCAAGAGTTATGCGTCCCATGACCTTTTCGATATAGTCTGTTGTCGGTTTGCCCGGGCGTATGCCCAGGATGAACCCGCCGTTCTTCTTCATGTTTGTCGATATGTCTTCAGGCTTGAAGACTACCGCTGTGTAGAAGTACGAGAAGAAGATTATCATCGCCACGTAAAGTATCATGTAGATCGGGCTGCTTGGGCTGAACGCACGCTGGACTGCCTGTGCGAAACTATTCTGGAACAGACCGGCGATCGTATAGGGGAAGAGCAGTACCGATGACGCGAAGATTATCGGTATGACTCCGGCTGTGTTTACACGCAGCGGGATAAAGGTGCTCTGGCCCCCGTACATTTTGTTCCCGACCATGCGCTTGGCGTACTGCACCGGGAGACGGCGCTGCCCTTCCTGGAGCATTACGCATCCTGCGACTACGGCGATCATCAGAACGACCGCCAGCACCAGGATCAGAATGTTCATCTCTCCGAGCCTCACAAGCGTGAAAGTCCTTATTATAGCTTCGGGTATCCTTGCGACTATACCTGCAAAGATAAGGAGCGATATGCCGTTCCCGATGCCATGGTCGGACATTACTTCTCCGAGCCACATGACAGCCACCGCCCCGGTCGTAAGCGTTACCGCAACAAGTGCGATATCCATCCAGCTGCCTGTAAATATCCCGAGATTCCTGAGCCAGCCCGTCATTCCGACTGCCTG
>DBRW01000027.1:25991-31156 GCA_002306075.1 Synergistaceae bacterium UBA1358
AAAACGCCGCCCTGCTCAAAAAGCTTGCCGAGAGCCGCAGCATCGACACCGGGTGTCGGCATGTGCGCTCCAAGCCTGTAAACGAACAACGCGGCCAGGGTAAATAGTATCCGCCGCTTAAGGTCAGGCAGTCTGAAGGCATCCCGGAAGGAATCTATCACTTAGATCACCTCGGCCTTTCCGCCGGCAGCTTCGATCTTTTTTGCAGCCGATGCGCTGTAGGCGTTAGCTTGCACTGTGAAGTTCTTTGAAAGTTCGCCGTCACCGAGTATCTTGACCGGTTTGTCGGCAGCTGAGATCAGACGAAGAGCGTAAAGGCTCTCTGCCGTGATCACAGAGCCGTTCTCGAAGCGGTCTTCAAGATCGGAAATGTTGACTGTTTCATATCTGACCGCAAAACGGTAATTGCTGAATCCGCGTTTGGGGATACGGCGGGCAAGGGGCATCTGGCCGCCTTCAAAGTTAGCCTTGATCGATACTCCGGCTCTGGCCTTCTGTCCTTTGTGTCCTTTGCCCGCGGTCTTGCCCTTACCGCTGCCAAGGCCCTGACCAAGACGCTTCTTCTTTTTACGTGAACCCTCCGCGGGACACAGATCATGAAGATTCATGTCAGTACCTCCCTATTCCTCTACATTCCACTCCAGCAGATGGGGGATCGAATTGATCATTCCCATTATCTGCGGGGTGGCCTCGTGACAGACTGTATCGTTCAGTCTGTGAAAGCCGAGAGCCTTGATTATTCTCTCCTGACGGGGAGGACGGCCTATCGTGCTTTTTTTCCACGTAATAGTTACTTTTGCCATTTAGATCTACCTCCTACGCTTCCTTGCGTTCCTTGCCGCGGAGCCTTCGGATCTCTTCGGGAGTCCTCAGGTTTTTGACGGCAGACATAGTCGCATAGGAAACATTTATCGGGTTGGAGGTCCTTCCGATGACCTTAGTCAGGATATCTTTCACTCCGCCGAGTTCCATGATCGCACGGACCGCTCCGCCGGCGATAACTCCGGTACCGGGCGCTGCGGGACGGAGCAGGACTTCTGCCGCTCCGAACTTTCCGACTATGGGATGCGGGATCGTATGTCCGACCTTCTTGAGGTCGATCATGTTCTTCTTTGCATGCTCGATGCCTTTGCGCATCGCCTCGGAAATTTCCTTGGCTTTGCCCATGCCGAGGCCTACCTGGCTCACGCCGTCTCCCACGACCACAAGTACGCTGAAGCGGAACCTCTTTCCGCCCTTGACGACCTTGCTGACCCTGTTAATGGATACTATGCGCTCAGAAAGCTCAAGGCCCCTGCTGCTATAGGTTTTATTGTTAGGTGTCTCCTTCGCCACGTTTCTCTGCCTCCTCCTAGAACTTCAGGCCGGCTTCGCGCGCCGCTTCTGCCAAGGCCTTGACTCTGCCGTGATAGACATGTCCGCCGCGGTCAAAAACGACAGCACTGATACCCTGGGCCAGAGCACGTTCAGCGATCAGCTTGCCGACTGCTTTTGCAGCTTCCTGGTTTCCTGTGCTCTTCAAGTCTTTGAACGTCTGCTCCATCGTTGAAGCCGACACAAGTGTTTTTCCCTGTACATCATCGATAACCTGGGCGTATATATGCTTAAGGCTTCCGAATACTGCAAGACGGGGACGCTCGACAGTGCCTGAGATATGCTTCCTGAGGCGACGATGGCGGAGCTCCCGCATTTTGTTGCGACTGCGATTATTGATCAACGTCCTTCACCTCGCCTTACTTCTTGGCGCCGGCCTTGCCGGCCTTGCGTATCACGAATTCACCGGAGTACCTGATCCCCTTGCCCTTATAGGGTTCGGGCGGACGATACTCGCGAATGTTTGACGCCACCTGACCGACAAGCTGCCTGTCTATGCCGCGAACGATTATCTTGATCGGGCTTTCACATGCAAACTCTATGCCTGCAGGCGGTACGACCTCTACGGGATGAGAGAAGCCAAGGTTCAGAACAAGGTTCTTTCCCTGCATCTGAGCGCGGTAGCCTACTCCGACGATCTCAAGAACTTTTTCAAACCCGCTGCTCACTCCGGTCACCATGTTGTTCAGGAGGGCCCTTGTCATACCGTGAGCCGCGCGAACTGCCTTTATGTCGCTCTCGCGGGTAACGATAAGTTTCGAATCTTCCTGCTCAACCTTGATCTGAGGCATCACATCCATCTCAAGGGTACCCTTTGCACCCTTTACGGAGACGCGGCTGCCGTCGATCTTTACCTCTACTCCCTTGGGAAGCGGTATCGGTTTACGTCCTATCCTAGACACCTATGCCACCCCCATTACCATACATAGCATACGACTTCGCCGCCAAGTCCGCGCTTGCGCGCTTCCGCGTCGGTCATAAGCCCGGCTGATGTTGAGATCATGGCGATGCCGAGTCCGCCCATTACTTTGGGGAGCTCGTCCTTGCCAACGTAAATGCGGCGTCCGGGTTTGCTTATCCTGCGCAGTCCCTGGATCACCCGCTCTTTGGCCGGCCCATAGTTCATCGTAAGTCTGAGTATGGGCATCGGCTGTTTTGAATCATTGATCGTCTTATAGTTGCGGATATAGCCTTCCTCTTTGAGGATGCGCGCTATTTCGAGGCGCATTTTGCTAAGAGGCATGTCCACCAATTCATGATAGACAACGTTCGCATTCCTAATGCGTGTGAGCATATCCGCGACAGGATCGGTAATATGCATTAAAGGATCCTCCCTTCCACGCCCACTTGCCTACCAGCTCGACTTGACTACGCCAGGGATCTTGCCCTCGCGCGCAAGCTTGCGGAAACAGCAGCGGCACATGTCGAACATTCTTATATACCCGTGCGGACGTCCGCACAGTGGGCAGCGGTTATACTTTCTCACCTTGAACTTAGGTTCAAGCTTTGATTTGTTTACCAAGCTTTTACGGGCCATAAGTATACTCCTTCCTAACGGGCGAAGGGCATGCCCAGTTCGGCCAACAGAGCCTGGGCTTCCTCATCCGCCTTCGCGGTCGTAACGAACGTGATATTCATTCCGCGCTGACGAATTACCTTATCGTAGTCTATTTCAGGGAAAAGGAGCTGCTCTTTCAGGCCGAGGTTGTAATTGCCTCTTCCGTCAAAACCTCTCTTCGATATACCCTGGAAGTCCTTGATACGCGGAAGCGCTATGCTGATAAGACGGTCTACGAATTCCCACATCCTGGGGCCTCTCAGCGTTACGCAGCACGCGACCGGCATGCCTTCGCGGACTTTGAAACCCGCAATGGATTTTTTCGCCCTTTTCATCATGGGTTTCTGTCCCGAGATTATCGTCAGTTCGTTGATCGAAGCATCCATGTACTTATTGTCCAGCTTTGCTTCGTTCACGCCGATATTGATGACGACCTTCACGAGACGGGGGATCTCCATGACGTTCTTGTAGCCGAACTGCTCTCTGAGCTTCGGAAGGACGTCCTCATTGTACTTTGTCAAAAGACGCGGTGTCATAGCTGTCCCTCCTTAGACCTTGTCGACTATCTCGCCGCACTGCTTGCAGACGCGGACTTTTTTGCCGCTGTCAAGATAGGCGCGGCTCACGCGGGTCGCTTTGCCGCAGGAAGGGCATACGAGCATTACCTTGCAGGCATGCAGAGGCGCTTCCTTTTTGACAAATCCGCCGCGCGGATCCTTTTGTGTCGGACGTGCGCTTTTAGTCACGATGTTTACGTTCTCGACGACTAAAGTGTCTTTCTGAAGATCCCTGCGGAGGACTTTGCCCTCTTTGCCGGCATCCTTCCCTGAAATGACACGGACACGATCCCCTTTTTTGATTCTCATCCTGGACATGAACCGTTACCCCCTACACTACCTCGGGAGCAAGAGAGACTATTCTCATATATTTCTTCTCTCTAAGTTCCCGGGCTACAGGACCAAATATACGGGTTCCCTTGGGATCTCCGTTGTTGTCGATGATGACTGCGGCGTTGTCATCGAAGCGAACATAAGAACCGTCCTTGCGGCGGATCTCTTTTTTCGTTCTGACGATGACTGCCTTCACCACGTCACCTTTTTTGATGTTGGCATTCGGTGCGGCCTCGCGGACCGCGGCGACTATGACATCGCCCACCGTACCAGTCTTATGAAAGCTTCCGCCTTTGACCTGGATGCAGAGGATCTTCTTCGCGCCTGAATTGTCGGCAACGTTTAGCACTGTACGAAGCTGGATCATAACTTACAATGCCTCCTCGTCTTCCGGTTTTACGCCCAGTATCGGGGCTCTTTCGATTATCTGAGTCACTTCCCAGCGTTTGTGCGCGCTGAGGGGACGTGTTTCAGCTATCATTACCTTGTCACCGATCCGGCAGTCGTTGGCCTCGTCATGAGCCATAAACTTTTTGGACCGGAGGACCGGTTTGCCGTAAAGTGAATGCTTTGCCATACGGTCAACGCGAACGACTATCGTCTTTTCCATTTTGTCGCTGACCACCACGCCGGTGCGGACTTTGCGGTTTACCTTCTTTGATTCCATCTCCGGCTACCTCCTTGCTCCTGAACGATCGATACCCTTTTCCTTCTCGGTGATTACCGTCAGTACGCGGGCAATTGTCTTTTTGACCTCTCTGATGCGGCCTGAGTTATTCAACTGTCCTATGGCGTTCTGGAAACGGAGGTTGAACAGCTCTTCCTTATACTGTCTGTGTTTGTCGTTAAGCTCAGATATGCTGAGATCTCTAAGTTCCTTGGGATCCATACTATTCACCTGCTCCCTCTCGGGCTAACATTTTTACCTTGATGGGCAGTTTGAAGGATGCCGTGCGGAAAGCCTCTTCGGCTGTCTCACGGGGCACACCTGCTATTTCAAACATCACACGGCCGCGTTTTACTGCAGCGGTCCAATATTCGACGTTTCCTTTACCCTTACCCATACGTGTTTCAAGAGGCTTTTCCGTTACCGGGCGATCGGGGAAGATCCTGATCCATATCTTTCCGCCCTTTTTCATCTTACGGCTGATCGCAACACGGACAGCCTCGATCTGACGGGCAGTGATCCAGCCGTTCTCACAGGCCTGAAGCCCGAATTCACCGAAATCCACCTTTGTTGCTCCCTTTGCGTACCCGCGGAGAGGTGTAAGGTGAGGCTTGCGGTACTTTACTCTTTTCGGAGAAAGCATCAGATGTTACCCCCTCTCCTGATGAGCAGGAAC
>DBRW01000027.1:31201-34187 GCA_002306075.1 Synergistaceae bacterium UBA1358
CCTTCAAGATACCATTCCGTACGGGCGATCTCAGCTCCGCCGAGACGGCCTGCGCACTGGATCTTGATGCCCTTCGCGCCCGACTTCATCGCACGGAAGATAGACTGTTTCATTGCGCGTCGGAAGCTGATCCTGCGCTCAAGTGACGCAGCGACTCCCTCTGCCACTACCTGTGCTTCCGCATCAGGATTTTTGATCTCCTGGATGTTGATCATTACCCGGCTTCCGGTCTTAGCCTGGAGCTCCTCACGAACTGCCTGTATCTCTGCACCCTGCTTGCCGATAACTACACCAGGCCGGGCGGCCCAAACTGTGAAACGCATGACGTTTCCGATACGCTCGATCTCCACACGGCTCACGCCTGCTTTATCCCAGCGCTTCCTGATCCATTCCCTCAGTTCGAGGTCATTGTGCAGGTATTTGGCATATTTCTTTCCGTCTGCGTACCAGCGGGATTCCCAATCGTAGATAACACCAATCCTGTAACCTACCGGGTGAACTTTCTGACCCACCGTCACCCCTCCTTACTTCTCACATACGACCACTGAAACGTGGCACGTATGGTGTCTGAAAGCATGCGCGCGTCCCATTGAAACGGGACGGAAGCGCTTCATGTAACTTCCCTGATCCGCCATTACTTCCTTAACTACGAGCTTGTCCATATCTAGTCCGTAATTGTGCTCAGCGTTCGCTATCGCACTCTTGAGGACTTTTTCCGCCACGCGCGCACCCTTGTTGGGTGTGTACTTGAGGATCAGCAGCGCGTCAGAAGCCTTTTTGCCTCTGATGAGCGCGAGTACCTGACGTACTTTGGTGGCTGATATACGGACCTGCCGGGCTGTTGCTTTGACTTCCATGACCCTGCCCCTCCTACTTCTTGACTTTCGTGGAGCGTTCCTGTCCGGCGTGACCGCCGAACTTGCGGGTCGGTGCGAATTCGCCGAGCTTGTGCCCAATCATATTGTCGCTTATGTAAACAGGTACATGAATGCGGCCGTTGTGTACCGCTATCGTATGACCGACCATTTCGGGGGTGACGCTTGAACGGCGTGACCAGCTTTTGATGACCAGCTTTTTGCCCGATTCGTTCATGTCCTCGATCCTACGGAGAAGCTTCGGATCTACGTAGGGTCCTTTTTTAAGTGAACGAGCCATCTCTGTATTCCCTCCTACAAATCCGGGTTACTTCTTGCGGCGACGGACTATGAACTTGTCCGAAGACTTACGCTTGCGGGTGCGGAAGCCCTTAGCCGGAGTACCCCACGGGGATACCGGATGCTTGTGTGACTTGCTCTTTCCTTCTCCGCCGCCCATAGGATGATCGACCGGGTTCATGATCATACCGCGAACGTGCGGACGGATTCCAAGCCAACGAGTTCTTCCGGCTTTACCGTAAACAACATTTTCATGCTCTTCGTTGCCGACCTGACCCACAGTTGCCATGCACTCGAGAAGTATGAGCCTCAGCTCGCCGCTTGGCATACGGACAAATGCATACTTGCCCTCTTTGGCCATAAGCTGTGCCGATGCTCCTGCCGAGCGGACGAGCACTCCGCCGCGTCCGGGCTCGAGTTCCACGTTGTGGATCACCGTACCGACGGGGATGTCTCTGAGTTTGAGCGCATTTCCGGGACGGATGTCGGAGTCCTTGCCGGCGACAACGCTGTCACCTACGGCAAGTCCCACGGGAGCGATAATATAGCGTTTCTCACCGTCAAGATAAGAAATCAGCGCAATGCGGGCTGAACGGTTGGGATCGTACTCGATAGAGACGACTTTTCCGGGCACGCCCAGTTTGTCCCTCTTAAAATCAATGATACGATACTTGATCCTTCCGCGGCCTCCGCGGTGGCGCATCGTAATGCGTCCGTTGTTATTGCGTCCCGATTTTTCGCTTAACGTTACAACCAGGCTCCGCTCCGGCTTCGCCTTCGTGATCTCAGAAAAGTCAGGCGTTGCCATGTGGCGGCGGCTGGGTGTTGTGGGACGGAATTTCTTTATACCCATCTCTGGTTAACCCCTTTCTGCCTAGGCGCTTGCGCCCTCGAAGAATGCGATCTTTTCACCTTTTGCAAGTGTAACTATCGCTTTCTTCCAGGAACGTGAACGACCCAAAAAGGCACCCATCCGCTTCGGTTTGGAACGGACCTGGATCGTATTCACCCTTACCACTTTGACTTTGAAAACTTCCTCGACAGCCTTGCGGATCTCGATCTTGTTCGCTTTGGGAAGCACTTCAAACGTGTACTGTCCAAGCTCCATCATCCGGCTTGTCTTCTCAGTGATTATCGGGCGGACAATAATATCATGTGCTACTGCGTTCATTAACCGAACACCTCCTCGAGCTTTTTGACAGCCTCAGGAGTCGCGATCAGCCGATCATGGTTGAGAAGATCGTAGACGTTGATACTGTCGACATGCAGGACCTCAGCTCCGGGTATGTTCGCAGCCGATTTGACGACTGCCATGTCCGTCTCGTGAAGGACAAAGAGGGGCTTCTTGCCGCCGTCGATGGCTGTGAGGAAATCGATCATTACCTTTGTCTTCGGCGCATCCATGTCAAAACGGTCAAGTACCATCATGTTCTCTTCCTGTACCTTGAGGGTCAGGGCACTGCGAAGTGCGAGACGACGGACCTTCTTGTTTACCTTCTGATGATAGTCTCTTGGGTGCGGACCGTGAGCAACACCGCCGCCGACCCAAACTGGCGAACGTGAGCTGCCTGCGCGTGCACGACCCGTGTGCTTCTGTCTCCAGGGCTTTTTACCGCCGCCGCTGACATCTCCGCGGTCTTTGGCGTTGTGTGTACCGACGCGGCAATTGGCCAGGTGTGCGACTACCACCTGATGCATGGCCGGCACATGTACAGGGGCTCCGAAGACGGCATCCGAGAGCTCAAAGTCTCCGATTACCTCGCCTTTAAAATTGACTTGTTTTACTACAGGCATTGTCTTCTGCCTCCCTACTACGCTGTTTTACGGATCAT
>DBRW01000027.1:34297-34502 GCA_002306075.1 Synergistaceae bacterium UBA1358
GAAGCACCGTGGCTTCCCGCTCCGCCGCCAAAACCATGGCGCTTCATAACGCCTGCGGTCCCCTTACCTTTGCTGATGCCGATGACATCAACGATTTCGCCGTTCTGGAACAGAGAAACGGTGATCTCCTGTCCCACCTGGTAGTCCGCGGTATTCTCGACGCGGAACTCCCTCAGCCAGCGCTTGGGTGTCGTGCCCTGTTTCT
>DBRW01000027.1:34545-34802 GCA_002306075.1 Synergistaceae bacterium UBA1358
GCAAGGTCCTGCCTCGATAACTGTTACGGGCACTGCCTTGCCTTCTTCGTCGAAGACCTGGGTCATCCCTACCTTGCGGCCCAGAATCCCCATGCTCATTAGCGTTTCACTCCTTTCAGACCAAACCTCTACAGCTTGATCTGTATATCGACACCGGAAGGCAGGTTGAGCTCCATAAGTGCTTCCATTGTCTTCTGTGTCGGATCGACTATATCTATCAGACGCTTGTGTGTCCTGATCTCAAACTGTTCGCGTGC
>DBRW01000055.1:0-25814 GCA_002306075.1 Synergistaceae bacterium UBA1358
TTTTTTGTGCAAAAATATCATCATTTCCCGGGGAGGAAATTTCCAATGTCTACACAGGGACACTTCGTAGATCTTGAAAGCTTCAAAAAACTCAATTCAATTCCTATAAGAACGACGATAGAAACTGCTTTTTACGGGAACAATGTGGTCAAGATAAAAGATCTGACCGAAGCCTATGAACTTGCCAGGAAAAGTCCGGGAACGATAGAGCTCACCGGGATGCCGGTACACCGGCCGACGGAACTGGGCCTTCCTGAAGATGCCCACGTTCTGCTCTTCAACGACGGCGCGGTCTACGGAAGATGTGCCGCAGCCAGGAGGATAGTCGGCTACCCCAACGTATCGGTCCCTGAATATGCGACCATCCTCCGTGAAGCTATCTATCATGCGCGCTTCAGAAAGTTTTATTCGGCGGAGGCAGTCATAGGCCTTGAAGAGGACTTTATGGTCAAGGCAAACGTGATGATCCCCGAAGGCTTTGAAAACTCCATATACAACTGGATGTGCAACTTCCAGTATATGAACGACGAGTACAGGGAACGCTATGCCAATTCCAGACCTCTTCCCAATGACGGAGATCTCTTTGTGTTCATCGATCCGGACTGGACCCACCCTGACTATCCACTTGGTCTTGCCTTCTTCTCTCCGGAGCAGAACTGTGCAGCCATACTCGGGATGCGTTACTTCGGAGAGTTCAAGAAGGGGACCCTTACACTTGCATGGGGTGTTGGGGCGAGGAACGGCTACGCCTCCTGCCATGGCGGGGTAAAGAGATACAGGCTTAAGGACGGCAGCGACAGGAAGTTCGTAATGGCTGTATTCGGTCTCTCTGGCTCTGGAAAATCCACCCTTACGCACGCCAAACACAAGGGCAAGTATGATGTGACGGTGCTCCACGACGACGCGGTGGTCATCAACGTCAAGGAGAAGTACGCAATAGCCCTCGAGCCCGCGTATTTCGACAAGATGCAGGACTACCCGATGGGCTGCGAAGACAACAAATTCCTGCTGACCCTCCAGAACTGCGGAGCTACCGTAGACGCAGACGGCAAGCTCTTCGTGGTGAGCGAGGATATCAGGAACGGCAACGGCCGCGCCGTAAAATCGAGATTCTGGTCGCCCAACAGGATAGACAGGATAGATGAGCCTCTGAACGCCATCTTCTGGCTCATGAAGGATCCGACCATCCCGCCTGTGCTTAAGATCACGGGACATTCCCTTGCCTCTGCTATGGGAGCCACCCTTGCGACCAAGAGGACGTCCGCCGAAAGGCTCGCCCCTGGAGTCGATCCGGATGCGCTTGTCATAGAGAGTTATGCCAATCCATTCAGGACATACCCCCTTGCCATGGACTACATCAGGTTCAGGTCCCTCTTCGAAGACGGAGTCGACTGCTACATACTGAACACAGGATCGTTCATGGACAAGAAGGTTGAAAAGAACACCACCCTCGGCATATTGGAAGAGATCGTTGAGGGAAAGGCGAAGTTCGTTCCTTTCGGGGGGATCCCGGGTCTCGAAGTGCTCAACATCCCCGGCTTCGATGTGGACTTCAAGAACTGGACCTTCAGGCAGCAGTTTATAAACAGGATGAACGACAGGCTCCAGTTCATAAAGTCCAGACAGACCGAGCTTGGCGGTATGGATGCCCTTCCGCCGGATGCGCTGAACGCGATCCAGTCNNGAGGGGTGATCAGTGTGGAGATCAAAACTTTTGAAGTCGAAGAATGGATGAACAAGTACGAGGACGATGCGACATACAACATCGCCGAAACCTGTGTGGAATCCCTGAAAGTCAGAGAACTTCTTGATATCGCCTCTGTGGATAAGGACGAATTCTTCCAAAAAATCTCCGAGACAAAACTGACCTACGGAGCAATTCCCGGAAGCGTCGGTCTGAGGGAAGAGATAACAAAGCTCTACCATAAAAAGAAGACGATCGACAATATCATTGTGACCAATGGCGGAATAGGAGCCAACTTTCTCGCCCTATTCAGTCTGGTCGGCCCGGGAGACGAAGTGGTCGCGCTCTATCCCACGTACCAGCAGCTTTACTCGCTGCCGGAGGCCCTTGGCGCGAAAGTAAGGCGGCTCCGTCTGGAACCCGAGGACGGCTATATGCCCGACACGAACAAACTCAGGACGCTGGTGAAATCAAACACCAGGGCGATAGTGATCAATACCCCCAACAACCCGACCGGGGCATGCTTCGGCGAGGCTGTGATGAAAGAGATAGCGGCAATAGCTGATAGGGTCGGGGCCTGGGTCGTGTGCGACGAAGTCTACCGCGGTCTTGAACACGACGGGAGCTACACCGTGCCGTCAATAGCCGACATCTACGAAAAGGGCGTCAGCACCTCCAGCATGTCGAAGGTCTACTCCCTTGCAGGGCTGAGGCTCGGATGGATAGCGGCGGATGAGGCCTTCATAAAGGAATGCTTCAAACATCGCGACTACAACATAATCAGCTGCGGGATGCTCGACGATGCACTTGCCCTGACAGCACTAAAAAACAAAGAGAAAATACTGGAACGCAACCTGAAAATAATAAGGGAGAACAAAAAGATACTCACAGACTGGGTAGAAAGTACAGACGGCTTGAGTTTCGTTCCACCAAAAGCGGGGACCACTGCGCTGATCAAATACGACTTCGATATGGAGTCTGAGGAATTCTGCCGGAAAATGTTCGAATACAACGGAGCCTTCGTAGTCCCCGGAAGCTGCTTCGAATTCGAAAACCACTTCCGTATCGGCTATGCGCCGAAGAAGGAAGTGCTNNCGAAGGACTGGCGGCTGTGGCCTCATTTATAAAAACCTTATGATTATGGTTTTATAAAAAATGGCTCAGGGGCTGCAGAGCAACAGTAAGAGCAGTCTGTAAAAGCGCCGCCGGCAGGCAATTGGCAAGCCGTCGTAAGAATCAAAAAACTCAAACGAAATAACCGTCAAACCGTTGAAAAATCCCGGCGATGCAGTCTCAGCCGGGATTTGCTATTGCTTGCCGATTGCTGGCCCATTACTTGTTATTGCTCCTGCAGTCCTCCTGCCGGCAGTTTGCTCTCTTCCCTTACCCTGAAGGTTCCCTTTTTGGCGAACATCGCAAACGAAATAAACGATGCAGCTACGCCGGGAAGTATGGGGTGTATCGCGCCTATTATCCCAGGGGCTGAAAGTCCGGTTATCCCCATTGAAGTGGATCTGTAGGCTAACAGGTACCATGCCGCTGTTCCTGCAAGGCCTCCAAGTGAGGACATCAGTGCTGCCGATGAGCCTGCCTTGGGTCCCTGGATAAGAAGTGCAAGGTAAGGAACAAGGATCGCGCACGCGAGCAGCGTCCAGCTTGTGGCGCAGATCAGAGCTATTATCGAGGAGCTTTTCAGTGCGAAGAGTCCGCTGCAGACAGTGCAGATGATGACGACACCCCTCCACGACCATCCCGTGAGGTGTTTTTTGAATACATCCCTGCCCAGGCTGCCGCTTGCGATATGGAGGAGTGCAGAGGCAGTTGAGAGGGATGCCGAGACTATAGCAAGCGCGAAAAGATGCTGTCCGAAGGTCGGAAGGAGCCTGTGCACGAGGGTCGGAAGCACTATGTCCGGGTTCGTGATGCCCGGCCCGAGAATGAGGCGTGACAGGGCGCTCGCAAAATATGCCCCGCCAACCACGACAGAGAGAGCCAGCATTGCGAGAGGAGCAGCCTTTTTTGTTTCCTGTACGCTTTTCAGGGCGAAATGTCTCTGGATCATCTGAGGCTGTGCCCATATCCCGACAGAGGTGACTATGGCCAGAAAAATAATGTTAAGTCCGGCTGGTCCGCTGCTGAGCGACAAAAAGCCGTTGTTTGCAGCCTCTGTGGGAGGCAGTGCCGCCAGGGCCTGAATGCCGGTTATCGGTCCTCCGATCTCTTTGAGAAGCGAAATTACCAGTGCCCCGACTCCCACTATCATGACAAGTCCCTGGAAGGCTTCCGTGTAAAGCACTCCGCGGAGACCTCCCCATATCACGCTTATCCCGACGATCGCCACCAGTATCGAAAGGGCGGCGTTGACCGATACAGGAAGTACTCCCGCGACCATAACGGCAGCTCCTTTGAACACCGCCGAACCGTAAATGATAAGGAGGACCGTTGACATCAGTCCGAGAAAGACCTGAAGTCCTGGAGTTTCATACGCCTTCGACAGGAATTCCGCAGGGGTCTTTGAGTCGAGTTTTCTCTGCCACAGCCTGGTCGGCCATGCAAGGTAACGGTAGACGAACCATGTTCCAAGCCACACATTGCCTGCCGCGATCAGGAGCATCTGCAGGCCGAATATGTAGCAGAGACCGCCGAATCCTACCAGCGCGACTGCGGAGATATATGTCGCAACGTAGGCGAGCGCCTGTATCGCGACGTTTACTTTTCCCGGCAGCAGCGCATCCCTGCTGCGGGAATACCTGGCAATAAAGACGAGCAGCAGTGCGTAGAGGATCCAAAGCGGTAAGAATGACAGCATTTTATTTCATCGACCTTATAATCTTTGTTATTGACCACGCCGCGCTCCACAAAAGCGAGGCTCCCGATATTACTACCCACAGATCCGTATTGAACATTTCGACCCCTCCTGCATCTATATATAAGTCAAATTTATTTGTTGTTAGCTGGATCAAGAAATAAAAAAGGACCGCCGACCCTCGGGTCGGCGGTCCTTGAAATTCGGCTGCATCAACTTCTATTATGCTAAGTCCGGTTTCGCAGAAAACACCAATAGCCCCGAGGCATTATGGCAGCGAGGATAAGAATAAGCATAATAGTAGTTATATACGTTACCTACCGCCAGTGGCATATCTGCGAGCCTCCTTTTTGTCTTTAAAGTGGTATATCAAATATTGGAGGAGATGATACTATCTACTTTATCTTCTGTCAATAGCAATTGTGATTTATAGCGGTGCTGACTTAGCAAGATTAATTGAAATACTAACTTCCACATATGGCAGTTCGAGATAGAAATTAGTCTTTCACTAAATTCCACCTGAATTTAGTTTTACAGCCAATGGTTTAGAATATCCGGGACTCCCCTCGCCTGCATCAGAAAGGAGGAGAACATGTTCGCTGGAGAAATTGCTCGCTTCGCATCGCGGAAAATCGCGGCCAAGGGCCGCGTAAGTTCAAAATCTCCGTTGTCCCCAAGTGCTTCAGTCGGGAGGGTACTGTTTTCCGTCAGGAAAACATATCAAATTGACTTTAGTGCCCGAACCATTTCGAGTCCGCTTTGAGATCGGGGATCCGGCGGCTCAGGTTTAGATTCTAAAAAACCAGTAGCAGCAAGGTTTCATGGGCGTTAACTTCCGATTGAGGTGCTCGGTGGAGGTGATCAAAAAAGTCTTAATTCTTCGCCTGATGAAATCAGGCAATTCTCCAGCGGCCAAAGGACGCGAATTCTCCGGCGGATGCTCTCTCCGCCTGCCTTAACGACCGCTCGCCAATTGCTGGCCCATTGCTTGCCGACCGCTTGCCCGTCTTTACGCACTTCATGGTAAAATACATAGTTGGTTTTGAAAATATATGCTCCTTTTGGGAGGAAAGATAATATGCGCTACATCGGAGCAGCTTCCAGAGGTATCCGCCTGCCTGTAGTAACCAAAGGCGCAGACCTGATAAATCTGATTTCTGATACCGTCATCGCGGCATCAAAGAGCGAGAGGGATCCTTTCGTAATAAGAGACAGGGATATCGTCGGCGTCACTGAGTCGCTCGTCGCAAGATCTCAGGGAAATTATGTGACACTTGCCGACATATCCGAGGATGTCAGAAGAAGGGTGCCTGAAGGGGACGTCTCAATATTGTTCCCCATTATGAGCAGAAACAGGTTCCATCAGCTGCTTAGAGGAATAGTGAACGGAGTCCGGGGGAAGGTACGGGTCTTCCTCTCCTATCCTTCCGACGAAGTCGGCAACCAGGTCATCGATCCGATGAATTACTACCTCAACAGCGACAGACTTTCCGGTGACAGCTTTGATGAAGAAGAGTACTACAAGGTTTTCGGAGAATGCAGACACCCCTTTACCGGTGTTGATTATGTCAAGCTCTATAGATCGATAGACCCGGAAAAGATCTCCATACATTTTGCCAACAACCCGCTTGCCGCGCTGAGCTTTTCAAATACTGTGCTGGTGGCGAGCATACATTCAAGAAAGCTCCACAGGGATATCCTCGAGAAGGCCGGAGCCAGGGTGATAACGCTTGATGAGATATGCAGCGCCCCGGTGAGGGAAGGGGCGGGCTACAACGAACAGTACGGACTGCTTGGGTCCAACTATACCAACGACAACTCCGTGAAGCTCTTCCCGCGCGACTGCGGCACCTTTGTAAGAGCTCTTCAGAAGGAACTTTTTGACCGCACGGGCAAAAATCTCGAGGTGCTCGTTTATGGTGACGGGGCTTTCAAGGATCCCGTGTGCGGGATATGGGAGCTAGCGGACCCCGTGGTCTCTCCGGGCTATACTGACGGGCTCAACGGGATGCCTAAGGAGATCAAGTTCAAGTACGTGGCAGACAACTCGGGGGACAAGGACCCCTCCGATGCTGTCCGTGAGGCCATCGCGGCAAAGAGCGAGATGGACAAGTACGGACACTGCACGCTCGGGACCACGCCAAGACGGATGACTGACCTCATCGGCTCGCTCTGTGACCTCACTTCAGGCTCAGGGGACAAGGGCACGCCCGTTGTCTACATTCAGGGATACTTCGACTGTTATCTGGATGACTGAGCGCGAAAACGAGATCCCGTTCAGCGGGATCGACCCGAAGGGAAGGATCAAGTTCGGAATGCTGCTGGAGATGTTCCAGGAGATGGCCGACATCGATGCCTCGAAATTCAACCTTTCAGTCAGGCAGACTCTTGAGCACGACGTTACCTGGGTCCTGAGGAAATATCGCATCGACCTGGAGAAATATCCGACAATAGATGACGGGATCATAAAGATAAGGACCTATGCCGAACCCTGCCGCAATCTGTTTTCGCTGCGCTCGTTCAGGCTCTGGAACAGGGCCGGGGATTTCCTCGGCTCAGCCTATACCTGGTGGGTGCTGCTGGACATCAAAAGGGAGAGGCCGATCCGGCTTGACAAAAGCGAACTAATGACGGGCTTCATGGAGAGGCTGTCGGAAGAGCTTCCAAGGGACGTGAAAGTACCGGATGTCACAGATCCTCAGATCGAGGAAAAGTGGAAGGTGCGCTGGCAGGATCTGGATGTCAACGACCACACGAACCACGCGGTCTTCTTCAGCTGGGCGCTTGACACAGTGCCTGACGGGATCTGCGAAGGATATGCCCCTGTCCTTGTAGAGTCGGAGTTTATGCACGCAATTCCGCGAACCAGAGTGAGGTGCCTCACTCAGGAAGTGCCCTCAAGTGAAGGCAGGTTTTTCCTGCACTCACTGCGGCACATGGAAGACGATACGGTCTATGCAAAATTGAGCTCGCTCTGGAAATAGAGCGAGCTCTTTTAATTTAATCAATAAAACGTACTATCTCGTCAAGTTTTTTCCTGTTTTTCTCCCTCACGCTGCCGTCGGCCGGATAGCCAAGTGCGATCACGACACGTACGGTGTCGCCCTCGGGGATATTCAGGAGTTCCTTGACATCTTTGTCTTCAAAGGTCCCCATTATGCATGTGGCAAGCCCCATTTCGGCAGCTTTGAGCGTGAAGTGGGCTACGGCGATTCCGATGTCGCCGTGGGCAAAATGTTTGCAGCTCCATTTTTGCAGGACACCGGGCATAAGTTTGGGGCATTCATCTTCGCTTACCGCCACAAGTACAGGCGCCGCGTCCGCGAATTTGTTTCCTCCGACTATCTGCAGAAGAGAGGCCAGTTTTGCCTTTGTCGCCGGCTCTGTTACCACGGTGAATTTCCATGGCTGGCTGTTGCATGCTGACGGGGCAAGCCTTGCGGCTTCAAGGCACTTGAGGATATCTTCCTTTGCTGCCGGCTTCGTGTCGTAACTGCGGCAGCTTTGCCTTTTCAAAATTATTTCGTCAAGCTTCATATGACCATCTCCTTATGAGAGTTTTAGTTTTCTCCATTTTCCGCTTCTCAGATATATTATACCTACCGTTATCGAGAGCAGTGAAGAGAGCGGTGTTGCGAATCCTACGCTGAAGAGGTCCGCGCCCGGCATCTTGCTGATAAACCACGTGGCCGGCACCCTGAGAAGGAAGGCGGCCATCAGATTGTTGACCATGCTGAACCTGGTATGTCCGCAGCCGTTGAAGAAGCCGTTAAGGCAGAAGACGAAGCAGACCAGTATGCAGTCGATGCTGAAAGACTTCAGGTATTGCGAAGTCGCATATATGAGCTCGCTTTCAGGTGTAAAGATCTCTATCACATGGGCAGGGTAAAACTGGAGCAGGGAAAATGATATCACTCCGAATACCAGTGTCACAATAATTCCTGTATAAAGGCACCTGACCGCCCTTTTGGGACGGTTTGCCCCCATGTTCTGCGAGACCATGGCTGAGATCGCGGCTGAAAAGGCCACGGGCGGCAGCATCACAAAGCCGTTTATCTTTGATGTGATCCCGATGGCGGCTGATGCCACAACGCCTCCCATTATGCTTACTGTTGCCATGATGAACATGAAGGATACCGTTGTCATGGACATCTGGACGGACACTGGAAGTCCTATGTAGAGGAGGTTTTTGAGCTTTTCGGCCTTGATGCGGAAGCTGGAGAGCTTGAAATCAAAATGGAAGTTTTGCTTTTTCAGGTATATTACGGCCAAAACCGCGCTCAGTCCCTGAGAAAGTATGGTGGCTAAAGCAGCTCCGGGCGCGCCCATTTTGAAAACTGCCACGAAGATGAGATCTCCGATCACGTTGCAGACAGAGGCTATGGCTACGAAGATAAGCGGGCTTTTCGAATCCCCGAAGCCCCTAAGCATGGCGCTGAGGGCGTTGTACGCGAACATAAACGAGATCCCGGCGGAACTGATGAAAATATATCCCTCAGTCTGGGATACGGCTTCGGGGGGAGTCTGAATGATGCTCACCAGAGGCTTGACGAAGGCAAACATGACCAGTGTCAGAATAATGCTTACGATCGCGAAGAGGGTAAACATCGTCCCTATGGTCTCTTTGATGTCTTTGTCTGATCTTGCGCCGAAGTATCTGGCTATCAGTATTGTGCCTCCCATTGAGAGGCCGATTATTATTCCGTTGATCAGGAACATGAACTGGCTTCCTATAGCCGCGGCAGAGAGACCGGCTGCGTTCGTAAAGTGTCCGACGACCACAGTATCGACGGCCCCGTAGAGAGCCTGCAGCAAATTTGCAGACATGTAGGGGATCGCGAACAGGATAAGCTGTGTTGTGATGTTCCCTTCCGTGAGGGATCGTTCCCTGAAACGCATGACGCCGTCTGACATCAGGAGAGTTTCTCTCTTTCGAGCCTGTTAAGTTTTTTCATGAAGAAGTAGAGGAACGGTATACAGGTGAGGAAGCTCAGCATGTCCGATAAGGGCTGTGTCGCCTGTACTCCTGTCAAGCCGAACAGTGACGGCAGGATCAGTATAAGGGGAAGGAAATATACCCCCTGTCTGTTGCATGCTAGAAATGTAGCTCTTGCCGCATGGCCCGTTGACTGAAAAAGCATGTTTGTCGATACGAAGAGCGGCTGAAGGATAAGGGCGGAAAACTGGAAACGCATCGCCAAAGTTCCTATCGCGATGACCTCAGCATCTTCTTTCCTGAACACCGATACGATCTCAGGCGCCATTATAAAACCTGCAACGGCTGTCACCGCCATTACCGTCAGACCTGTCTTTACCGTGAACCAGAACGCCTCTTTGACCCTGGTGTAATTCTTCGCCCCGTAGTTGTATCCGGAGACCGGCATGAACCCCTGCCCGAGGCCTATCATCATTGACATCACGAGCAGGAAGGTGCGTCCTACGATCGACATTGCCGCTACGGCTGCGTCTCCGTATGCGGACGCAGCGATGTTCAGAGCAACTGTCGAAATGCTTGCGAGTCCCTGCCTGCACAGAGAGGGAGTCCCAAGAGAGAGGATATCCAGGAATTCTTTAGGCTTCCTTGTAATATTTTTTACGCTGATCCTTATGCTGCTCTTTCTGAGTATGAAGACGGACAGAAGGACCGAAAAGCTGATGCACTGGGATATGAGCGTTGCTATGGCGGCTCCGGATATGCCAAGGCCAAACGTGAATATGAATATCGGATCGAGCACGATGTTGAGCAGAGCTCCGAAAACGAGACCGACCATTGCGAAAGCTGCCTTGCCTTCGGCCCTCAGTACATTGTTCATGACAAAAGATGTGCACATGATCGGTGCGCCGAGAAGGATGTACATCGCATAGCTTTTCGCATAGGGCAGGATGGTCTTGGTAGAACCGAGCTTAAGCATGAAATCATCGAGGTCGGAAAGTCCGTAAACGGTGAAGATAAGGCCTGTCCCGAAGGCCAGAAAAAATGAGCTGGAGGCATACCTGCTTGCAGCCTCGATCTCCCTGGCGCCCAGTTTTCTGGATATCATGCTTCCGGCGCCTGTCCCGAAAGTAAAACCTATAGCCTGAAAGATCGCCATTATAGAGAAGACTATGCCTACAGCCCCGCTGGCACTGGTCCCAAGACGTGAGACGAAGAACGTGTCTGCGGTGTTGTATATCGCCGTGACAAGCATGCTTATGACGGTAGGTATCGCGAGCTTTATTACAAGTCCCGGTACCGGAGCGGCCGTCATTTTAAGATACTGTGCGTTATTAAGGTCTGTAGCCATATCTTCCATTTGATATCACGCTTTGCATATTTCAATTTTTAAGCAGAACACTAAGTCAGGTTAGCATTTAATCTTTATAACTGCAATCGACCATATTGCGCATTTGACAGACTTGACAAAATAATAAAATATTGTAATATCCATATACGGATAATCTGTAGTCGTACAATTGGAGTTGTTACCATGTTGGCCCTCAAAGCCAAGAACTATAAGGAAATGTCCCTTCTCTTCTTCAGATTTGTGATCCCTGCGCTTACCTCACAGCTTCTGAACGGTGTTTACACGATAGTCGACGGATTCTTTGTCGGTATCGGCGCGGGGGAAATCGGTCTCGCCGCTATTGGCGTATCTTATCCCTTCACCCTGTTCGCGACTGCTGCGGGCGCCGGTATAGGCATAGGCGGCGGAGCGCTGATGTCCATAAGCAGGGGAAGAGGGAGAGTAAAGCTTGCCGGCAGGATACTGAGTTCGATGGTGATGCTTATGCTCATTTCTTCCCTTTTGATATCCGTCTCCTTCTGTATCTCACTGCCCAGGCTGATAGGACTGTTTGGCCTGTCGGAAGAGCTTGAGCGCCTCTCGCTCACATACGGCAGGATACTACTGCTGTTTTCCTTCGCACAGATATTCACCATGGGACTGCTCGGAGCTGTCAGGAACGACGGATATCCCCGCAAGGCAATGTGTATCATGGTCTCGGGATTCGTTCTCAATATCGTTCTTGACTGGCTGTGGGTGATCGTATATCCCTTTGGCGTCGCAGGGGCGGCCTGGGCGACAGCCCTTTCACAGCTTATGACCGCGATCCTGATGTTCCTGCATTTTGCCGTGGGCCGCTCCAACGTCAGGATCAGATGGAAGAACATGTGGGGATCGCTTGCATTCGGCAAAAAAATAACCACAATGGGCGCTTCGCCCTTTGGTGTTCAGATGGCGGCCGCACTTACCATGATAATGCACAACAAACAGTCCCTCGTATACGGAGGGGAGATCGGGCTTGCGGCATACTCCGTGATAAGCTATGTGATCCCTGTCGGGATAATGCTGCAGGAGGGTGTGGCAGAGGGGATACAGCCGCTGATAAGCTATTACCACGGAGCCTGGCTGCCAGCCCGGAGAAAACTCACGGCAAAAATGGGTTTCTCGTTCGCGTTCGGGATAGGGCTGCTCTGTTCACTGTCATTGGTCCTGCTTGCCAGATACATACCAGGCTTTTTCTCAATGGGCGGAACGACGGCGGCTGTTACTGTCAAAGGGCTGATCCTCGCTGCTCCCATGTTCCCCTTTGTCGGGATAGTGAGGGTCGGGGCGTCATATTACCAGTCGATCGGACAGCCCGGATACTCCTCGCTCCTTACCTATTCGGACCCGATGCTGATCCTTCCCCTCTTTCTCTGGCTGCTGCCCATGTTCTGGGGACTTGACGGGGTGTGGCTCGCAATGACCTTTGCAAATGCTGTCCTCTCTGCTATCTTGATAACTGTGTGGGCCTTTGCATCGAAATGGGGATCGATACTCCTCCCCGTCCAGAAAAATATATAGGGGGCGATAACGGCATATGAAAAAAAGGGACGATAAAGACGTAAGGATGCTCCTGGAACTCTCAGACCTATGGCGCCGTTATGACAGGGTGTATACGTGCTGGGCACAGAAGCACGGCATTTCCAACAGTGCCATGACGCTTATCGAGGAACTTTACATGAGGCCTGAGGGGGTAGAACCGGCGGAGGTCGCCGACTACCTCGGGGTCCCGCGGCAGACGATGACTGCGACGCTCGATGCCCTGGAAAGAAAGTCTCTGGTAGAGCGCTTCCCTCACGAGAAGGACAGGCGCCGTAAGGTGATAAAGTTTACTCCAGAGGGGAAAACCATGGCTGAAAAGCTTGTAAACGAGCTTCACGAATGGGAGATGAACGCCCTCTCTTCCCTGAAATGGACGGAACTTGCAAGGGCATTCAAAACAGTGAAACATTTCTGCACGGAACTTGAAAAGGGCCTTAAGGATTAAGGGCCGATAACTACAAATAAAAAGGGTGATGTCTGTGAAGGCAAAATTTGCTCACTTCAATTTCAACGTCCTTGACCTGAAAAAAAGCATGGAGTTCTATGAAGAGGCCCTTGGCCTTAAAGAGGTAAAGCGTGTCGAGAAGCCTGATTTTACCCTTGTCTACCTTGGTGACGGAGAGACGGATTTTCAGCTGGAACTGACTTACCTGCACGACAGGACTGAAAAATACGATCTCGGGGAAGCTGAATTCCACCTTGCGTTTACGGTGGAGGATATCGAGGCGGCGCACGCCCGCCATGAAAAGATGGGCTGCATTTGCTATGAAAACAAGGATATGGGGATCTATTTTATAGAAGATCCTGATGGGTATTGGCTTGAGATTATTCCCCTCCGGCGGTAATTGGGATTTATAGCGGTGCTGACTTAGCAATGAGCAACGGAGCCTTCCTTCGACGTATGTCCAATACGTCTTCGGAAGGCTCCGCTGCGCATTGCGTCGTTATCGCTCGCTCTAAATCACAATTCCCCGCAATTGGGGCATATCGCGGATAATGACGACGCAACTTGTGGTATTCTGAACCGAGGCGTATATCAATACGTTGATGTGAAAAAGCACCGCATGTCGCTAAGTCAGTGCCGCGAGATGTTCCAATTCCACAAAAAAGAAGCAACCTGCGTCACATTGACACAAGTTGCTTCGGAGCGTCTGGCTCCTCGACGAGGACTCGAACCTCGAACCTAGTGGTTAACAGCCACCCGCGCTGCCGATTGCGCCATCGAGGAATAGCTTGTCGAGAATCTAAAAACTCGACGCAGTGTATTATAACATTGATTTTTGTTTTGACAACCACCTTTTTAAGTTTTTGGGGATATACTTTGTATTGGCTGATGATGGATCATGAAGGGAGGGCGGTGTTTATGTCTTTGATCCTGATAAAAAACGGGATCGTCGGCAGGGCAGACGGTTCTTTCCGCGGTGATGTGCTGATAGAGAACGGTAAGATCAGGGAGGTCGGACCGTGCATTGAGCACGAGGGGGCTTTCGTGACCGATGCCAGTGGCCGCTATGTCCTCCCCGGAGGTGTGGATCCGCATACGCATGTCTCGCTCATCTCAGCTGGAAGAAGCGTCTCGGACGGTTTTGAAGCTGCGACCAGGGCGGCCGTATGGGGAGGGACCACCACGATAGTCGAGCATCCCGGTTTTGTCCCCGAAGGATCACCGCTCTCTGCGGCCGTCGAAGATGCGGTCAAAAAGGGCAGAGGAACATCCTATACGGATTTTGGGGTGCATATGGTATTTCAGGGGACGAACGGATTCAGTGAAGAAGAGGTAAGTGAACTTGTCCGCGGCGGGCATGCCACAGGAAAGGTCTACACTACATATGACGCGCGGATGGAGGACTGGCAGATCGTTCCACTGATGAGGATGATGGAGAGGGTCGGCGGGCTGCTGCTCTATCATGCCGAGGATGACGCGGAGCTGAAACGGCTGAGGTCTGACTTTGAAGCAAGGGGTATTACGGGTGCAGGGATGTGGCCTTTGAGCCGTCCTGATTTCTGCGAGGCTGATGCAGTTTCTGAGATAACCGCCCTTGCCTGGGGATCGGGTGCTCCGAGTTATATAGTCCATCTTTCGACTGCACAGGGACTTCAGAGGATACTGGAGGCCAGGGAGAAAGGCTGCGAAGTCTACGCAGAGACCTGTCCGCAGTACCTCTGCCTTACAGACGAGCTTTACGGCGAAGAGAGAGGTCTGGACTTCATAATGGCTCCGCCTCTGCGTAAAAAAGAAGACTGTGATGCGCTCTGGGCTGCTCTTGCATCCGGAGATATCGACACCGTGGGGACGGACCACTGCTCATTCAGCAGGGCAGATAAAATAAAATTTGGAAGCGGGAACGTTTTCGGAACTCCGGGAGGTATCCCGGGCATAGAGACAAGGATGCCGATACTCTTTTCCGAGGGAGTCATGAAGGGACGCATATCCCTTGAACGTTTTGTTGATGTGACTGCGACAGCACCTGCCCGGATAATGGGGTTGAGGGATAAAGGAAGTATAGAACCGGGAGCGGATGCCGACATCGTCATCATCGACCCTGAGCAGGAGAAGACTCTATCTGTGGAGACCCTACACCAGAAGGTCGACTACACCCCGTTTGAGGGAATGAGGGTACGGGGATCCCCCTCGCATGTCTGGCTCAGGGGAATGCCAATGCTGGCGGACGGGGTCTTTGTCGCCGACGGTCCTTGCGGGGAGTTTGTCAAAAGATATTTATAGACCCCAAACCGCACATACATAAAAATATGGCTCCCGAAAGTTTCCGGGAGCCGAACTTTTTTCGCGTTCAGATCAGAGCCTTTTCCAGACCTCTTTGGAGCACTCCCTTGCCTTTGCGAATATCCGTTCCCTGTCGAGTTCTGTAAGCTTCCTGTCCTTCATGAGGACCTTGCCGTTTGCGATCGTCGTCACGACGTTCCTCCCGGAGGATCCGAAGAGGAGGTGCCCGTTTATGTTCTTCTCGCTTATCTCAGTCGGCGGCATGTAATCCATGACGATTATGTCAGCGGCATATCCCTCTTTTATCATTCCCAGCTTTACCGGGAAACACCTCTCCGCGATCCTTGCGTTGTTGATGAAGAGCATCTGCGGGAGTTCTCCCCATCCCGCGCCGGGGTCACCCGATGAATGTTTGCAGAGCGCGTTCCCGAGCCTGTAGGACTGTATCATGTCGCAAATATAGCCGTCTGTGCCGAGGCCGACAAGAATGCCTTCTTCTATCATCGCCCTTATGTTGGCCGAACCTACGGCGTTGCCCATGTTCGATTCGGGGTTGTGGACGACAGCCGTATTTGTCTCCCTGATAATTTCCCTTTCCGTTTCGTCTGTGTGTATGCAGTGCACGAAGATGGAGTTTGCGCCTGTTATGCCGTGATCCCTGAAGCGTTCGACGATCCTTTTGCTGTATTTGGCAAGTGAATCCTTTTCATCCGCAGGGCCCTCCGCAACATGTACGTGAAAGCCTGCGTTCCTTCCCTCCATAGCTTCGGCGCACTTTTCGAGGGTCAGGTCCGATAGGGTGAAGGATGCGTGCAGTCCGAACTTGCCTGAGATCATAGGATCGTTTTGCTCTTCGGCCCAGTCGATGAAGGAAATGTTCTCGCGTATGCCTTCATATGCGATCTTCTGTCCGTCTCTGTCCGAGACCTCATAGCAAAGGGAAGCACGTATGCCCGCTTCCCGTGTCGCCTTTGCTATTTCACAGAGGCTTCCTGCGACCGCTTTCGGGCTTGCATGGTGGTCTATGACGGTTGTGCATCCGCACTTGATGCAGTCAACAAGAGCGGTCATTGCGCTGTAGTAGGTGTCTTTCAGCGTAAGCGCATTGTCCAGCTTCCACCACAGCCTCTCAAGTACCTGTGAGAAGTCCTTTGCCGGTTCTCCCGGGACAGCCATGCCTCTGGAGAAGGTGCTGTAAAAGTGCATATGGGAATTGATGAACCCGGGCATTATCAGGCCGCCCTTGGCATCGATGAATTCTGCCTCGGGGTATTTGGCGCGCAGCTCGGACGTCGTTCCGACCATGGAGATAGCAGAACCCCTGACGGCAGCGCAGCCGTCGGGAATGAAAGGAAGATCGGGGTCCCTTGTGATAAGTTTTCCGTTTCCGACGAGAAGCATTTTTGTCACTCCCTTGAAGAGATTTGTTGTGCCCGGAAAGAGAACGCAAAAGGCCCCTTAGGTCGGGGGCCCGACAGTGATCTATTTCAGAAGAGCAATTGCCTCTATCTCGACCAGAACGTCCTTGGGAAGTCTTGCTACTTCAACACACGACCTTGCCGGAGCATCTTTCGTGAAGAATTTGGCGTAGATCTCGTTGATCCTTCCGAAGTCGTTCATGTCCTTTATGAATACAGTGGTCTTCACAACATCTGAAAAATCCAGCCCCTGGCTTTCCAGTACAGCCTTCATATTCATCAGGGCCTGCTCTGTCTGGGCCGCAACGTCGCCGGCGACGACGGTCATAGTTTTGGGATCGAGCGGGATCTGTCCCGAAAGAAAGAGGAACCCTCCTGCCCTGACGCCCTGAGAATAAGGTCCGATCGCTGCCGGAGCTTTGTCTGTGCTGATGATCTCTTTCATTTTTAAAGCACCTCTTTCTATGTTTTCTTGTCCAACGATACCTGTTGTCTATTTTACAGCATTTTCGCGGCGAAAGAGAGTACAGCCGCGGACCTCTATGTCAGAATAGATGTCGTGTTTGTAAGTCGACAGTACAAGTCTCTTCAGGTATAAAGATACTATCAAGACAGGCGGGTGATTCGTGTGGATATGATTATCAGCGGCAAATACAAAGATTTTGACTACATTACCGTCAATCGTGCTTCGGGGACGATCAGGGAACTGGGCAGGGGCAGGCCTCCCAGGGAGCCGGATCTCTCATTCGGCAGGGACTGTTCGATCTGCGCGGGAGACCTTAACGCACATTCGCACCCGGAGCAGTCGATATATGTCGAAATAGCGGACAAAAACTGGGACCTTGCAAGATGGTGCCGCGAGACCATATATAAGTACAGCGCAGAAATGACGGCTGAAATGATCTACCACGGCTGCGTCAGAGCATTCGGACGGATGCTTTCCTATGGGGAAACTTCCGTGATCGTCTCCTTTTACTGCCACAACAAGAGGGGAAACGAGCTCGACCTTTCTGTGATAAAAGCCGCGCAGGACGTGGGGATCAGGTTATTCTTCGGAAGGATGAACTACGACATCGTCGATCCTAAAGCATATCCCGAAAAGAGGGTATCGCAGCAAAGTTACTATGAGGACCCGGAGGAGGCGGAGAAAAACTTCATCGACCTTCTCAGAGATGAAACTGATACAGTGAAAGTCGCGCCGGCACTGCACAGCTTCCATGCTAACACGCTTGACGCGGTCATCAGGGGAATAAATCTCGGCGCAAAGTACGGGCGAAAGGTGCAGTTCCACCTCTCGGAAGACGAGGGAGACGTAAAGATCTGCCTGGAGAATTACGGGATGAGGCCGGTCGAGGTCCTTGCGGATCTGAAGGAAAAAGGGAAGATCCAGTCGCTTGACCACCTTCTTCTTTCGGACTGTGTCTGGACGAGCCGGAGGGAGAAGGAGCTCATCATGGAGCACGGTATGTCCGTGGTTTTCAACGGCAGGATGAACGAAAGGGTAAAGGCCGGGACCGCCGCGGTGCGTGAATACATGGAGCTGGGAGTTCCTGTCTATATCGGAACTGACGGGGAGGCCAGCAACGATGACCTCTCGATAGATAATGAAATAAAATGGCAGGCGGAAAAGCACAAGTTCAGCGAAGAGGAAGTAAAGAACCTGCGAAGGCCATTTGAGATGGCGGGAGTCAGTGTAGGACAGCTTGAAGCCGGTCATGCCGCGGATATCAAGGTCTGTAAGGACGGGAAGCCGGAAGTACTCTTTGTGGGCGGCAAAGCTGTCATGAAGGATGGGAAGCTCCTTGCAAATGATGTGATAAGCAGATCTGAGGCATTTATCAAAGATCTGTGGCAGAGAAGGGCGGGATGACCATTTTCACGGCGGATAGTGTGTCGCCGGATCAAAGAATGTATAATAGTCGTTGACATTAATTATTATTATTCAACATCGCTGAGCGTGGCTCTGCGACAGTTTGGCGATCGCTTAGCCATGAGATACCGTCTCATCTTCACGCGACGGTGTTTGTCGCAGTTTCACAATCGTTTTACGCCGGTGTTTTTCGGCAGTTTCACCATCAGTACGACAGGAGGGTTTCATCAGATGGGCGAATTCAACGTTATTGGCAGGTCCATACTCAGGGACGACGGTCCGGGGAAGGTAACGGGGCGTACCGAGTACATTGCCGACATAGATATACCCGGTTGCTGGACCGGCGGCATCGTCAGATCGAAGGTCGCCAGAGGCAGACTGAAGGGGATAGTGAAGTCGCCTTCCTTCGACTGGTCCAGGGTGACAGTCGTTACCTGCGAGGATATTCCGGGAGAGAACTTCATTTCGATCGTCAGGACCGACTATCCGGCACTTGCCGAAAAGGAGGTCAACTATTTTTCCCAGGCGGTCGCACTTGTAGCGGCACCGGATGAGGTCACCCTCAAAGAGGCCATGAGTTCGATCGAGGCTGACATCGAACCGCTGAAGCCGGTGCTTGCCGTAGAGGAAGCCCTTGAGGGGAAAGAGATCATCTGGGGAGAGGACAACATTATCGACGAGTACAGGACAGAATCCGGAGACATAGAAAAGGGTTTCGCCGAGGCCGACCTGATCGTCGAGGGTGACTGGGCCACGGGGCTGCACGAACAGCTCTATCTTGAGACCCAGGGCATGGCGGCAAATATGCGCGAGGACGGTGCGGTGGAGGTCATAGGCTCGCTTCAGTGCCCGTTCTACGTTCATGGGGCGGTCCAGAAGGTTATGGCCCTTCCCCCCGAAAAGGTGATCATAAGGCAGGCGGCTACGGGCGGCGGCTTCGGAGGCAAAGAGGATTATCCTTCGATACTCGGTTCATATGCGGCCCTGCTCGCTTACAGATCCGGGCATCCGGTCAAGATCATCTTCGACAGGGAGGAAGACCTGATGGTGACGCCGAAGAGGCACCCCTCAAAGAGCCATTACAGGATGGGAGTCACCAGGGACGGCAAGATAACCGCGCTTGACGCGGACATCATACTAGACAGCGGGGCCTATACGACGTTGAGCAGGGTGGTGCTCCAGCGCTCCCAGCTCCACGCATGCGGTATATACCACGTTCCCAACGTAAGGATAAGAAGCAGGGCTGTTGCCACCAATACGCCGCCCAACGGGGCCTTCCGTGGTTTCGGGGCTCCGCAGTCGATATTTGCGATGGAAAGATCGATGGACCTTGCGGCGAAGAAACTGGGGATCGATCCGCTCGACATCAGACTGAAAAATGCACTGAGGACGGGAGACAGATTCCCGTACGGGCAGGTGCTGAAGGAGAAAAACAACGCGGTCGCCGTGCTTGAAAAGGCAGCCGAGATGTCGGACTACAGGGCAAAAGGAGAGCTTTACGCGTCTCAGCCCAAGGGAAGGATAAGAAAGGGTATAGGGATCGCCGCGGCGCTCCACGGAGGAGGTTTTACGGGAGCCGGGGAGGACAAAATGGGTACGACAGCCAGAGTCTGTTTCGACGGCAGCAAATTTGCCGTCTATGTCAGCAGTACCGAGATCGGGCAGGGTTCTTCGACGGTGCTGCGTATGGCGGCTGCCGAGGAGCTTGGGACGGCAGTGGAAGATGTCGTATATATGGTCCCGGATACCTCAAAGACTCCGAATACAGGCCCGACAGTTGCCTCGAGAACGACGATGTATGCCTCGAAGGCCGTCAGAGACGCATGTTCCAGGATAAGAAAGAAGCTTGAGGAGTGGAGGACTGCCAAGGGACTTCCGGCAGATACTTCCGTGACTGTCCTTGCTGCGGGATACATGAAGGAAAAAGGTATGCCCGATGAGTACGGATACAACACATTCGATGACGGCAGCTGCTGGGACGAGGAGAAGTTTGAAGGAGACGCCTACAGGGGTTATGCATGGATCGCGAACGTGATCGAAGTCGAGGTCGATACTGACACGTATGAGGTGTCGGCTGAGAAGGTCTTCGCGGCCGCCGAGGTCGGCAGAGCTGTAAACCCGATGCAGCTCAAAGGACAGCTGACGGGAGGCATGCTCCAGGCTATCGGATGGTCACACCTGGAGGATATGAGAGTAGACGATAAGGGCAGGTACACAGCCTCTCACATGAACGCCTATCTTGTCCCGACGGCCCTTGACACGCCCGAGTGGGAGATAGAACTGCTCGAGGATCCCTGCGCTCAGGGATGCTTCGGCGCAAAAGGCATAGGCGAACTTCCCATGAACGCGGCGGGACCGGCCTTTGTATCGGCGGTAGACAACGCGGTCGGTGTCTTCTGCGATTCGATCCCCTGCACGGGAGAGAAACTCTTCCGGCTGATGTGCCCGGACGAAAAGAAGTCATAAGTGGGAGGAAGATAATAATGAGGATGGAAATGACGATAAACGGAGCCCTTTATTACGCCGATGTTCCCCCCATGAAGCCGCTTCTGGCAGTGCTCAGGGAAGATCTGGGTTTTATCGGTCCGAAAGAAGGCTGTGGGGAGGGCGAGTGCGGAGCCTGTTCGGTCATCATAGACGGAAGGCTCGTCAACGCCTGCCTGGTTCCTGCGGTACAGGCTTCGGGATGCGAGATACTGACAGTCGAAGGGCTTGGGGATCCCGATGAGATGGATCTGCTCCAAAAGGCATTCATATCGGAGGGTGCGGTCCAGTGCGGATTCTGTACCCCGGGAATGATAATGGCCGCGAGGGCGCTGCTTGAAGAAAACCCGGTCCCGACAAGAGAAGATATTAAGGTCGCCCTGTCGGGAAATATCTGCCGGTGCACGGGTTACGAAAAGATATATAACGCAGTGGAGAAAGCAGTCAGCGAAGGATACTGCGATACTTTCAGAGTCAGGGAAAACCTTTGCAGCGGTCAGCTTCCGACCCCCACATCGGAAGGCGACGAAAATTGCTTTACGCCGGAAAATCTGGATGATGTGTTTGAGATACTGGAGAAAAACAGGGGAATATCGATCCTCTCCGGGGCCACGGACATCATTCCGGACATAAAGAACGGGAAATATTCGTTCAGCAAAATAATGGATCTTAGCAGGGTCAAAGAGCTGAAAGGGATCAACAAGACCGGCGACACTATAAGGATAGGCAGCTGTGTCACCAACGGAGACCTGATCAGGAGCAGCATAATAAAGAAGTATCTCCCTGCCCTTTGGGAAGCTGCGTTCCGGAGCGGGGCGCCGGCAGTGCAGAACAGGGCCACGGTAGGAGGGAACCTGTCAACGGCCTCTGGTGCGGCCGACCTTCCGACTATACTTCTTCCGCTTGACGCGGGTATCATTACAGAGGGCCCGGAAGGCACGCGCGAAATGAAGCTTGAGAAGTTCATAATCGGTTACAGGGAGCCTGATCTGAAGGACAACGAAATAATGAGAGAGATAGTTATCCCCGTCCCCAAAGAGAAGGGCGTCCAGAAATTTATAAAGAGGGGTTCGCGTAGGGCGCTCACGCTCTCAAGGCTTTCGCTGGGTTTTTACGCAGAGGTCGAGGACGGGTTGATCACGGAGATCCGTGCCGCCGCCGGAAGCATGTCCCCCATACCTCTCAGGCTAAGCAGGCTTGAGTCCGCCCTGAAAATGAGGAGGCTGTCTCCGGAGCTTGCCGAAGAGGCTGCCGCTGTTGTATACGATGAGGTAAATCCAAGAAAGAGTCCGCAGTGGCGTAAGATGATGACATCCAACCTGGTGAAAAGCTTCCTGACGGAACTTATTGAGGAGAAATAGATGATCAAGAGGCGCCGCGAGAGCGGCGCCTCTTGATCATCAAATATTCCCTTTTTAGTTGAACCGCACAAGGAATGCGGTGAGCGAGTCGTAGAAGATGTCCGGATTTTCAAGGAACGATGTCTGCGAGGCTTCGGGTATGGTCACCCTCACTGCCCCCGGTATGAGCGAGCGGTAGTACTCGATTGTCTCTTTCCTTACCTGGTCGTATACCCCGCTTATGAGCAGGACTCTCACTTTTATCTGCGGCAGCTTTGCTGTTATGTCCATGTCTTTGAGTATGCCGGTACAGGTAAATTCACTGGGGCCCCACATGTGTCTGTAGACCCTCATGCCGTTCGGGGTCTTGGGCTTCATTGCGTACTGCCTGAATTGCCTTTTGTGCTTCTGCAGTTCCCTGCACTGGAAATTTTTGTTGTACTCTTCGATTATTTCCTGGTAGAGTTTGCCTCCGAACTGTATCTCCTTTTCGGATTCTTCGACTATCCTGACGTACTCTTCACCCATCTCGGCAAGCCTTGATTTGGCGTCCCGAATCCATATCTCCGTGCTGAGGTAGGGACTTACCATGGTTATGGACTTTACGGGAGTGTCGGGAGTCCTAAGTACGTGTTCAGCGGCCAGCATCGCTCCCCAGGAGTGTCCTATGAGATGGAGCCTGTCGACCTTCATCTCTCTGATAACCGTATTCAGGGTCTCGATGTAGCGCTCCGGGACCCAGATCGATTCGTCACCCACATCATTCTTCTCGTCGCTTCCAAGCTGGTTGTACAGGTAGACCTTGCAGTCTTTGGCCAGCATTTCCGCCATCGGCAAAAAAGATTCATAATTGCCGCCCGGGCCGCCGTGAATGAATAGGATTGGTATAGCGGAATCGTTGTCTCCTAATACGTTGAGTCCGACATAGCCACCCGGTACTTCAATATATTGGGTCTTCATATCGATCGCCATTTCCGCTTCCTCCCTTCGCAGTCTGGTAACCGCTCCGCTTAGATTATATCTTAATTTTCTGAATATTAAAAGGTTAAATGTATCATTTAGGTAATTTTATCAGCTGTCGATCAAAATAAGTTATTTTTATAAAAATTCAGGCAAAACAGCTTATACTTAAAGAAAGTCATTGTTTGAGAGTGACAGCAATTTCAGGTCTGTTGGCCTGAGCAGCATGATGTGATGTATAACATGCAATAGTGTAAGCGAAAAAAACAGGAGGAATTGTGAGATGTCATATCACGATCCGGTAATGGCAATTTGCTACGATTTCGACGGGACCCTGGCGCCGGGGAATATGCAGGAGCATGATTTCTTTCCCGACCTGAACGTCGCCCCAAAGGATTTCTGGGAAGAGTCGAATGCCCTTGCAAGGGAACAGGAGGCAGATCCGATACTTGTCTACATGAAGCTTATGCTCGACAAGGCAAGGCTTTCGGGGAAAGTCAGGATCTCAAAGAGCGCATTCAGGGAATACGGCAAAACGGTAAAGCTGTTCAGAGGTGTCAAAAGCTGGTTCGACGATATCAATGATTACGCCGCGAAAAAAGGGGTCAGGCTCGAGCACTACATAATCTCATCAGGCATCCGGGAGATGATGGAAGGAAGTCCTATAAGCAAACATGTGAAGGCGATATATGCGAGCTCATTCATATACGATCAGCACGATGTTGCAATATGGCCAGCCAACGCGGTCAACTACACGACCAAGACCCAGTATCTGTTCAGGATAAACAAAGGGATCGAAAGCATTACCGACAACGTCGCAATAAATGAGTTCGTGGCCGAAGAGGACCGTCGGATACCATTCTCAAGGATGCTCTTCATCGGGGACGGAAGCACCGACGTCCCATGTATGAGGCTTGTAAAAAACCAGGGCGGACATGCCATAGCGGTCTACTCAGGGCAGAGGGAGGGGAGCAGGGAACATGCTCTCAGGCTCCTGCTGGACGGAAGGGTGAACTTTATCGCAGAGGGTGTCTATACCAAAAACTCGAAAATGTTCAAATATACATCTTCGATCATAGACATGGTCTCCGCCTCATACAAGCTCTACACCCTGATGAAATCTGCAGGCAAAAGTCAGGCAGAGTGCGGCCCCGAAAACTTAAAAGAGGACCGAAAGGATAAGTTCAGCGGGGAGGCTGCTTTTCCTCAGTCTCCCTGATCTCTCCCTTGATACGGACGTCCCTCTGGGGGAAGGGGATCTCTATCTTCGCACTGTTGAAGGCCGCGAGTATCCTCTGCCGGATGGAGCTCTTTACGTCCCTTTCAAGGTTTTCCTTGATGTCGACGAAGAACTGCGCGGTCAGTTCAAGGGCGCTATCCCCGAAATCCTCCAGGAGTATCTTGTATGGGGGTGACTTTAGCACGTTCCTGTCCTTGCTCAGGATATCCCTCATTATGCACATCGCCTTTTCGACGTCCGTTTCGTAGGCGACTGAGATCTTTACCTCTGTCCTTGTGAAGGAGTTGTTGAGGGTCAGGTTGACTATCGCTCCTTCCAGGACCTTGCTGTTCGGGATTATCAGGTGATTGCTCTGCTCACATTTTACGACGGTGTTCTGAAGCGTGATCTCCTCTACGATGCCTCTTTTATCGGCTATTATGACTTCGTCGCCGATCCGGACCTTTTTCTGGAAGAGGAGTATCATCCCGCTGAATATGTCCCCGGTGTATTTCTGTGCCCCGAATCCGACTGCGATCGCCACCGCACCTCCGAGGAATGCGAAGGCCGTGAGAGGGATGTGCAAACTCCACAGACCGAAGAAAGTTGAAATGATGACGCCCGTGTAGTAGATGAACTTCTGGATGAGGAGGCTGCTGTGCCTGCTCATGCTCAGTCCGTCAGCGGTCCTCTTTCTGAAAATGTATGCAAGGTATCGGGTGAGCAGGATGCCTGCAAGAAAGATCAGAAGAGCGAAGGAGAACTTGCCTACGGTTATAGGGTATTCGCCGACGTGCCAGAGCTCAGTCTCCCTGAACCTTGAAATACCGCTGCCCCAGAGGAAGCCGAGTTTCTCTTCGCTGTTGTGAGCTCCGGTTATGCGCAGTGTCTCTTTACGGAGGTCCGTGTACTGGCTCCTGATCGTCCCCAGCTCTACAAGATAGGAGAGATATCTTTTCTTCCTTGCCGACAGGTTCTCAAGGAAACGGTCCCTGATCTGATCGTCCTGCTCCGTCATCAGCGGGTTCCCGCTGATGAACCTCCTGCTTACAGCCTGTTCTGTCTCCCTGATGGTCTGGATCGAATCGACGCATAGGGTAATGTTGGCGTTTATGTCATCAATAAAATCATTTGTCCTTGAGAGGATGAATTTCTGCCTTCCGACGTCGAGGTTTCCTTCTATCAGGTCCTGCATTCCCCTCCATACAGACCTGAGCGATGTAAGCTTCTCAATGACCTCCAGGATCATCAGGATCTCGTCCCTTATGAGCTGCTGCTCGTTCGAGATCCAGAACCTCGCAAATGAGGTGAGGTCGCTCTCTTCGTCTACGAACTCGTTTGCGGGGTCGGATTTCTTTTCAAGCAGGATTATGGTTTCGTAAAGGGCTCCCGTCTTCTGTAAAACAATGGAATTGAGAAGTGCGAAATCTTCGCTGCTGAACTTTATGTTCTGCCTGATGT
>DBRW01000055.1:25838-60656 GCA_002306075.1 Synergistaceae bacterium UBA1358
CACTCTTCGAGCTTCGCCTTTATCTCCCTCATCCGCCAGCTGTTGGTCAGGCTTTCCCCGTTGCCTCTGGCGATCCTTTCGTTGACTACCCGGAACCTCTTTTCAGTCTCGGTCATATCGGTATCGTTTCTCAGAAGGTTAGACTTTGCCTTTTCTATAAGCCTTTGGTATCTTTCAGCCTCGTTGCGGTAGTTTTCGACATCTTCGAGGAAGTCAAGGTAGAGAAGGAATGAGTATGGAGGCGCTTTTTCTGCAAGCTCCTCGAGCCTGCCCTCCTCAAGGATGAACTGCGATGCGGCAGTGCCCTGCTTCTGGAGGAAATAGATGCTGTGGTATACGTGTATGTTGTTTTCAAGCATCATCTCGTAGTTGATGACTTGAGAAACGGGGATCCTGTACTGTCTTGCGAGCCCCTCCTCAAGTCCCTGTATCTTTATGACCTCGTTTTTGAGCGTCTTTATCCTTTCGAGGGGCTGAGACTGGTGTTCTGTTAGAATTCTTTTCACGTCTGAGAGCGACTCGGCGAAAGATATTGCAGAAAAGAGAAGTATCAGGAAAAGGGCAAGGAAAGGTACAGATAAATTTTGTCCGGATATTACGGCGCTCTTTCTCACAAAAGTTCCCCCCGCAGTAACAGCGTTTCGGCACATTACACAAGACTATTTTACATTAATAAACCAAAACAAAAAGGGGCAGTCATTGTTAATTATCTGGCTGCCCCCCATCCGTTTTTTTGTATTTTTGAAGTCTTAGCCAAGCAGGAAACCGGGGAGCAGGGGATCGTTCTCCTGACGCACCAGCCAGTTGAAGCCGGTGATGTTGGCGGTGCCCTTTATGTAGGGCTGTACTGTATCGAACTCTCCGACCTTGAGCCCGGGCTCATAGTGCCCTTCAAAGACCGTTCCCAATATGCTCTCGTGGAGGAACTTCTCTCCGGGTTTAAGCTCTCCCTTTGCGGCCAGCAGCGCCATCTTAGCGCATGTGCCTGTTCCGCAGGGCGATCTGTCTACGTTTTTGGCGCCGAAAATGACGCAGTTCCTGGCGTTTTCGCCCTCTTTATGGATGCCGAACTCTGCCAGAAGGATCTTGTTGTTCTCGGGGATCAGGGGATGCTGTACCTTATGCTGTTTGTTTGCCTCTTCCATTACTTCGAGCCCCATCTTTGTGATAGCGGCTGCTTCCGACGGAACTATCTCAAAACCGAAATCCTCGGCTTTGAGGATCGCAAAGAAGCTTCCTCCGAAACATATGTCAAATTTGACTGTTTTGCCGATCGACGGGAGATAGAGGTCCAGATCCCTTGCGAAGACGAACGCCGGGACGTTCTTAAGCGTGGCGGAAACTGCCTCTCCGTTTTTGACATCGACTGACAACGTTACCAGGCCGGCAGGAGTGTCCAGCTTTACCTCGGTCACCGGCTCCGTCACAGGTACCATCCCCAGGTTGACCATTGCTGAAGAGAGGCCGATAGAGCCGTGGCCGCACATAGAAACGCTGCCGCCGGAATCGCAGAAGATGACCCCGGTATGTGCCTCGGGGTTCACCGGCGGGACCATTATCGCCCCGAACATGTCAGCATGTCCCCTGGGCTCGGTCATTATGAATTTGCGGAAGTCGTTGTGATTCTCACAAAAATCTTTCCATTTCTCAGACATCGTCCGCCCTTTAAAGACCGGAGAACCCCCGATCACGATCCTTGTCGGTTCCCCGCAGGTATGGGAATCGATAGCTGCAACCATTTTTGTGAGCTTCATTGTGTATGACGACCGCCCTTCTGTTGTTTGGATTTGATTCGTCATGATGCTAGCACAATAAATTACCTGTCGCAACATTAGGTCATAATTTATTACAAATTGATTGACAAATCATTTGGAGTGAATTAATATTCTGTTGGAATAAATACTCCGGATATAAAAAATATAGGAGAAAATAATCCATTGAACAGTGATGCTCTCTCCCTTTTTGAGAGGATAAGGTCCGGATCCGACAAGCTCTCACCGGCGCAAAAAAAAGTGTGCGGCTACATCCTTTCACACTACCGGTCGCTTGCCTATGTAACGCTGGCGGAGCTTGCCAGGCTCACTTCGACGGGACAGGGTACCGTTGTAAGGTTTGCCCAGGCGCTGGGCTACGGTACGTTCTCAAACCTGCAGAGGGCATTGAGAGAGGAAATCGAGAAAAGTGCTCCGAGGAGCCTGGAGATATACTCGTCCAAAGGCGCTGATAATGAAGATAATTCTCCCTTCGATATCGTATTTGAGATGGAAAGGAGCCTCATGGACGAGACTCACAGCCTGATCAACAAAGAGGATTTCGATCATGCGACAAAGATCCTCTCGGAGGCCCCCGGGCTGGTCGTGTCAGCAACAGGAAGCAATTCGTTCCTGGCCGACTACGCCGGTTATTTTCTGGGGACGATGAAGGAGAATGTCGCGGTCGTAAAGGGGACGGATCTTTCGGATATGAACGTCATCCTTGATGCCGTGGAAGGAACTGTTGGATTTGTCTTCAGTTTTCCCAGATATCCGATAAAAACACAGACCATAATCAGTGCTATGAAGGAGAAGGGCATAAGGATCATCGGCATCTCGGATTCGATCGCTTCGCCGATCGCCGACTGCTGTTCTCCGTTCTTCATGGTCCCCCAGAAGTTCATGACATTTATGGATCCGTGCGCTGCGGTCATGTCGCTGATACATTCGATACTTTACGGAGTCTGGATGCGCGACAGGAAGAGGTACAGAAACAGGATCGAGGCAAGAAAGCGTCTTTTTGTGGACGAAAAGGTCTTTGTGTCCGAAAATATCCCCCTTCCGGATCTCATGCCCTGAAGGATAAAAATGAATACCCGGCATACCGGGAAAAACATAAACAGGAGGCGTTGCAGCAATGGCATACGATGTTCGTTTCATTTCCGAGGCAGATGCACAGTCACTTGGCATCACTATGAAGGAAGTAATGGACCAGGTGGAGACCGGCTGGAAGATGAACGGCGAAAATAAGACAGAACTTCCCGCAAAGATAGGCGTACATCCCAGACATGACTGCTATATGCATGCCATGCCCTGCTGGATAGGCGGAGAAGTAGACATGGCCGGGATCAAGTGGGTAGCCGGCTATCCGAGCAACCTGCAGAAAAAGCTGCCCTACAACAACGGGGTATTCATCCTCAATGATGTCAAGACCGGCGTGGTTAAAGCCATCATGGACTGTAACTGGATGACGACGTGGAGGACCGGCGCGGCTGCGGGGCTCGGCGCCAAGTACTTCGCGGATCCGGCAGCCGAGGTCGTGTCTGTTGTGGGGCTCGGTACCATAGGAAAGATAACCCTCAGGGCGTTCAAGGAAGTCCTCCCTGCGATGAAGACGGTCAAGCTGTACGATCCGGTCCACGAACAGGCCGAAAGGTACATCGAAGCGATGAAGGACATCTGTCCGAATGTGGAATTCGTGGTATGCCCGGACGTGAGAAAAGCATGTGAAGATGCCGATGTCGTCACCACTTGCGCACCGATCCTGGAGAAACCGAACAGGATAATAACCGCAGATATGCTCAAGAAGGATGTCTTCTGCATGACGAGCGACTACGACTCGACGTTTGATGCCGAAGTGGTAAACAAAGGAAGCGCGTTCGTATGCGACAACAGGAACCAGTACCTCTGGACCCAGGAGCATGGTGTCTATTTCCAGAACGGATATCCGCTTGCCGATGAGATATACGCCGACATGGGCGAGGTCGTAGCGGGCAAGGCCGAACCGGTTAGGAAGGGGCGCAGGACCTGTCTCTTCATGGGTATCGCGAGCCACGATGTGATGACAGCAAAACTGATCCTTGAGAAGGCTGTCGCGAAAAATGTCGGAACGATGCTGAAACTGTGATCCGGCTGCAATAGAACAAAGATAGATCCGTAAACGTGGCTCCCCTCCATGACCGTCTTGCAGAGGCGGCGGGAGGGGAGTTTTTTGACCTGTCTCTCTGCTGTCCCTTTGCGATCCGCCGGCTTGTTGGAGCCGCTGAATATTTGCATCGCTGTCAATAAATCAAAAAGGTCATTCTTATAAAAAACAGCCCCGGCAGGTCTTGTAAAATGTTTTGGCAAAGACTGACAGAAGTGTCAATATTATTCCCGTGAAGGGGATAATATATCAGTTGAAGCCTTCTTATGACATAAATTACCGATATGTTTTTCCGTCTTTTTATGCAATAATTAATAAATTAGCGACAAAAAATCCTTTAAACAGGACAGTATTTGTATAAGTTAGACTAATTCACAAGGAGGTAACTGCAATGACGGAGAGGAAAATGGTAACGCTCGACGGCAATGAAGCGGCTGCGTATGTTGCCCACGCGGTCAATGAAGTGATAGCAATTTACCCCATTACACCATCTTCGCCAATGGGTGAATGGGCAGACCAGTGGACTTCAGAAAGACGCCCTAATATATGGGGCACGGTGCCGCACGTCGAAGAGATGCAGAGCGAGGCCGGCGCCTCGGGCGCATACCACGGAGCCATACAGGCCGGTGCTCTCGGAACGACTTTTACGGCATCACAGGGCCTGCTTCTTATGATACCGAACATGTACAAGATAGCGGGCGAACTTACCAGCACGGTAATGCATGTTACTGCCAGGACAGTTGCGACGCACGCGCTTTCGATATTCGGCGACCACTCCGACGTTATGGCTGTCAGGCAGACAGGCTGGTCGATGCTCTGCTCGTCTACTGTCCAGGAAGTCATGGACATGGCCCTTATCTCACAGATGGCAACTCTTGAAAGCAGAGTCCCGGTCCTCCACTTCTTTGACGGGTTCAGGACCAGCCATGAAGAGATGAAGGTGGAAGAGATCAGCTACGACGACATGCGCGCGCTGATAGACGACGATCTTGTCAGGGCCCACAGATACAACAGGCTCAGCCCCGATTCACCGTTTATTCGCGGTTCGGCGCAGAACCCCGATGTCTTCTTCCAGGCCAGGGAGGCATGCACTCCATTCTATGAAGCAGTTCCGGACATCACACAGAAAGCGATGGACCGCTTCGCGAAACAGGTCGGCCGCAAATACCATCTGTTCGATTACTACGGCGCGGAAGATGCCGAAAGAGTGATAGTGATGATGGGTTCAGGAGCTGCCGTTGCCCGCGAGACGGTCGAAAGGCTTATGCAGAACGGCGAAAACGTCGGAGTCCTCGTGGTCCGTCTCTTCCGTCCCTTCGATGTCTCACGCTTCCTTAACGCGCTTCCTGCGACGGTCAGCAGGATCGCAGTCCTTGACCGCTGCAAGGATCCCGCGGCTATCTGCGAACCGCTTTGCATGGATGTGAGAGAAGCTCTTTCCGGCAGCGACATCATGGTCGTCGGAGGCCGCTATGGACTCTCCTCAAAGGATTTCACCCCCGCCATGGTGAAGGGAGTATATGACGAGCTGAAGAAAGCACTGCCGAAGGACAGCTTTACGATCGGGATAGAGGACGACATCAGCTTCTCAAGCCTCGACTACGACCCCTCATTCGACACGGAAGACCCGAAGACCGTACGCTGCCTTTTCTACGGACTGGGATCTGACGGAACGGTCGGCGCCAACAAGAACTCGATCAAGATCATCGGAGGGGAGACAGACCTCTATGCCCAGGGCTACTACAGTTACGACTCAAAGAAGTCCGGCGGCATAACCGTAAGCCACCTCCGTTTCGGCCCCAACCCGATCTATGCCAGCTATATGATCAACAGCGCAAACTTCGTGGCATGCCATGTATATTCCTTCCTTGAGAAGCTCGATGTGCTCAAGCACGCTGCAGAGGGCGGCACGTTCCTCCTCAACAGCCCCTTCGGGCCCGATGAAGTATGGGACAAGCTGCCGAGGACCACACAGCAGAGGATAATAGACAAGAAGCTCAAGTTCTACACCATAGACGCAGTGAAGATCGCAAGGGAGACCGGCATGGGCGGACGCACCAACACGATCATGCAGACATGCTTCTTCGCGATAAGCGGAGTCCTTGAGAAGAAACGCGCAATAAAAGCGATCAAGGATTCCATCGTAAAAAGCTATAGCCGCAAGGGACAGGCTGTCGTTGACAAGAACATCGCCGCAGTGGACGCGACGCTCGCGAACCTTTACGAAGTGAAGGTCCCGAAGAAGGCTACGTCAAAATTTGACATCAAGCCACCTGTTGCCGACGATGCTCCGGAATTCGTGAAGGATGTCCTCGGACCGATGATGGTGCTCCAGGGAGACAGTCTGCCGGTATCGTGCCTGCCCGAAGACGGAACTTTCCCGAGCGGGACTACACAGTATGAGAAGCGCAGCATAGCGATAGACATCCCGTCATGGGATCCGTCACTCTGCATACAGTGCGGCAAGTGCGCGCTCGTATGTCCCCATGCCGCCATACGCGCCAAAGTCTATGATGCCGATCTTCTCAAAGGTGCACCTGAGACATTCAAGAGCACTGACGCAAAGTGGAAAGATTTCGAGGGAGCCAAGTTCACGATACAGGTAGCCCCGGAGGACTGCGTAGGATGCGGCCTTTGCGCATACAACTGCCCAGTGAAGGCGAAAGAGGGAAGCACTGCCCGTCCGCTCATGATGGTCACACAGATGGATGTCCGCGAGAAGGAGCGGGACAACTGGAACTTCTTCCTCGAACTGCCCGATGTGGACCGCAGCAAGCTCAACCTGGGACATGTCAAGGACGTACAGCTTCTGAGGCCGCTCTTTGAATTCTCGGGCGCATGCGCAGGATGCGGCGAAACGCCCTACCTTAAGCTGCTTTCAGCCCTCTTCGGAGATCGGGCTATAATAGCAAACGCCACGGGATGCAGCTCTATTTACGGCGGCAACCTTCCTACTACCCCATGGGCAGTCAATGATGACGGACGCGGACCGGCATGGAGCAACTCGCTCTTCGAAGACGCGGCTGAATTCGGACTCGGATTCCGCATGGCGATAGACAAGCATCGCGAATACGCAGCCGAACTCCTTGAAAAGATGTCGCCGGTGCTTGGGAAGAAGCTCGTAAAATCGATCCTTGAAGCGCCGCAGACGACCGAGGCTGAGATAAACGAACTGAGACAGAAGGTCGAGGAACTCAAGGTACAGCTCGAATACATGGGCACGGAAGAGGCTGAAGAGCTGATCTCTGTCGTCGACAATCTGGTCAGAAAGAGCGTATGGTGCGTAGGCGGAGACGGATGGGCATACGACATCGGCTACGGAGGACTTGACCACGTCATAGCTTCCGGCAAGAACGTAAACATCCTCGTCCTCGACACAGAGGTCTATTCCAATACAGGCGGCCAGATGTCGAAATCCACGCCGCGCGGAGCGGTCGCCAAATTTGCCGCAGGCGGCAAGAGGCTGGGCAAGAAGGACCTTGCTCTTATGGCGATGAGCTATGGAAACGTATATGTCGGAAGGGTAGCCCTCGGAGCCAATGATGCCCACACGGTAAAGGTATTCCGTGAGGCGGAGGCCTATGACGGACCTTCGATAATAATTGCCTACAGCCACTGCATCGCCCACGGCATAGACATGGTGAAGGGGCTCGAACAGCAGAAAAAAGCGGTAGAGTCTGGACATTGGATACTGATGCGGTATAATCCTGATTTGGCGAAAGAGGGCAAGAACCCGCTCGTTCTCGACAGCAAGGAGCCCACGCTGCCGCTGAAGGATTACATCTACAACGAGACGCGTTACAAGAGCCTTGCGAACGCAGATCCGGAAGTTGCAGAAGCGCTTCTGAAAGAGGAAGAGAAAGAGATAAAGGCGCGCTGGCGTTACTACAGCCATATGGCCGCAATGAAAATGGAGGACTAGCAGTAAATGGAAAAAAGCGAGATCAAACATGAGATCAAGGATACAAAGGGACGTGTCATAGCGACGAAAGTCAGCTGCGACGACGGCAATAAATGCAATGATGCTCCCGTGACAGAATCCGTATGCATCGACGAAAAGAAGGCCGAGCCGGCAATAGAGGTAAAAGAGAGCCCAAGACCAAAGAAAACAGCTGAAGCTCCCAGACCGCGCGTCGGCATAATGGAAACTGCATTCAGGGATGCCCACCAGTCGATAATGGCAACGAGGCTTCGTACGGATGACATGCTCCCTATCTGCGAGATCATGGATGAGGTCGGATACCATTCAGTGGAGATGTGGGGAGGAGCCACGTTTGACTCCGCCATGCGCTTCCTGAACGAGGATCCGTGGGAAAGGCTCCGTCAGATAAAGAAACGTCTGAAGAAGACCAAGACCCAGATGCTGCTCAGGGGTCAGAACTTGGTCGGCTACAGGCATTACTCCGACGAGACAGTCCGCGAGTTCGTAAAGCGGGCGATAGGCAACGGTATCGACATCATAAGGGTCTTCGATGCGCTGAACGACCTCCGCAACATGTCCATAGCCGCGGAAGCAGTCAAAAAAGAGGGCGGAGAACTCCAGATGTCCATATCCTACACGATATCCCCCGTCCACACCCTTGAGCTTTTTGCCAAGCAGGCGAAAGACATGGCTGACATGGGAGCAGACTCGATCTGTATAAAAGATATGGCCGGCCTGATGTCTCCTGTGGCTGCTTCAGAACTTGTGACCGCAATAAAGAAGAAGGTAAACCTGCCGGTGCAGCTGCACAGCCACTACACGAGCGGCATGGCGGCAATGACTTACCTTGCCGGGCTTGAGGCCGGAGCGGATGTGATCGACTGCGCCATCTCACCGTTCGCCATGGGTACGAGCCAGCCGGCTACGGAAGCCATGGTTGCGGCACTCAAGGGCGGACCTCTCGATACGCATCTCTCGCTCGAGAAACTCCTTCCTGTAGCGGAGTACTACGAAGGGCTGCGCAACAAGTACAAAGATATTATCATGGGAGTAAGCGGAGTAAACATCAATATCCTGCTCTATCAGGTGCCGGGCGGGATGTACTCCAACCTTCAGATCCAGCTCAAGGAGGGCAACGCTCTCCACAAGTTCAAGGAGGTCATGGAGGAAGTCCCAAGGGTCCGCAAGGAGATGGGATATCCCCCTCTCGTCACGCCAACCAGCCAGATCGTAGGCACACAGGCCGCGATGAACGTGATCTCCGGCGAACGCTGGAAGGTCGTTCCGAAGGAAGTCTACCAGTACTTCAGGGGATACTACGGCAAGACCCCTGCACCGGTCGATCCTGAGATCCAGAAGAAGGTCCTCGGGGATGAGGTCCCCATCACATGCAGGCCCGGAGAGAAGATCGAGCCCGAGCTGGAAGCTGCCAGGAAAGAGATCGGCGTATGGATGACACAGCCCGAAGACTTGCTGAGCTACGTCCTCTTCCCGCAGGTAGCGAAGGATTTCCTCCCCAGGAAGTTCGCCAAAGAGAACTGTGTGGACATAGGGCTTGAGGAGCAGGCATCGCCGGAGGCATACGCAATTTAGCCGTCCGCCCGTAAAAAGAACAAAGAGGTCCTCCCGTACATATTTCGGGAGGACCTCTTTTATTGCCACTAAATTCAGAAATGGGTTAAAATCCACTATGAAACATATGTGACATTTGCCTCATAATAAAGCGAAAGACCGGGAAGGGATGGATATCATGAAATTATTTATCGACACCGCCAACATCGACGAAGTAAGGGCCGCATGTTCATGGGGCATCATCTCCGGAGCCACTACCAACCCGACGCTCGTATCGAAAGAGGGAGGCGTGGACTTTCACACCCGTGTGCGTGAGATAGCCGAGACAGTCAAGGGACCTGTGAGTGCCGAAGCAGTGTCGCTTGAAAAAGACAAGCTGATAGAAGAAGCAAGGGTGATCGCCAAGATCGATCCCAACGTGGTGGTGAAGATCCCGCTCTGTCCTGATGGGCTGGGAGCAGCGAAAGAGCTTTCGAAAGAGAGTATCAGGACCAATGTGACCCTGATCTTCTCAGCGAACCAGGCCATCCTGGCGGCAGAGGCCGGTGCAACTTACGTCAGCCCCTTCGTAGGACGCCTGGATGACATAGGTGAAGACGGGATGCAGCTTGTCAGGGACATAGTTGATATATTCGATATATACGGTACAAAGACGCAGATAATCGCGGCAAGCCTCCGCCATCCCGCCCATGTGTTCGGCGCCGCAAAGGCCGGGGCGGACATTGCCACCGTACCTTTCAAAGTGCTCAAAATGATGTTTGATCACCCTCTTACAGCGAAGGGCATAGACCAGTTCAACAAGGACTGGGAGAAGTACCTGGGAGCCAAGAAATAACCCCCTTGGGGAATTTGCAGCGCAGACGCTGCAAATTCCCCGCCTGCCCCGTCCGCTTCTCAGATAGATGCCATTATCCTCGGGAGCGCGAGCTTGAGTACTTCTATCCCCTTCAGATATTCGGATACCGGGATCTGTTCATCGGAGCTGTGGTCGTACATCGAGTTTCCGGGGCCGTAAGCGCCCATGTGGCAGCCCCATGGGGAGAGCACGTTGAAATCGCATGTCCCCTGTTTGGCAAGTATCCTGGGTGTCCGGCCGCAGTCGCGTATGGCATTCCTGAAGGCCCTTATCACCGGGTCGGACTTGTGGACTCCGTAGGGAGGGACATACTCGATGATTTCGGATCTCACCCCGTATGCCGCCGCGGTCTCGCTTATCATCAGTTCGAGCTCCTCCTGATCGGCTCCCAGGGGCGTCCTGAGGTCCATGGTGATGGTAGTGCTTCTTTTGCCGGCTTCGTGTCCTTCCATCTCCATTATCGCCACAGACCAGCCTTTCCCCATGTTTCTGGTGATGTCTATTATGGAAGATGCAGCCATGACTGAATCGGTGATGGGTCCGGGACTCCCGGACCTGTGCGCTCCTTCGTCCTCACCCTTGATGTCAAACAGGATCCTGCCCCTGTATGAGATAGCAACGCCGTCGCTCCCCGTGGGCTCTCCAATGACGCATGCCATTGGAGAGTGGAGGGGCATGCGGAACCTGGCCCCCCTTGAATCTATCTCTTCTCCAACCGCTGCGACAAAAGTGATCCTCCATCCCTCCGGCACGGGAACTGAGCCCCCCGCTACTGCCATAGCGCAGCAGGGACCTTTCGCATCGACGCTGCCGCGCCCCCGGATGACCTCATCGGTTATCATAACTTCAGGCCCGCCCGGCACGGTATCGATATGGCTCAGCAGTACGAGTTCCTTGTCCCCTGTTCCGCGTTCTGCTACGACGTTGCCCGCTCCGTCAAGGTGCGAACCGCTCCATCCGAAGCGGGGGAGCCGATCTGCAAGCATCCTTGCGGCATCTGCTTCATGTCGGGTAGGGCTGGGCACCGCCACAAGATCGGCCAGAAGCCGGGCTGATTCGGGAAGTCCCATATCAAAAACCCTCCAGAGTCTTCGCCAATATCAGAGCCGCCTTTTCAAAGTCCTTTTCCTCCGCTGCAAATGAGGGCAGGAACCTTATGACACGGGGACCAGCGGTGAGTGCAATTAGGCCGTTTTTCTGCAGTCCCTTTACCACATCTGCGGATGGTATGTCCAGTTCTATCCCGTTCAGCAGTCCCATGCCGCGGACATCCTTTATGTGGCTGCTTCCGACGGCATATATAAGAGATCTGAAGAATTCACCGTATCTTGCGGCTTTTTCAGGGAGCTCGCTGTGCATCACCATTGAAAGGACTGCGAGAGACACTGTAGCAGTCAGCTCGTTCCCCCCGTATGTGGAGCCGTGGCTGTGGGGGGTGAAGTCGCCGAGCTCTTTTTTCCACACCAGAGCCCCGGCAGGCATCCCGCCAGCAAGGCCCTTTGCCAGGCAGACAATGTCCGGAGACAATCCTGTGAGACTGCTTGCAAGTGGTGCGCCGCATCTTCCGAGCCCGCTCTGTATCTCGTCGGATACGAGAAGGACAGAGTGTTTTCTGCATGCCTCGGTTATCTTATTTCCTGTTCCCGCGGGAAGGGCAAAGACGCCGCCCTCGCCCTGTACCGGTTCTATAAAGACAGCTGCCGTATCATCATCGATATTTTCTGCCAGGTCCTCCGTCGAAAAATGTTCAGCTTTTCCGGTCAGCAGAGTGAAAGGTTCTCTGTATTTTGGGTTGAAGGTTATCGAAAGAGCTCCGCAGGTACGCCCGTGGAATGCCCGTCTGCACGCGAGTATCCGGCTGCGCCCCTTTCGCAGTGTCAGAACGAGCTTGAGCGCGGCTTCAATGGCTTCCGTACCGCTGTTGCAGAGAAAGACCCTTCCCTCTCCGAGCATCTGCCCGAGTTCATCTGCCAGCTTTTCACGGACAGGAGATCCAAATCCTGCTCCGCTTGTCCATATTCCTTTTGATGCCTTTTCAAGGGCTTCGGTCAGCAGTGGGTGGGAGTGGCCGAAGAGGGACGCCCCGTGTCCGTTGAAAAAGTCGAGGTACTCCCTCCCGGACGTGTCGAAGACCCTGCTTCCCCTGCCGTGGGTAATGGCGATCCCCCTGCCGCCGTAAAGGGAGCTTAAAGAGTCAGACATGTTCCGTTTCCCTCCTCCGCGTTTTTCAAAGGCAGCGGGATTCTGCCGTCAGCAAGGTATATCGAAGAGACCCCGAGGTTGAAGGCTTCACGGCATGCCAGAAGCTTCCTCTTCATATTGCCGGCCGCGTATTCTTCGAATTTTTCCCATGAGCCCACGGATGTGCGGGTCCTTATGAGAGAATCCGGATCATTGACATCCTTCATAAGCCCGGGGACGTTGGAGAGGATCACAAGGATGTCGGCTCGTACCGAGCCGGCCACAGAAGCTGCAAGACGGTCTCCGTCAATGTTCAGCGAGAGTTTTGATGTGTTGTCCAGGCCCAGCGGAGGCAGGATGGGGATCCGGCCCCCTTCAGCCACTGCGAGTATCTTTTCCGAAGAGACGCCTGATATCGTCCCGCTGTAATTGCCCCGCAGGATGCGGGTCCTTCCGCCGGAATATTCTCTGAGGATGTCCTTTCTTTCCGCAAAAACCCCTTTCGTCTTTTCCGGGTCGAGGAACTCCGATGAGGCACCGAACGAGGCGAGCGTGTCCGAGATCTTTGCCCCGTAGGCAAGGGCGGCCTCCCTGAACAGCTCCCTCTCTTTTTCTCCAACATAACGGCTCCTGTAGCAGGAAGGACTTGTAACCATCCTTATCTCGACGCCGCGTTCCCTGCAGAGCCTGTCCATTATCCCGCTGGCTCCGTGGACAAGTATCCACTTTTCGCCGCCGGCCACCCTTGCAGCCAGCTCTGACATCAGCGTTCCCAGTTTGTTGCCTTCGGCACCGCCGATCTTGACTACTCCGATCAATCGTCTCTCCTCCGTTTCATCTCTGCCTCCCATGCAGCAGATCATAATTTTTTAAGCAGGGTAGAGGGGCATCATTTCAAGCCCTGCCGTCTCTTCCGATCCCATCATTATGTTTGCCGACTGTACTGCCGACCCTGCCGCGCCCTTGAGCAGGTTGTCTATCGCGGAGGCTGCGATCGCCCTGCGCCCGTCTTCGGCAAGGGCAAAACCCGTGAGGACTCTGTTGCTCCCCATCACGAACCTCGGGTCCGGGATGCGCAGATGGGCAGGTTTTGCCGGCGAGAGCGAAACAAATGGTTCCTTTGACCATTGCGCGCGGTAGAGTTTCCATATATCGGCCTCCCTGAGCCTTTCTTTCAGGGTCACATGCGCGATGCACTGGATGCCCCTGACAAGCTCGACGGCAGTGACTGTCATGCTTATATCCTTTTCGGCAAGCCCGAGTTCCTGCACCACTTCGGCCATGTGCCTGTGGACGAAGGGTGATACGACCCTGAGGGATCTGCTCCTGAGGGAGTGGGAGCTTCCCTCTTTTGCCTCGGCTCCTCCCTCTGAAGATCCGACACGACATTCGATCCTTGCGTTTTCTATGAGGCCCGCCTTTGCGAGAGGCAGCAGCGCGAAGACGGCTGATGTAGCGTTGCATCCGACTCCGGAGATCAGGTCCGCACCTGACATTTCCTCTCTGTGCAGTTCAGGGAGGCCGTAGACCGCTCTTTCCAGCAGCTCGGGGCATGGATGCTCCGTCTCATACCACCTTCTGTACTCCTCAGGGCTTCTGAGCCTGAAGTCGGCGGAAAGGTCCACCACCTTCTGTCCGGCAGAAATCCTTTTTTGGGCTGTCTCAGCCGCCGCCTTGTGAGGCAGGGCCAGGAATACGAGTTCCGCATCGATCCCTCCGCCTTCTTCAGGCGAGATGAAATTCATATCCCGGTATGCGGAACGCAGGTGCGGATGAACAGCGCCTATCGGTGTCCCCGCTTTGCTTCTTGAGACGGCGCCGACAACTTCCATGCGGGGATGGCGCGCTATTATCCTGAGCAGCTCTCCTCCCGTGAAGCCAGTTGCTCCCCATATGATCACAGATATTTTCCTGTCCACTTAAGTCCCTCCAATTTGTTGTTCCGGCAACAAAAAACCCGCTCCTGTTCAGGAAGCGGGCCGATCTTTACAGATTGTCGCGGATAATTATCACTGACTAAACTGCAAAAGCAAACGGCCCATAATGCAACCACGCTTTATCCCGCGCTTGCATTTGTTTACAGATATCTGTTTGTTCGCTGCCGACATGGTGATCATCAGTGTCTCCTGTTCCATGCAGCCCTGACGACTGCTCCGGGGATGTCAGTGGCTGTGGGTCCTATTGAATTTCTGAATTCTCCTCCGTCGTTGACCTCATTGACCAGCCATTTCCCATCTTTCCTGAAGAGGTCAACGGCGAGGAATTCCCCTCCGATAACGCGGTGGACCGATCTCAGTACGGAGTTTATCTCCTTGTCCAGAGGAAGGTTCGAAGCAGATCCGCCCCTTGCCGTGTTGGTTATCCAGTGGCCGCTCTGCCTTGTGATCGCACAGATGGGCTCTCCGTCAACGACGAATGCCCTCACATCGCAGTCGCCCTTTTCGATGAATTCCTGGATGTAAAATGTGTTGTGCATGACACCCAGCATCGATTTATGCTCGAAGACAGCTTCGGCGGCTTCTCGGTCGTTGATCTTTGCCAGAAGTCTTCCCCAGCTGCCGCTTACCGGTTTGCATACGGCAGGATAGCCGAGATCCTCAAGGGCTTCGAGTGCAGCTTCGGGGGTGAATGCTGTCCTGAAACGGGGCTGCTCTATTCCTGCCTTGGCGAGTGCTATGCTCGTGCTCAGTTTGTTCCCGCAGACCGCCATAACAGAGGAGGAGTTTACTACCGTGATGCCCTGTGATTCCAGTATTTGTGCGACAGCCTCGTTCTGGTTATGTGAGACGCACCTCGCAAGTACTACATCATCGGTGCCGCAGAAGGGTTTCTCTCCATACCATACGTCGGAGACATTCATGAGCTCGCAGGGGATGTTCTGCTTTTCCGCCGCTTCACGCAGGAGTTTTTCTTCGGTCCTAAGTCTCGTAAAGAGTATGCGCAGTACAGTCAAGGCTACTCTCCCCAGTCCTCCTGGACCTGCGGTGCCTCTTCTACAGACACGGGGTCAAGGGAGATCACCTCAAGCTCGGTCCCGCAGTCCCCGCAGATGAGCAGCTCGCCCTCAGTGCAGTCGTTGGGCAGGTCGATCCTTGCTTCGCAGACAGTACATGTTGCAGTCATCATATACAACCTCCTATAGTTTAGTTTTTTATTTATAAATCAACACATGTTGATTTATACTATTAAATAATCTGAAAAATAATTCTTATTAAGAAGTTATTTGTTTCAAGTACACCTAAATAGTTCAATTTTTGAGTTAAAAATGAACGTATGGCGTTCAATAATATAAATTTGATTAATCGTATGCCGTGGAATCATACTCCTAATTTCTGAAGTGTCAATAGCAGAAGTAAAAAGTTTGTATTGTATTACAAAAATAGGAAGAAAAAAGTAATTATAATGAGAAACTTTATTTTTTCACATGTATGAAGATCTGCTGATACAATTAGGGAGGTCACTCGGATCACTTTTGACAGGGGGAGTACGAATGCCTGTTTGGGATATCATCGGCCCTGTAATGATAGGACCCTCTTCGAGCCATACGGCGGGTGCCGTGCGTATCGGAAGGATCGTGAGGCTCTGCTGGGGCGGAGAGGTAAAAAATGCAAATATCTACATGAGAGGAAGCTTCGCCACCACAGGTGAGGGACACGGCACTGACAGGGCCATCCTGGCCGGACTGCTCGGGTATGCGCCCGACGACCCGGAGGTGAGAGAAGGAAGGGAGCTCGCGCTCAGATCCGGGATGAACTTTAATTTTTATGAGGAAGAGCTCGAGGGTGCCCATCCAAACTCAGTGAGGATAGAGATATGGGACGACGGTGGAAGAAGGATGGATGCGACAGCCGCCTCCATTGGGGGAGGTGCCGTGTTGCTTCAGGAACTTGACGGCTTCGAGGTCGGCGTTTCCTGTCTGCTTCCCGTAATAATAATCATGAACAGAGATGTCCACGGAGTGGTCGGCACGGTAACGACATACCTCTCATCTCATGGGATCAACATCGCTACTATGAAGCTCCACAGGGACAGCAGGGGAGGTCTTGCTACGATGGTCCTCGAACTTGACGGAGGCGAATCGGCAGTGACTTCGGAGGAGATAAATAATGTCCATCCGGCTATAGTCAGGGTCATTTCGATCCCGGGGGTGGCGTTATGAGATCGCTGCAGGATCTTGCAAGGTTGGCGGATGAACTCGATGTGGATCTGCATGAGGCTGTCCTTGCCTCGGATTCTGAGGCAACCGGGGTTATGCCGGAAGAGATATTCAACATTATATTTTCAAGGCTTCAGGATATGCGCCGCTCTGTGGAAGAGGCGAGAAAAAACACCAATCCCTGCAGGCTGGTACGCGGTGACGCGGGGGCTCTGATAAGGGAGTATGCCGACAGGGGAGGCATGTGCGGCGGATTCCTCCTGAGAGCATCCGCGATAGCGATCGAAGTCGCTTCATATAACGCCTCGATGGGAAGGATAGTGGCGGCACCGACTGCAGGAAGCTGCGGCATTCTGCCCGGCATGCTCTTTTCGTGGGAGGGATCCTTCGGCCAGGATGTGGATGACAGCGACAGAAAGCTGACCGAAGCATTGATCGTGGCCGGGGCCGTGGGGGAAGTCATAGCGAACAGGGCCACGCTGGCCGGCGCCGAGGGAGGGTGTCAGGCTGAGTGCGGAGCGGCGGCGGCAATGGGTTCCGCGGCTCTGGTCTACCTGATGGGGGGAGACTGCGACGCAGTGTCGAATGCAGTGGCACTTACGCTGAAATCGGTGCTTGGCCTCGTATGCGATCCTGTCGGAGGGTTGGTCGAGTCTCCCTGCATAAAGAGGAACGGTCTTCTGGTCGCCGTCGGTGCGCTTGCGGCAGATATGGCCCTTGCAGGGGTAACTTCTCTGATCCCTGCAGACGAGGTCATTGATGCGATGGGCCAGATAGGGAGGTCGATCCCCCCATCGCTCCGCGAGACTTCAAAAGGCGGTCTCGCAGTTACGCCCACGGCAAAGACGCTCCTCAAAGAGAGAGGTAAGAAGAAAGGTCAATAAAAAAGGAGCCGGTCCCGAAATGAGACCGGCTCCCGCGCAATGCACGTCGGCAGTTTATTTGTCGGGCGTGATGAGCTTCGGGTCAGTGATGACTCCGTAGTAACGGAAGAGACCGTTCTTCACTATCTGTACCTGGATCGGCTTTACGACTTCGCCTTCAGGTGTGAAGCCCTTGATGAGTCCTGTGAGGCCGTCATAGTTTGCTGTTTTTGCCATTGCCTTCGCCACTGCCGGGCCGTCTGTCGTCTTAGCCTGCTTGATGGCGTCGATGAGGAGCATGAATCCGTCGTATGCGGACGCGCCGACCATGTCAGGCTCGATCTTGTGACGCTCACGGTATGTTTTCAGGAATTCCTGGACAAAGGGGCGTTTGTCATCTCTGTTGAGGTTTGTGACCATTATGAAACCTTCAGCTGCGTCTCCGGCGATCTCTATCGTCTTCGGTGAGTCAGCTCCCTCTTCTCCTATGAACTGGACCTTTATGCCCATCTCTTTTGCCTGCTTCATTGCAGGTCCTACCTGGAAGTAGTATCCGCTGAAGAAGACCACGTCAGGATCTGCTGCCTTCATCTTTGAAAGATAGGGTTTGAAGTCCTTCTCGCTCATCGGGTACTTCTGGTGAGATACGATCTTTGCTTCGGGATGATCCTTCATGAACTCTTCGAAGCCCTGGGTAAGGGTCGTTCCGAAGTCGTTGTCACTGACTATCAGGGCTATCTTTTTTGCCTTGAGGAGCTTAACTGCAACGTAGGCAGCGCCTTTTCCCTCGACCGTACCGAGGAATCCGTTCCTGAATGTGAAATCTCCCTTAGTGATGTCGGGGTGCAGGGCATAAGCTGATACGAGCGGGATCTCTGCGTCATTGAAGATCGCGGATACTGCCCTGGTGGGAAGGCTGTACGATCCGGCAACGAATACGGAAACCTTATCCTGGCCTATGAGTTTGTGCGCGAGTGGCACCGACTGCTTGGGGTCAGCGGCATCGTCATAGCATATGAGTTCTACCTTTTTGCCAAGGACTCCGCCTGCGGCGTTGACTTTTTCAACAGCGATCTTCACTGACTCGTAAGCGCTGAATCCGTCTGCAGCGGCGAATCCGGTGAGCGGGGCAAGCATTCCGACCTTTATTGTGTCTGCGGCAAATGCTGTCCCGGAGAAGCAAAGAACGGCTAGACATGAAACAAGCGCGATCAATTTGAACAACTTACTCATTGTGACTCCCCCTTATAATTGATAAGGCAGGCCGTAACAGGCCTGCCAAATGCACATGATCGTTATGAACCCAGATATGCCTCTCTTACCCTGCTGTCGTTGATGAGATCGGAGGACAGTCCCTCTATCTCGATGTTCCCGGTCTCCAGAACGTATCCCCTGTCCGAGATCTTCAGCGATGAGAGCGCGTTCTGTTCGACCAGCAGTATAGTGAGCCCCTTATCCTTATTCAGTGCCCGCAGGACCTCAAATACCTGGGCTGCAAGTTTGGGCATCAGCCCCATCGATACTTCGTCCACCAAAAGCAGCTTCGGAGAGGATACGAGGGCACGTGCGATCGCAAGCTGCTGCTGCTCTCCGCCGGAAAGAGTGTTCGCATACTGTCCGCTTCTCTCCCTGAGCACGGGGAAAAGTTCGTATATGCCGTCAAGTTCTTTTTTAAGGGCGGCCTGTTCGCCGTATACGCCCATCTGCAGATTTTCGAATACGGTAAGCTGAGGGAAGCATCTTGCCCTTTCGGGGACGATCCTTATGCCGAGGCGTGCCCGTTTGTGTGCGGGCATATGTGTGATGTCCATTCCTTCAAAGGTTATCCTGCCGGACCTGACCTCCTGGACTCCCATGATCGCCCTGAGCGTGGTCGACTTGCCTGCGCCGTTTGCTCCGATTATCGAGATGAGTTCGCCCTTTTCGACATTGAAGTTTATGCCGTGGACTGCTTCTATGTCGCCGTATGAGACGGAGAGATCTCTGACCTCAAGCAGCATCGGTACTCTCTCCCTTCCCAAGATATGCTTCTATGACTGCAGGATCTGAAGATACCTGCTCCGGAGTGCCCTCTGCGAGCTTCCTTCCGTGATCCAGCACGACCACCCGGTCGGAAAGTCCCATGGCGACGCGCATGTTGTGTTCGATCAGAAGTATCGAGACCCCCTGCTCCCTTATCTTTCTTATCAGGTCCTCGATCACCTTTATCTCTTCGTGTCTCAGACCTGAGAAGCATTCGTCGAGAAGAAGGAGCGTGGGCTTGAGTGCCAAAGCCCTTGCTATTTCAAGTTTTCGCAGATTTCCAAGAGGGAGCAGACCTGCCTTTGTTGAAGCTTCCTTCTCCAGCCCGACGGTCTTAAGGATGTCATTGGCTGCTGTTATGTTGGCTTTTGTGTGCCAGAATCTGCATGAACGTGTAAAACTATTATAATTGGGCATTCCAAGCGAGACTATGACGTTTTCTTCTACAGTAAGTCCGCTGAATGGTTTGACCACCTGAAATGTCCTTCCCACTCCGAGTGAGGCCATCTGATGGGCAGGCAAGCCGTCAGTCCGCTTTCCGTTAAGCCATATCTCTCCCGAGGTAGGCTTGTAGACCCCCGATATCATGTTGAAACAGGTGGTCTTGCCGGCCCCGTTAGGGCCAAGCAGCCCAAGGATCTCCTGCCTGTCTATATCAAAGCTGACATTGTCTACCGCTTTGAGTCCCCCGAAATTTATGGACAGGTCCTTTACAGAGAGGATCTTATCGGTCAACTTTTGTCCCCTCCTTTAGTTGCTGATGCCTTTCTTTTTCTGAGGTTCTTTACCGAAAGAAGATCGGAACCGCCAAGGAGCCCGCCCGGCAGGAACCTTATCATCATAAGAAGAAGTGCGGCATAGAGGAACATCCTGTAATCGACAAGCGGCCTGAAGACCTCGGGAAGGATGCCAAGCACCACTGCTCCCACAACAGGCCCCCAGAAAGTCCCTAGCCCGCCCACTACGGTTATCGAAAGAAGCGTGACCGAGAATGGGAAGGAGAAGGAATCGGCGCTGATAAACTTCATATAGTGAGCGTAAAGTATGCCTGCAAGGCCTGCCATCAGCGTTCCCAGTACGAAGGCCGAAAGTTTGGCTCTTACCGGAGATACGCCCATGCTCGATGCCGCAGTCTCCTCCTCCCTTATTGCAAAGCAGGAGAGGCCGAGCCACGATTTTGTAAAAAACAGGGATATCGCCAGCACCAGTACCAGGCAGGAAAAACAGAGCCAGAAAAAGGGCCTTGCCTTCAGGACAAAGCCGAAAAGTTCGACGTTGGGTATGCCGCCTATCCCAAGGGCGCCTCCCAATGCAGGAGTGTACTGGAAAATGGCTACAACGATGAAGTTTATCCCTATTGTGGTGATGGCAAGAAAATCTTCCCTCACCCTAAGGCTCGGAAGGCCGCAGAGCAGTCCTACGAGGCCGACTATCAGAAGCGAGATCGGCATGGCCTGCCAGAAGGTAAGGCCTCCGACGGTCGTGAGCATGGCGTTCGAGTATGCTCCTATGCCTACAAAAGCCGCATGACCTAAAGATATCTGTCCGGCATGCCCCACTATTATGTTAAGGCCGCATGCGGCAATGGCCTGGATTATTATCTGTGTTGCCACATTTATCATATAGATGCTCATGACGTGCCTCCTATCTCTTTCCCATAAGTCCGGTCGGACGCCACATCAGTATTATTATCATCGCTATAAATGCAAGGGCATCCCTTGGCATCGGGATATTCGCATAACCTATGAGGAAGGTCTCGGCCAGCCCGAGGAGCATTGAGGCAAGCACCGCTCCGGGAGCCGATCCCATTCCGCCGACGACTATGAAGGCCAGTGTTTTGTACGCGGGGACCTGCCCCATCATCGGATAGACCTGGTTGTAGTAGATCCCCACAAGTATCCCGGCCACGGCTGCGATGGCCGATCCTATGACAAATGTAAGTGCTATGGTCACCTGGGTATTTACACCGAAAGAGGATGCCGTCTCTCTGTCCTGGGATACCGCCCTCATAGCAAGACCCAGCTCTGTCTTTGTCATGAGCAGCCAAAGGAGCAGGAGTACTGTAAAGGAGATGCAGTAAATGGCCGTTAAGGTGGATGATACGGCGACTCCGAATATCGAGAGAGAAGGGAACGGGAGTTCTGCCGGGAACGTCCGCACTTCCGGGCCTGCGACCAGCCTGCAGAGCTCTTCAATGGCGATCAGCATCGCTATGCTGCTGATAAGCGGCACATAGGGCGGATATTTCAGGAGCGGGTAGTAAACGAGCCGTTCGATCAGTACGCCTATAACTGCGCAAAAAACCATGGACCCCGCAAAGGCGAGCAGCATGCTGCCGGTGGAGGTGTAGATAAAGAGCCCCATATACGCCCCGGCCGTGTAGACTGAGGCATGGGCTACGTGAAGTATCTTCATTACTCCGTATATGAGAGCAAGACCAAGTGTGATAAGTGCGTACATGGATCCTGCGGCCAGACCGTTAAGGAGCTGTTCTATAAAAAGCTGCATTTTACCAAACCCTCTCAGAAAGTTTGCATCAACCTAGTAATTTTAATACCCCATGGTCATGTTGTAAAACGATTTATTTGCAGATATTATTTAACTGAAAGAATACAATTTAAGAAAAAATGACATGGAATTTACCCTGTCACCTGATTTTCTGATACTACCGTGTCATCTATCATAGCACCCAGATGGGCCTGGAGAGCTGTTTTGGCGTAAATGCCGAGGATGCCCCTCGATTTTTTCAGGGGCAGCTTCCATTCTGAGAGCCTCTCCTTTATCGTTTCTTCAGGCAGCAGGAGATCTATCCTCCTGCCGGGTATGTCGATCCTTATCATGTCTCCCTCTTCGACTATGGCTATGATGCCACCCACTGCAGCCTCAGGCGAAATATGGCCTATAGCCGCGCCTTCGGTGAAGCCGGAGAAGCGTCCGTCTGTCAGGACGAAGACATCCTGTCCCATTCCGATGCCGACAAGCGCGTCTGTGGTCATCATCATCTCCCTCATGCCGGGGGCGCCTCTGGGACCCTCGTATCTGATGACGACTACATCTCCCTTTTTGATGCCGCCGGAGACTACCGCAGAGTGTGCCTCCTCATCCGAATGAAACACCCTCGCAGGACCTTCGAATACCCTTATTGCCTCTGATATAGTAGTGGTCCTGCATATCGCGCCGTTAGGGGACAGGTTGCCCCTGATGACCGCGATCCCTCCGTTGGGAAAGACCGGATCCTGAGCTGTCGTAAGCGCAGAGTGGTCAGAAGACCTCCTGAGTTCGCATATTTCGCCGACTGTATATCCTGATACTGTGAGCGCCTCCCTGTGCAGGAATTCTTTCATCTCGCCCATTACGGCGGGTACTCCGCCCGCGTTATGGAGGTCGATGACAGTGGCTTTGCCTGTCGGGATGACGCGGCTGATCACAGGGACAGTCTCCGACAGCCTGTCAAAATCATCGAGAGTGAGCCCGACTCCCACTTCCCTTGCTATGCTCAGGAGGTGGAGTACTGCGTTTGTCGACCCGGCAAGCGCCATGGTCAGGATCACTCCATTAAGGAGAACTTCCCTTGTCAGGATGTCTTTGGGTTTTATGTTCTCTTTTACGAGTTCAACTATCCGCCTTCCCGTCTGGGTGGCGTATCTCTCTTTTTCTGCAGATACCGCCGGTACAGTCGATGATCCGGGAAGTGCCATGCCAAGTCCTTCCGCAAGGATCTGCATCGTATTTGCGGTCCCCATGAGAGAGCATGCGCCGGGTCCGGGGCATACGTGGTCCTCGAGGTACTTTATCTTTTCCCGTGCTTCGCTGCTTGCATAGTCAGCTCCGAATACAAGCTGATCAAGTTCGCTCATGACTACGCTTCGACCATCATGTTTGCATACTTCCTGGGGACCGCCTGTAAGCATTATGCAGGGGACGTCGGACCGTATGCCTCCGATGAGGACTCCCGGGATTATGCTGTCGCATGAGGCAAGCAGTACAAGGCCGTCCAAGAGCTGTACCCCGGTCATTATTTCGACCGACGATGCGATGACGTCCCTAATCACCAGCTCATACCTGAAATGGGGCATTCCGATCGGCACCGCGCCGCACGTTGCTATCGTGCCGAATTCGAATGGAGTGCCGCCGGCCTGGAGAATGCCCGACCTTACGCGGTCTGCCAGCCTGTCCAGATGTACATGGCCCAGCCCGGCGTCATTGGCGGTGTTCACTATCCCTATCAGCGGCTTGTCAAGGTCTCCGTCATCGTAGCCGCAGCCCTTGTAGATGGCCCTTCGCGAAGATGAGCCTTTGCCTGAAAAGAGTCCAAGCTCCTTTGAACGATATGTCATAGATCACACCGATCCTTTCGTCTGTATTTATCCATTCGGTCAATTTTGACAGCCTCGGTAAGGAACGATACCGATACCGACTGTGTATTATTTGCGCTGCGGCCGTTACCTCCTTGATATTTTAAATTTAACAGTTATCTGGAGGCGTTTACCATCTCTTTGAAGATGCCGGCCTGGATCTCATCCGATGCGGAAAGACACTCGGGATGCCATTGTACGCCAGCCAAGTATCTGTATCCGGGCATATATGCTCCCTCGATCAATCCGTCGGAAGTCACGGCGATTGCTTCGAGTCCGGGGGCCAGTACATCAACGGCCTGATGGTGCATAGAGTTGACCTGCATCGTCTTTCCATTGCCGGCAGGGAAAGAGGGAAAAAGGTCTGCCTTGAGTATCTCAACGCCGTGTACATAGCCCTTCATCTCATCCGGCCTTTTGTGCATCGACCACTCGGGTCTCACATCCGGAATGTGCTGGAAAAGCGTGCCTCCGAGCGCTGTGTTGATGATCTGGTGGCCGCGGCATATTCCCAGTACGGGTTTTTCTAGTTCCATAGTTTTTTTCAACAGTGAAATTTCAAACTTATCACGTAAAAGGTTGGGCGACAGGGTCCCGTTTACAGGTTCCCCGTAAAGAGACGGGGTGATATCTTCTCCCCCTGCCAATATCAATCCGTCTATGCGGGAGGCGATTTTCTCTGTTTCAGATCCATCTTCGGTAAGCGTAAGGAGTATCGGTATCCCTCCCGCGGATCGGACGGAAGAGCATATTTTCTCTGTGAGACGGGACAGCAGCCAGAAATAATCAAGCTGACCCTTTTCGATATCTGACAGTGTTTTGTCGGCATAGGAACTATAAAATGGATTGCTTGCTATGCCTATCAAAGGTTTCATTTATATTTCCTCCGTTGTGGCTTTTCTTCTGCCGGATGTAATTATAAAAAGGGCAGGCTTTCCTTAACGCCAAAGCCTGCCCTCTTATCTTCTTACATTATCTTGCGGGGCGCCTGCTCCTGCCTATGCAGTAATACTCAAATCCGAGTTTCTGCATCTCTGCCGGGTCGTAAATGTTCCTGCCGTCAAATACGATCCTGCGCTTCATCAACCGTGCGAGGCCCTCCCAGCCAAGTTCCCTGAACTCGGGCCATTCGGTGACCAGTACCGCGGCGTCTGCGCCGTCGAGCAGCGTTTCGATGCCGTCGGCGAACGTCACATCCTTGGGGAGCACCATACCTGCCTGTTTCATGGCTATGGGATCATACGCCTTTACCGAAGCCCCGCAGTCTATGAGGCCTCTAATCAGTGAGATGGAGGGAGCCTCCCTCATATCGTCGGTGTGGGGTTTGAAGGCAAGGCCCATCACCGCAACTGTGAGCCCTTCCATGTCGTTGCCGAACCTTTCCCTTACCATAAGCTGGAGCAGTTCCTTCTGCTTCCTGTTTACCTTGTCGATGGCGGAGGCCATCGTCATATCGAGTCCCTGTCCCTCGCCGATGTGGCAGAGGGCCTGAACGTCTTTGGGGAAGCACGATCCTCCGTAGCCGCAGCCTGCGTTCAGGAAGAAGCTCCCTATACGCCTGTCCGAGGCTATGCCTTCCTTTACAGCAAGGATGTCTGCGCCTACTTTGTCGCATAGCTGAGCGATCTCGTTCATGAAGCTGATCCTTGCGGCCAGCATAGCGTTTGCCGCATATTTGGTTATCTCTGCGGAAGAGGGATCCATCAGGAAGAGGCGGTCCTCTGAAACGAAGGGCGCGTAAAGTTCGCGCATTATCGAACGCGCCTCTTCAGATATGGCTCCTACGACGACCCTGTCAGGGTGCAGACAGTCTTCTACGGCCATTCCCTCTTTCAGGAATTCCGGATTTGAGAGCACTTCGAGGTTTATCTTCTCAAGTCCCCTCTCGTGCATATGGGCTCTGATACGCTTCCAGAGCAGAGTTCCAGTGCCTACGGGAACAGTCGATTTGACTACTATGAAGCACGAATGATCTATGCATGAGCCTATGCTGTCGACGGCGTTGAGCACCTGCGCAAGGTCCGCGCTCCCGTCGCTGGACGGTGGAGTACCCACGGCTATGAAGCACAGCTGCGCGTTTTTCAGACCCTCTTTGATGTCTGTCGAAAAGGAGAGCCGTCCCTCATCCATATTTTTTCTGACCAGTTCCTCAAGTCCCGGCTCGTAGATCGGTATTATTCCGCGCTTGAGGTCTTCTATCCTTTTTTTGTCGATATCTACGCAGCAGACGTTGTTTCCCTTTTCGGCGAAGCAGGTCCCGGTAACGAGTCCAACATAGCCGGTCCCCACAAAACAGATCTTCATATCAAAATGTCCCCCTCAGCTTTTCATCGTAAGCATCGTTATCCCAAGAAGGATCGTGCCGATGCCCATTATTCTCAGAACTGTGATCTTTTCCTTGAAAATGAAAAATCCCACGAAGATCAGGATGATATACACAAGCCCCGACATCATCGGATAGGCCAGCGTAAGATCTGTCCTGGACAGGGCCGCGGCCATGAAGAAGAATGAGACGCCGAACATCCCGAGCCCGACGATTATCCATGGGTTGAGAAGTATTTTGAATACCCCCGCGATGATCCCGGAGGAGAGGATGGATGTATCACCTCCGTAGGCATGCTTCATTACAGTGCTTCCGAGCGCGTTCGTCATCGCCGAGGCGATCAGGAGCAAAAGGCTTATCCTGTCCATTTTCATTCCTCCTTCTGCACTGCGAGAGTGCCCGCCCTTCCGGTAAGGGTGCCCATTATTATTTCGCACTTATCCGGTCTGCACTCTTCGGCGTATTCAGCAAGTGTCCGGAACTGTACACCGCTCTTCTTTGCCTTTTCTATGAAACCGTCAAAGACATCTATCTTCGAAAGTCCTTCCATTTCCGCGTGCACGGTCAGGACGTTCCAATCGCTGTCCATGCCTTTGAGCCAAATGTCCCCTATCGTATCGTCATCGACCCCCGGAAGTCCGAATATTTCATCCATGGTCGGAAGCGTCGTGGGGATCTGCACTGGGGTGTAAGACCTGCCCCCGAAGACCGGCAGGAAAGGTTTGCGGCCCCTTGTGTCGCTGCAGTAGTTCAGGCCGAGCTCCTGCTGCACCTCAAGGCTCACCTGTGAGATCTGCCATCCCGGAGCCGCGCAGCTCATGGGCTTCCTTCCTGAGAGCTTCTCAAACATATCCGCCGATCTCTCAAAAAGAGACCTGAATTCTTCTTTGGAGATACGCGCAAGTTCATCCTGGACATAGACGTGATCCCATGCGTGTACACCGCAGTCATGTCCCTCTTCGACGGCCCGGACCAGAATGCCCGGGTCGGAGGGGACTATCATCGGCGCCGGGAGCAGTGTCCCGTACAGCAGGGTTTTGATGCCGTATGTCGACGGAGCCTTCGTCCTCATCATTTTTGAGATGAAGCCCTTTCGGAATATCCTTCTTATCGCCTTTCCGGAATTGTCCGGTCCAAAAGAGAAGAATATCGATGCTTTGATCCCATGTTTTTTGAAGAGGTCGAGCATTTTTGGGACGCCTTCGCGGTATCCCCTCAGCGAATCTATGTCGACCTTGACTGCAAGCTGTGTCAATCCATCTTCTCCTTTGCGGCGTACCAGGCCACGGTCTTGCTGAGGAGCTCACGCATGCCGGTTCTCGGCTTCCAGCCCAGCAGCTTCTCCATCTTCTTGACAGACGGCAGTCGGTTCTGCATATCGTCGTAAGTCTTCCCGTAGTAGTCATCCGCGGATATTTCCTCAAGCACGGTATTCTCTGCCCTTTCGCGGTATGCCGGGAAATTTTTCATCTCTTCGATGAGCATTTCGGCAAGTTCCCTGATTGAGTGGTTGTTGCCGGGGTTGCCTATGTTGAATATTTGTCCGTCCGCTTTGTTATCCTTGTTTTCTATTATTGAGACCAGTCCCTCGATCCCGTCGCCGACCCAGGTGAAGCTCCTTCTTTGTCTGCCGCCGTTGACCAGGGATATCTTTCCCCTGTGGAGCACGTTGTATATCATCTGTGTCACGGAGCGAGCCTTGTTTTCCTCCGCGTCGCGGAAGGTGTCGAGCCTCGGTCCGACCCAGTTGAAGGGGCGGAACAGTGTGAACCTGAGTCCCTCCTCCTGTCCGTAGGCGAAGATGAGCCTGTCCATCATCTGTTTGCTGCAGCTGTAGATCCACCTCATCTTGTTGATGGGACCTGTCACGAGGGGGCTTTCATCCTCCTTGAGGTAGCTGTCGCCGCTCATGCCGTAAACTTCCGATGTCGAGGGGAAGATTATCCTCTTATTGTATTTTGAACAAAGCCTGACCATCTTGAGATTCTGTTCGAAATCAAGTTCGAATGTCCATATCGGCTTTTGGATGTAGTAGGCGGGTTTTGCGATGCCGGCAAGCGGGATCACGATGTCTGAGGATATGACCTGTTCCTCCAGCCATTTTTCGTCTTTGAATATGTCGCCCGAGGTAAATTTGAAATTGGGGCTGTCCATAAAGGGAGCGAGGTTGTCAGACCTCAGATCGAAGCCCTGGACCTCCCATCTGCCGTCCCTGCAGAGGGCTTCGAGCAGGTGAGTTCCGATGAATCCGTTGATCCCTGTGATAAGTATTTTTTTCATATTTTATGCATCCCTTTCAGGTTCGCCCTCAGGCTGTATCCTAAGTATTCTCAGCAGTCCCCTGCCGGTCCCCACAAGCATCGGCGATTCCGACCTTATCTTTCCGGGCTCAAACGTCCCTTCGGCCGGGAGAGCTTTCCAGATGAAATATTTTTTGCAGTCCCAGTACGTGAATGCACCCGGGAATGGATGGGTCAGCGCTCTCACAAGGTTGTATATCTCTTCGGCAGACTTGTTCCAGTCTATTTCTCCGTCTTCGGGCCTGCGCCTCCCGAATTTTGTGGCCTTTGACTCGTCCTGGGGATACCTCTTTGCGGTCCCATTTTCAAGAGACGGGAGAGATGACATAAGTATCTCGCGGGCCGCCTCGGTCACCTTAAGGAATACGTCGTGCGCCGTGTCCTCGAATTCTATGGGCACAGCCTTCTGGGCTATGATGTCTCCCCTGTCGGCTGATTCCGTCATAACGTGGAGCGTGGCCCCCGTCTCCTTTTCACCGTTGATGACTGCCCAGTTGATGCAGGCTCTTCCCCTGTATTTGGGCAGGAGCGCACCGTGGATATTGTATGCGCCAAGTTTCGGGATATCCAGCACCTCTTTGGGTATCATCGCCCTGTAGTAAAAAGAGAATATCAGGTCAGGTGCGATCTCCCGAAGACGGTTTATCTCGTCCGCGTCTATCTTTGACGGTGCGCGTACCTCGATGGAACTGTCAAGTGCTGTCTGCTTTACCGAACGGAACCATATCTCTTCTTTCGGGTCGTCCTCGTGTGTATAGACGACCGCTACATTGGCGCCGTCCCTGATGAGGTCTTCAAGACAGGCGCTCCCCACCTCGCTGTATGCGAAGACTGCTATACGGGGCCTCGAGTCATTCCTTCGGTTCATGCTCGAACACTTTCCTCACCGAGTATCTCGGTCTTCTGCTTACCTCTCTGTATATCCTGCCCACATATTCGCCGGTAATCCCAAGGCTGAAAAGCGTTATGCCAGTAAGCATGAACTGTATCGCCATAAGTGTGAACAGCCCCTCGGCTTCAGGTCCGATGAAGAGACGCCTGAGAAGCATGTAAATGACCAGTACGGAAGAGAGCAAAGATATGAGCATCCCCGCCATCGTGACGAACTGGAGCGGTACGATCGAGAAACTTGTCATAAGGTCGAAATTGAGCCTTATCAGCTGGAAGAGACCGTACTTGGAGGTCCCCATCCCGCGCTCCCTGTGCGCAACCGGTATCTCGATCGGGTTGGCAGCGAATTTCTGTCCGAGAGCCGGAATGAAAGTGGTTGACTCTCTGCTTACGTTGATTATCTCAACTATCCTCCTGCTGTATCCTCTGAGCATGCAGCCGTAGTCGCGTATATTCAGCTTCGTGATCCTGTTGGTGATCTTGTTGACCATTTTGGAAGCCACTTTCCTGAACAGCGGATCCTGTCTTCCCTTTCTGTATGTTCCGACAAGGTCGTGACCTTCATCCATCTTTGCCACGATATTCGGGATCTCCTCCGGCGGGTTCTGCAGGTCCGCATCAAGGGTTATTACGATCTCTCCCCTGACGTGCTCGAACCCTGCCATGATCGCCATATGCTGTCCGAAATTTCCGTTGAGGTCTATCACCCTGACCTCGGGATGGGAGAGATAGAGGTCGTACAGTATCGCAAGGGTCGAATCCTTGCTGCCGTCGTTGATGAAAATTATCTCAAACGGCCTTCCCATGTCCCGCATTACCGGGTACAGGCTCTCAAAGAGGGCGGGGAGCGATTCCTCCTCGTTGTAGGCAGGTATGACTATGGATATCTCAGGTTTCATTTATCAGCTCTTCTTTCCGCAGATTTCGAAAACGGCCTCGACAACGTCCCTCGCGTCTCTGTCCGTCATGGCAGGGAAGAGGGGCAGCGAGACTATCCTGTCGGATACGTATTCGGCCTCGGGCAGACTGCCCCTGCCAAGGCCGGTGGCTTCGCTGAAGCATGTAAAGAGGTGTATTGCCTGATAGTGGAGCGCAGTTCCTATGTTCCTCTTTTTCATCTCTGCCATGAAATCATCCCTGGACATCCCGAGCTTCTCTGTGTCAACGAGCGGCGTGAAGATGTGCCAGCTGTGTTCATGTTCCCATGGTGCCGGCTTTGGGAGTATCAGTCCTTCTGCTTTTGAAAGTTCTTCCATGTAGAAAGATACGATCTCTTTTCTTCTTGCATTGAACGATCCCAGCTCCCTCAGCTGCGAATCGCCTATCGCTGCCTGGATGTCCATCATCGTATATTTCAGACCAGGGAAAAATATGTCGTAGTTCGCGCTTCCCTTTGCCGCATACCTGTTCCAGGCACCCTTTGACATTCCGTTCTGCCTCAGGACAGTAGCTTTTTCGGCCAGGGCTTCATCTCCTGTGCATATCATGCCGCCTTCGCCCGTCGTTATGTTTTTCGTGGGGTGGAAGCTGAATACGGATGCTCTGCGCTTTCCCCTGTCAGCGCCTATCTTCCTTCCCTTGTAGGAAGCGCCGAGGGCGTGCGCCGCGTCTTCAATTATCGCCAGGCCGTATTTGTCTGCGATCGCTTCGATCCTGTCCATGTCGCACGGCATGCCGGCAAAATGGACGGGTATTATTGCCTTCGTATTTTTTGTGACAGCCTTTTCGATCTTGTCCGGATCGATGTTCAGAGTGTTTCTGTCGATATCGGCCAGGACCGGCCTGGCTCCTGCGAACATTATCGTGTTTACTGTAGCCGCGAAGGTCATAGGTGTCGTTATGACTTCATCGCCGGGTCCTATGTCAAGTGCGAGCAGTGTTGTGTGAAGTCCCGCAGTGGCGGAATTGACCGAGACAGACCACGAAGCACCCGTGTATTTTGAAAAGTTTTCCTCAAAGCGTATAGTCTTTGGGCCCATCGCAAGCCAGCCGGAACGTATGGACTCCACTACCTCGTTTATCGCATCTTCAGAGACCGACGGTCTGGCAAAAGGGAGGAAATCATCTCTCATCTTATTTGGACCTCCTGTTGAAAAGGATAAGATAACCGTTATGTTCTATCTTTTTTGTCTCGTAGGTCTTTCTGTCTTTAAAAAGTCCATCCAGCCGCTCTTTTTCGATCACAAGGACGAACGGGCGATCTTCAGACTTCCATTCGCGCAGGAATTCTTCCGCGGTCGGGAACCATCCCTTCCCCTCCGGTTTTCCGGCTCCGAACTCAAGTTCGCCCATGCTGTCTATAAGCATAACACGCTCTTTTGTATAAAAGGGTATGCCCTGGAGGATCTCTCCGTAAACAGCGATGGTCTCGCCGGGAAGCTTTTCTTTCATTATCACCTCTGAGATGCCCTTGGTGGAGCGTGTCCTGCCCATCATATCGTAGATGCCGTAATGCGCGGCTATGTATACCGCCGCAGAGAGACAGAGCACCGCGGCGGCCTTCTCAAAAGCCGCCTGCCCGCCCCTTCTTGTAATAAGCAGTGCCAGCAGGGGTCCCGCAAGCAGGCCTGCGGTGATCATCAGAGCGATCGGCAGTGTCTCGTACGGGTCGACCCTGCCTCCGACAAACGAATAAACTATAAGGGCAGCAGAAAAGAGTCCCCCAAAGACCAGTGAAAATGCCAGGACCTTGCCGTGCCATTTCCCCCGTTCAATCATCCTGTCGAAGTCGGAGGCTATCAGTATGGCAAGGGGAGGGAAGCAGGGAACTATATAGGGTATCAGTTTTGAGCTTGAAAAAGAGAAGAATGCAAAGATGACCGTGAACCAGCATAGAAGGTAAATATTTGCATCCTTCACATTTTTGTCGTCCGGGCTCCTCAGGACACTTTCCCTGCTGAACAGGGAGAAGAAGAAACCGGTCCAGGGCAGCAGACCTACGGGTATCATTGGAATAAAGAACCAGAACGGTTCATAACGGCTGTGTATCTTAGTGGCGTAGCGCAGGAAATGTTCCCTTATGAAGAAGAAATAGAGGAAGTCGGGATTCTCCCGGCTTACCATATAGAACCAGGGCACGGCGATCACAAAGAAGAGCGCTATCCCCGGCAGGTAAAGTGCGTCCAGTATCAGACGCCATTTTCTCGTGAAGATAATGTACCAGAAGATTATCCCGCCCGGGAGGACTATCGCCACAAGTCCCTTCGAAAGCAGTCCCAGTGCGACAGAGGCGTAGAAGGCCAGGAACCATCTCCTGTCGTTTTTTATGTGTCCGTAATAAAAGGCGCAGAGCGCAGCAGTCATAAAAAGCGACAGCGGCATATCAGTCAGTGTGATCGTGCCTATGGCAAAATAGAGTAGTGAAAGTGCCGTGACCGCTCCTGCTACAGCCCCTGCCCTCCTGCCGAAGATCGAGGCGCAGAAGAGAGCTGTGATAAGAGCTCCCAGCACAGCGCAGAGCGCGGTGGGGAAGCGTGCCGCGAACTCATTCTCCCCGAAAGCCAGGAAGCTGGCCGCGTTCATCCAGTAAAGCATCACTGGCTTCTCGAAATATTTGACGTAATTGAGGCGGGGGGTAACGAAATCACCGGATTCGATCATTTCGCGGGGGATCTCGGCATACCTTCCCTCATCCGGCTCAAGCAGCCCGTGACGGCCCAGCGGGACGAAATAGACCATGAGGATGAGGAGCGCAATTCCCAGGACCAGGAGTCTCTTTCTTTTTTCTGAAAATTCCATTAAGGCCGCAGCACCTTCCTGTTTGATCTGAATGCAGTCTTAAATTTGCGTACATGTGACGAACGTCGATTTTTGCCTTATCCGCTGTTAAAACGGGACATCCAAATGACAATTATAGTTTAAAGAGAGGATTAATCAAATATAGTGGCAAAAATTAAGGGACCTTCCGTTCAGAGGGTCCCTTAACGATCTCACTCATGCTGCCTTTGTTGTCTTTACTTATTGTTTTTTTATCCCGCGCTCTTCGTCGGTCCCCGGGATGATGTTGTCGCATATTGCAGCAAGGATCCCCGCTACAGCCATCGGAGTCTTCATGATGGCCCAGATCATGCCTCCGAAGGTGCTGCCGAGAGCTCCGGTGAAAAGGGCCTGGTTAGGTTCGACCCAGCCGGGCAACCCGAGCGCCATCAGGAAGGAGAATCCTACGATAAGGACGTTCCTCTGGCTTCCCATATCCGCTCTCATAAGGTTCTGGATCCCGAGCGCACCGATCGTTCCGAACAGGGTTATGTACGCTCCGCCTATTACGGGCGAGGGCATCGTCGCTATCAGCGCTCCCAGTTTTCCGACGAGTGAGAGGAGAATAAGGATCACAGCCCCTGCCCTTACCACGTGTCTGCTGGCGACTCCGGTGAGCCCTATAAGTCCGATGTTTTCAGTGTAGGAAGTGGTGCCGACGGATCCCAGAAGGCCGGAGATAGCGCATCCGATACCTTCTGCCCCTATCCCTCTGTTGATCTGTTCGGGGGTAGGATCGTCAATTCCCGCGGCAAACGAGCAGTTGTGGTAGTCTCCGATCGACTCGATCATTACGCAGAAGAACCCCGCGGAGATCGCTCCGAGAGCCAGACCGGAGAACTTTGGGGCTCCCCACGGCATGAAGAGCTTATAGCGGATCCAGGGGGCGGCCGCAACACTGCTCAGGTTTACGTAAGCCGGGTGGCCCTCGTCGAATACGCCCGCGAGCGAGAGCAACAGACATATGCCGTATGCAATGGCTATCGAGCCGAGTACGGCGAATATATTGCAGTACTTGTTTTTGCTGCATATGCTGAAGAAGAAGACAAGCGCAACGACGAGAAGGGAAATGGGCCAGAAGTTGGCCGCGTTGAACTGTATCGCTACGGGCGCAAGGGTGAAACCTATCGCCATGATCGTCGGACCTATTACCACAGGTGTTATCAGTTTTCTTACATGGCCGATCAGTTTGCTGTAACCAAGCAGCGAAAGGACCAGGCCTCCGATCAGAAGAGATCCTCCGATATATTGCATTACAACGTCGGGGCCCATTGCCTTGTATGCCCCTATTATGGTCATGATCGGCGGGATGAAGCTGAAGCTGGATCCCTGAACTATGGGAAGGCCGGATCCAAGTTTAGGGTGGGTCTGTATGAGGGTGGCTATACCCATCGAAAAGTAAACACATCCGATAAAAGCGCCTATTTGCTGCGTGGTCATGCCCATCGCCGGTCCGAATATCAGCGGGACGAGGGTCGTTGCCCCGAAGAGCGTAAGGACATGCTGGGCACCCGCAAGAATAAGTATTGGTGTCGGCGGACGGTCCTCAATACCGTAAATTATCTGTTTTCTAGCCATGATACACCTCCAGGGGATTTAGCAGAGCAAAATCTCTGCAATCGGTTGCAAAGCTTATGATATTATAAGCCGATTCTCCCCAAAAATCCATAGGCTGATCAGTTTTTATTCGTTAATTTTTTATAGTCGTCCGGTGTATCGATGTC
>DBRW01000011.1 GCA_002306075.1 Synergistaceae bacterium UBA1358
GGCATGGTATTGAGTATCCTGTCTGAGCGGTAGAAGTCGACCCTGGTATACATCTGCGCATGGTTGACAAGAAGGTTTTTGTAGCTCAGAACGACGCCCTTGGGCGCCCCTTCCGACCCGGAGGTGAAGAGTATTATCGCAGGCTTGTCCGTTTCGCCCTCTTTGACAGGGGCAGATCTCATAAATATCGTTTTAAGGGCAGCGGATACCTTTTTAAATTTGGTTATCGAGGACGCATGGTCCTCCAGCCATATGACCCTCAGTCCCGCTTCCTCGACAGCGGCTATAAGGGCTTCAAATTTACCAAGTTCGACAAACTTCCTGGACGTTATGACAGTCTTTACACAGGCAGTCCTGCAGCAGTTGACCAGGGAACGGCCGCCAAGCGAAAAATTGAGCATGGCCGGGACCTTGCCCATTTTCTGCAGCGCATATATGGTAACGGCCCCTCCGATGGAAGTCGGCAGGAGCACCCCTACGTTGTCGCCTTCCATGCCTGCGGTCTTCAGCACATCTTCGATGAGAAGTATCCTTGTTATCAGGCCGTTGTAGGTGATGGGTCTCTGACCATGGTCGCAGAAGATCCTGAATTTGCCGCCGTACTGCTTTCTCGCATCAAGAAGAACGTCAAAGAATTTTTTATTTTTCGTTCTGGATGCAAGCGAGGCCTCGTCCATGATCTTTTCGAGCGCCCTTCCCGCGGCGGAGGCTCTTTTGGGCCCCGACAGATCGTCAGGCAGAACGATCTTAGTGGCAGGCAGTATATTTATCGTTACCTTGGCAAAAAATCTCAGGCCCGGTTTATGCTGGATGCGTGAAAAGGGGGTAAGTTCTGTGCCGGTTATATTTATCGGAAGGATCTTTGCTTTTGTGTGGTCGGCTATCATTGCGACGCCCTGTGAGACTTTCATCGGGTTGCCTATCGTTGTGGGCTGCAGTTCGGGGAAGATAACGCATTTTCCCCCGTTCTTAAGGTGGTTCAGAAAATATTTCAGTGTCAGCGGTGCGTCCGCATCAAGTATGTGAGTTTCCACCAGCGGAAGAAAGAGACCTATGAACTTCTTTTTTGTCAGCCTCCGCTCTATCGCAAAAGGGACCTTTTCTGGAAGGAACACCGCCAAAATAAGGGGGTCTATAAATGAGACATAATTCGGAGCTATAAGCACTCCGTCTCCTGCTTTTTCCCAGTTCTCCCATCCCTTGATCTCTATCCGGAAAAAAAGATTCAGGAAAAACTTAACTATCATAAGCCACATTGGACATACCTCATTCCCCAAAAAGAAGATAATAGTTATTATAACATGGGCAACAGCGGCAAAAAAACTCTAATATCAAGCAGTTTAAACATTTGATCTCATTTCTCTTTATTTTTATTTGATAAGAAAAAACAAAGGGGCCGCCTGAGCTTTACGTTCAGGCGGCCCCGAATATATCCTGTTTATCCTGTTATTTTGAAAATCACACTAGAATTTCTTGAATATTGACGGTTTTGCTCCGCAGATCGGGCAGGGGCTTGTTGATTCTTTGCCTTTGTGGATATAGCCGCAGATCGGGCAAAGATAGTAATCCTGTCCCTCGGGCTCATTGCCAAGATTTGCCAGTGCCTCTTCGTAGAGGCGCGCGTGTACCTTCTCTGCTTCGTTGGCGTAATGGAAAATGCGGGCGGCTTCGTTGTTTCCCTCCGCCTTGGCATCCTCGATCATCGGAGGATACATTTCGGTGAACTCATATGTTTCGCCATCCTTGGCCGCGACAAGGTTCTCGGCTGTTGTTCCTATTCCGCCCTTCGCTTTGAACTCAGCAAAAGCGTGTATGGTCTCAGCCTCGGCAGTAGCCCTGAAGAGTCTTGCCACGCTTGAGAAGCCCTCTTTTTCCGCCTGTGCGGCAAAGCAGAGATACTTTCTGTTAGCCTGTGATTCTCCTGCGAATGCGGTTGCGAGATTTTCGTTTGTCTTCATTGGTCTTTTCCTCCTATATGTTTATTTTTTTATTTGAGCCATGCATGTAATTTATAATGATTTTAGATTAACCCATAATAAAGTCAATGTCAACTAGAATTCTACCCCCTTTCTTGCCAGGACACCATCCTTATAGGGGTGTTTTATCTCCCTCATCTCTGTCACAAGATCTGCGATCGCAATTAGCTCCCGATGCATCCCTCTTCCTGTCAGGACGAGCTCCATCCCGAAAGGTCTGTTTTTTGCGAGTTCGGCCACAGAACCTGCGGAAACAAGGCCGTGATCTATCGCAACATTTATCTCATCGAGTATGAGCATGTCGCAGCAGCCTTTGTCAATGACCTCCCGCGCTTTTTCCATGCCCCTTTCAGCCTCTTCATAATCCTCAGGCAGTTCGCTGCCTTTGTAAACGTAGTCGGGCCTGCCGGTCTGGATGATCTCCAGCCCTTCAAGCTTAAGTGCCGTCTTAAGTTCTCCGTAGCTGTCCCAGCCCTTCATAAACTGGATCATTATCACGCGGGCACCATGTCCGAGTGCCCTCATCGCAAGTCCGAGCGCAGATGTGGTCTTGCCCTTCCCGTCTCCGGTATATATGTGGACAAGGCCCCTTTCGCCGAACATCAGCTGCTCTGTCCTCCGGCCTGTGTCTTCGCGGTCTCTTCCATCTTCAGTCTTTCTATGGCGGCGTCTATGTCATAACCGCCCTTTTTTGCGACAGTACCCTCAGTTACGCTTCCCGCCTTTGACTCCGGCTGAACTCCCATGCTTTTCTCGGAACCGTCGGGGAATTTGGCTCCGGGGTCTAGTCTGAGTATCTCATTTCTGAGGTGCAGGAGCCTCCGGTCATCGGGGGGGTGTGAATTGAACCCGCTCGGCTGGGGCCTGTCGCCAACTTTTGAAAGCTTGAGCAGCGCGCTGTAAAGCCCTACCGGATCCTCCCCCATCCTGTGGGCAAGGCGGACGGAATAGTCATCTGCCTCAACTTCCTGCTCCCTGCTCCAGCCTGAGTAAGCCAGGTTTGCTCCCACACCTGCCGCAGTCTCGGCTATGCCTCCCCCGAGCAGCTTGCCAAGCAGAGTAGCTGCTATCGAAAGTCCTACGCTTCTTTTTACAGTCTCTTTATGGTGATCGAGCTTAGCATGGCCGGCTTCATGGGCAAGTACCCCGTATAATTCCGCCTGTGTGTCAAGGAGATCAAGCAGTCCGGTCGTTACCGTCACAGAGCTGCCGTTCGTGACCCAGGCATTGGGGACCTTATCCTCCTTCACATTAAAAGGAAGCCCGGTAAGTTCTGTAGCTTTTGCTACGCGTGACCACACAGCCCCGGCATCATCGGTGCTAAGTTTAGCCTCCGAAAAACCGGGGGTAAGCAGCAAGAGCATAAAAACCGCCAAAAGCGCGAGCAATATTTTATTTTTACCGGTATATGCCATCGATCTCGCCTCCGTGCCAGAAAGCAAAAAATTCCACTCACATCTTGCCAATAATTGTCACCTGATCAGGCTGTCGCCGCATCGGTAGTTTACGAATGCTTATTGATAAAATTTTCTATCAGCTTCCATGAAATGCTCAGTCCGCGGAATACATCCGGGATCTCGTCGGGTGCGAACCATGCGGCTTCGGTGACCTCTTTGCCGTCGACCTCGATCTCTCCGCTCTCCCATTCCGCTGTAAAGCCAAGCATAAGCGATCTCGGGAAGGGCCAGGGCTGACTGCCGAAATATCTGATATTTTTGACCCTGATCTTTGTCTCCTCATAAACTTCTCTTTTAACACAATCCTCAAGGTTCTCTCCGGGTTCGACGAACCCGGCCAGGACGCTGAACCTGCCCGGAGGAAAATTGACTCCGTGACCCATCAGAAGTTTTCCATCCCGTTCGACCGCCACAATTATCGCAGGTGAGATCACCGGATAATAGATCTCGCCGCAGGCCGGACATCTCATGGCTCCTTCTGCCGGATCATATTTGGTCTTGGCTCCGCAGACACCGCAGTATCTGTTGGTCCTCTGCCAGTCCATCAGGTGGAAGGCCTTGCCCGCCCTAAAAAATTCCCTCTCCTCAAAGGTCGGCCATATCGCCCTTCTCTCCATTAATACGTATTTGTCGGGCAGATCTGACTTCGGATCGATCTCAGCCCACCTGTCCATATCGGGATGTCCTCTGTCAACGCATCCGCTTGCCTTGAATAAGGGTTCCAGATCTCTGTCCGCTACCGTATCAGGAAGCTCTTTGCCGCCGTTTTTCAGCAGGATCTTTCCATTGCAGAAAATGTAATATTTGCTCAAGACGCCGCATCTCCCGGAGTGTGTTATGTAGTTTCTTGCAAACTGCCTCCATTGTACTAGACGTATGTTCAAAATGACACTATCATAATCAGACATTCAATTTTTAAGGAGGTCGTTACCAAATGATAGAAAAGCTCGAAAATGTTACAGCAATCGCCAAAGCCAACGTATACTTTGATGGCAAGGTAGTAAGCCACACCATCTACACGGCAGACGGCGACCGCAAGACAATCGGAATTTTCTTCCCCGGCGAGTACGAATTCGGGACCGGCGACGCAGAGATAATGGAGATCATCGACGGTGTCTGCCAGGTACGCCTTCCCGGAACGACAGAATATATCGAGATCAAATCGGGCGAGACCTTCAACCTTCCCGGCAACAGCAAGTTCGGGTTCCGCTGCTATGTACCCGTCCAGTACGTATGTTCCTACATACCTCTCAGCTAAACGGCAAAAATCTGATTTCTTCTATTTAGCGAAAAACAAAAGATGAGGATACGGAGGGAGATCCCGTATCCTCATCTTTTGTTAATAATGTCTTCCGCGCCCTGTTTCTGCCCTATGCCATCGGCATCATGCAGGAATACCATTTTACTCTAAAAATGTCGTCCCGCTCACCTGTCCTGTGCTGATGCGGCAGAGAGCGCCGATGCCAGATCTTCAATGATGTCACTGATATCCTCAAGGCCGACGCTCAGCCTTATAAGGCCTTCGCCTACCCCAGCAGCGGCCCTCTGTTCAGGTGTCAGCTGGCTGTGGGTTGTGCTGGCGGGATGGATGACGATAGTCCTGGAGTCTCCAAGATTGGCCATATGCCCGATCAGGTCAAGGCTTTCAATGAACATCTTTCCTGCCTGTATCCCTCCTCTGATCGAAAAGGCGATCATGCCGCCACAGCCATCCTTCAGATATACCTTTGCCATATCGTTCTGAGGATGGCTTGCGAGACCGGGATAACTTACCCATTCGACCGAGGGATGTCCTTCGAGGTATTTGGCGACTTCCAGTGCATTATTGCTGTGCCTCTCCATCCTGAGCGGCAGGGTGCCCAGCGAAAGGCGGAGAAGGTATGCGTCAAAGGGAGACTGACATCCTCCAAGGTCACGGATCAGAGCCATGTGCAGTTTCGCATAAAGTGCCGAAGACCCGAACTTATCGGCAAATACTATATTGTGGTAGGCAGGATCGGGCTTTGCTATTCCAGGGAATTTGTCGGGGAATGCCGACCAGTCGAAATTGCCTCCGTCTATTATCGCCCCTCCGATAACGTTGCCGTTTCCGGAAATATATTTCGTTGTCGAGTGTATCACTACGTTTGCGCCCCACTCTATCGGCCTGCAAAGAACGGGAGAGGCAAACGTGTTGTCGATTATCAGCGGGACCCCCTGCCTTTTGGCTATCCTGGCAAGAGCTTCCAACGGTGCCACGTTCATCATCGGATTGCCGATCGTCTCCGTTATTATCCCCCTGGTCCCGTCGTTTATCGCCTGTTCCACCTGGCAGGGATGGTCGCTGTCAACAAGTATCGTTTCGATGCCGAACCTCGAGAATACGTTCTGCATAAGGGTAAGGGTACCCCCATATATCTTTCTTGAGACGACCATGTTGTCTCCTTTGGAACAGAGGGCGGCGACGAGATGGGTAAATGCAGACTGCCCGGACGAGAGCGCAACACATCCGCTCCCTCCCTCAAGCGAGTTGAGCCCCTCTTCGAAAGCGGATACAGTAGGGTTGGAAAGCCTGGAGTAAATATATCCCTCTTCAGCCAGGCTGAAGAGCTTTTGGGCATGGTCCATATCCCTGAACTGATACGCAGAGGTCATGTAGATCGGCAGTCCCGACGCTCCTGTGGCAGTGTCGCACTTCCATCCGCTGTGCAGCGCCTTGGTCATCATTCCGAAATTTTTCTTTTTTTCCGACATACCCATTCCTCCCTTTGGGAGAATAAAGACCGTGGATCATACACGGGCCCTTTCTCAGTCATAGTTTTTCGCGACGGCCGGACAGCCGGCCTTTCCCGGCTTTATCGTCCGGGAAAGGCATTCGGTGGGGGAAAATACCCAAATCCGGTCCGTGACATTAGCGGAAATTCTAATCTTCACCTATAATAAAGTCAACGAAGACGGTCAACGTTCAGAAAGTCGTTCGTTTATACTGTACAAGCGTTGATTTAGTGTCTATAGTATTTGCCATTCTAATAAAATCATTATGGGGGGCTTTTCTCATGCAGGAAAAAGTTTGGGTCGTAACTCACATACAGGGATCGGAAGTTACCGATGCCAGCGTATTTGACAGCAAGGCGGATGCGGAGAACTATGCCGAGGAGATGGCGGCAGCAAACATCGGGACTTACAATGTAGTCGAATCGGTGCACAACAGCCGCAAAGCCATGGAGGAAGACTCGATACGCTGGGCCTCTCTGCCTGAGTTGGGTGCGGAATGCATCGAATGCCTTGTAGAAGAACTGGCGGAGGAAACTGAAGAGAAGTTTGACGAAGAAGCCTGCGCTAAGTTCTTCGAGGAAAAGAAGGAAGAACTGCAGAAAAAGGCTGACGAGATGGTCCACGAGTATCTGCGCAGGGAACTCAGGGATTACATAAACAACGAACGCGTAATACTTGGTTAGTGATCCAAATAACAGAGAGGCCGGCCGGATCGGCCGGCCTCTTTTTTGTGTACACTGTAAGCCGTTGGTAGTAAAATTCATGGTCAGCTTTTATAAAAAAGGAGAATCATCTTGGAATTTATGAAAGGTCTCCCTCTCTTTGGGAGCGTGGCAAATGCATTATTTATCATATGCGGAGCCATAATCGGCCTTGCCGTAAGAAAAAAGCTTCCCCCAAAAATATTGGAGCTGCCCGTACAGGGAATGGCTATATTTGTCATGTCGCTTGGATTTTCCATGTCGATCGGCACGAAACATCCCCTGATAGTCATAGCAAGCATTGCTGCGGGTTCTGTTCTGGGAGGGGTTCTCGATCTTGAAGGAAAGCTTGAAAAGGGCTGTTCTGCCTTGGAATGCAGGATCGGCGAAAGCGCAAAGGGCTTTTCTTCGGGTTTCATCGCGGCCAGCCTGATCTACTGCACCGGGTCCATGGCAGTTCTGGGCTCCTTTGAAGAGGGACTTGGAGGGTACCCCTCCCTGCTTCTGGCAAAGGGACTCATCGACGGACTGACATCTATAGCTCTGGCCGCTTCCCTGGGATTCGGAGTCATATTTGCATCTGTTCCGGTGTTTCTGTACCAGGGAGCAATGACCCTGGCGGCAATCTGGATACAGCCCTTCATGTCCGAGGCGGCGGTCCTGGAAATGAGCGCCACAGGAGGCCTGATGCTCGTAGGGATCGGGATCAATCTTCTGGGATTGATGAAGATCCGAGTGATGAATATGCTCCCCGGCCTTGTAATAGCCGTCCTTCTAGTACAGTTTTTCAGCTGACGGCCGCATATCACAAAACAAAAGAGAGGTTTGTCAACTATTATATTTTATATGGTTGACAAACCTCCTGTTTGAATATATCATCCCACCCATGAAAACACGCCGGATAATATACATTTCGATATTTGCCATACTCACTGCGATAGGCGCCAGGATCGCGATCCCGCTTCCCCTTGTTCCCTTTACACTTCAAACGATGATCTGTATGCTCGCCGGGATGCTTCTCGGCCCCAGGTGCGGAGCGGCCTCACAGGGCATGTACATGCTGATGGGGCTTGTGGGGATACCTGTCTTCACAGGCGGAGGGGGACTTTCGTCCGTCTTTATGCCCTCTTTTGGATATATCGTGGGCTTCGTTGCATGCGCCTGGGTGACCGGAACTCTGACACAGAAAATGTCTGCGAACGGACGTGTGCCGTCTGTAAAGGGATATACAGCGGCAGCCCTTGCAGGAGTGGCTGCGGTATATATATTAGGCCTGGTCCACCTCTATCTTATAGTGAATTTCTGGATGCCCGGGAACGGAATGCCCCTCATGAAGGTCCTGTCTGTAGGTTTTTTCAGCACGATCGGCGGAGATATCATCAAGGCCTTCCTCTCTTCGGTGATCGCGCTCAGGATCAGGAAGACCTCGATATTTTCAGGCATCTGAACTAATCTGAGCTGCCGATATATTCCTTGATTTTTTCAAACGTTGCTTCGCTTATGACATGCTCGATCCGACAGGCGTCCGTGTCGGCTGTCTCTTTGTCCACCCCGAGGATGTCCACGAAAAATTTCGAGATTATCTTATGCCTCTCATATATCGCGTTTGCCATCTCAAGGCCCTTTTCGGTCAGGACGAGTTCTCCGCTGTGTTCCATAACTATCAGGTCTTTTTTTACAAGGAGTTTGACCGCCCTGCTTACGCTCGGCTTGGCATAACCGAGTTCGTTAGCTATATCTATGGAACGGACCGTACCGTTCCTCTCCCTAAGGATCAGAATTGTCTCAAGATAGTTTTCGCCCGATTCCTGCATTCAGTCCAACCCCTCATTCGTAGTCAAGTTCAAGGCCTGCTCCGACTTCTTCGACATTAAGCGATGCACTGAGCTTCATTTTAGCCTTCAGGTCGGTACAATGACAAGGGTGGACAGTCTCGGGCGCTGCCTTCGTGATCCCTCTCAGAGTCCTTTCCATTGTCTCTTCGTCCGCGTTCTGCAGGTGGAAGCCTCCTATGATGTCCAGTATCTTAGTCGTTCCGGTCAGCATCATGGCGTAGTCGATGACATTACAGATGCCGGAGTGCGAGCACCCCGTTATTATGACGATCCCCTTTTCGGATCCGTATACCAATGCCGAGTCGTCATAACATGCATCCGGGATCCATTCGCCGTTAATAAGCGTTTTACCTATCGCTCTCCTGGCCCCGTGCTTTACGGGGATCTCTCCGAGCCAAAGAAGATTTTCCGTTATCCTTACCGGGGACTGGCATTTTGTGATGTCGAAATACTCTCCCAGCACGTCCTCCCTTAATGTCATACCGATCTCCAGATCGCCGCAGCGTTTTCTTTCAAAAGCTCCCGGATGGGCGATAAGCTTCTGTCTGCCTGTCTTGAGCGTTCTGTCAAAATGCTGCACCAGGTGGCAGAGTCCCCATGTGTGGTCGTTATGTCCGTGCGAGAGTACCGCAACATCCATACCGTTCAGGTCCGTACCCATTATATGGGCATTCCTGATAAAAACGTCAGAATAGCCCGTATCGAACAGTATCTTCTTCCCGTCGGACTCTATCCAGAAACTGAGCCCCGGTTCGGCTGTAAAATATTTGTCAATAAGTGTATTATTGTCTGTCAGGACTTTCAGCTTCAGCATACCGACCACCCCTTGATGATTTTATATGATACGGAGGTCTTCCGCTTATGGTCATGAGTGATATTTATCCGCTGATACTTGCAATGCTTATAGGTCTTGTGGCCGGCTTTCTGAACGTTACGGCCGGCGGAGGAAGCCTCCTTACCATTCCGTTCTTAAATTTCATAGGGCTCGATCTCGGTGTGGCAAACGCGACCAACAGAGTCTCGATACTTGTCCAGAACCTGTCAGCCATCAGGCATTACCATTCAAAGGGCGAGATAAACTTCAGAGAGGCCCTCTCCTATGTCATCCCTGCGGTAGCCGGAGCGGCCGCAGGGACTCTGACTGCGGTATACATGCCGTCAAAGGCATTCCGGATAATTGCGGCACTGTCGATCCTTTCAATGGGATACCTGCTTGCCGCAAAGCCAAAGATGTGGGAAGAACCGAAAGGCGAACCGTTGTCGATGCCGAAGAGGGCCGCGGTCCTCTTCGCCGTGGGGATCTACGGTGGCTTCCTGCAGGCCGGAGTAGGTTTTCTTCTTATCTGGGCCATTTCGGGAGGATGCAGGAAAAACCTTAAAGATGCAAACATATTCAAGATAGTTGTCGTAGCCGTTTATACCATGGTGAGCCTGGCCCTTTTTGCATCATTCGGGATGGTCGACTGGAAAACAGCTTTCGCGCTTGCCGTCGGATCTGCGGCAGGAGGCAATGCCGGCGCGAGGTTCAACCTGAGCGCAGACATGCGTTATACAAGATGGATACTGACATCGGTAGTCTTCATCAGCTCGATCAAAATGCTCCTGGACACATTCCGTTAAGAATATGCGTTTTTTCTTCGGAGGAAAGAGAGACGGTATCGAAGGTTTTTTAAGATGGCTCAGAAAACAGGACGGGGACATAAGGTCGGCCCACACCATACGCCCCAGAGAGCCGAGTTACGACGGATCCGGAGATCTGGATCCCGGGATCGTGGAGATACTGAACAACAGAGGCATAGAAAAACTTTGGTCGCATCAGAGCAATGCATACAGACTGGCATCCTCCGGGAGAGACATCGTAGTCGTTACCCCCACGGCCTCGGGAAAGACATTCTGCTATGACATACCCGTGGTCGACTCCATCCTCAGGGATCCCACAGGAAGGGCGCTCTATCTTTTCCCGACAAAGGCCCTGGCACAGGACCAGCTTGCTGAGCTCGAGGAGCTGTGCAGCGGGCTGAGTGTAGATATAAAATCCTTTACATATGACGGGGACACTCCTGCCTCAAGGAGAAAAGAGATAATAAACAGCGCGAACATAGTAATAACAAACCCCGATATGCTGAACACGTCAATATTGCCGCACCATCGCTCCTGGGCTGGATTCTTCAGCAAACTGAAATTCATAGTTGTCGACGAACTTCACACATACAGAGGGGTATTCGGCTCCCATATCGCAAACATCTTCGTCAGGCTGCTCCGTATCTGCCGCCATTACGGGTCAGACCCTGTCTTTATATGCTGTTCCGCAACTATAGCAAATCCGGCAGAACATGCGGCTCTTCTTACAGGAAGGACCCCTGTGCTCATCGATCAAAACGGTGCGCCGTCCGCCCAAAAGGAACTGATCATATATGACCCGGTAATTACCGACAAAAAACGTAAGATAAGAAGGTCCTCGCTCTATGAGTCAGGAAGGCTGGCCTACAGGGCTATATCGTGCGGGATCAGTTCGATACTGTTCACAAGGTCGAGGATAAACGCCGAACTCCTTGTAGAAAACCTGAAAAGACAGCTGGCAGCAGACGGCAAAGACCCAGGTTCTGTAAGGGGATACAGGTCGGGATACCTCCCTGCGGAAAGAAGAGAGACCGAGAAGGATCTCAGGAGCGGAAAACTCCGGGCCGTGGTAAGCACCAACGCGCTGGAACTGGGTATAGACATCGGTTCCCTCGACCTCGTACTCATCCACGGATTTCCGGGGAGCATAGCATCCACCTGGCAGCAGATAGGCAGAGCCGGGAGGCGGAACAGCCTCTCAGCCGCAGTCATAATACCGTCAGCCCTTCCTGCGGACAGGTTTCTCGCAGAGAGGCCGGAATGGCTTCTCGGGGCATCTCCCGAAAGGGCCAGGATAGACCCGAAAAATCCCTACATCAGGATAGAACATATCAAATGTTCGATATACGAACTGCCTTTCAGGGAGGATGAGACCTTCGGTGGAGAAGACATCTCTGACATCCTGGGCTTCCTCTTCAGGAACGGGATAATAGACGCTTACGAAGATAACGGATGCAGGATCTACTCATGGAAATCAAACCTGTATCCGGCCTCATCTTTTTCAATAAGGAGCGCCTCGGGAGAAAAATACGACATAATAGACACAGATACTTTCCCCAGACCGAGGACCATCGGAACGGTGGACAGACATTCGGCAGCCTCGATGATCTTTCCGGGAGCCGTATATTTTCACAACGGAACGGGTTATTCCGTTGAAAAGGTCGACCATTGCGATATGAAATGTTTCGTAAGAAGGTCATGCACCGACACCTATACGGAAGCGAAACTCTCAGTAAGGACAGTAATAGAAGGACAGACCGAAGCATCAGGTCCGTTTGGCTGGGGGGACACCAGAGTGACGATCCTGCCGGGCATTTACAAGATCATCGACATCGGGACCAGAAAAACACTGGGGCACGGAAAGGCGAAGTTTCCCAACGACAGCATGGAGACCACCTCTCTTTGGATAAAAATGCCAGCTGAGGCAATATCTAGACCGGGCCTTCAGATCGCGATGGATGGTGCTGCGTACCTCCTGAAAAACCTGGCTCCCCTCTTCCTGATGTGCGACAGCAGCGACATCTATGTAAACACTTCCGTCAGCGAACCCGGCCTCGGCGGCCCCGCAATATTTCTCTCTGACGCGTTCCCCGGGGGCGTGGGGCTTGCTGAAGGGGCCTACGGTTCCGTCAGGCTGATCCTAACGGCCTGCAGAGACCGGCTTGCATCATGCGGGTGCAGAGATGGGTGTCCTTCCTGCATCGGACACAGTACGAACGGTGTCAGGGCAAAGGATATGACTAAAAAACTGCTTGATGATCTTCTCGAATATTTTAGTTAAGGAACAATAACACCCAGGACCGCGACAGTGACGGCGAACAGGAAGACTCCGATGTCAGCAGCCCTGATTGGATAGTTTTTGTATCCGCTCTCCCTTTTTCTGAGGTTGAAGCCGCGAAGCTCGGCCGAGATCGCCGCTCCCTCGATCTTCCTCACAGATGTCACGAGCAGCGGCACGCAGAGCGGGAAGATCAGTCCGATCTTTGTGAATATGTTCCTTGTGTCGAAGGATACTCCGCGGGCCGTCTGAGCTTCGATTATCCCGGCCATCGCAGCAGTGAATACCGGGATGAACCTTATCGCTGTGGTGAGCGAGAAGGCATACTTATATGGTATCCCCAATGTCCCGACAAGAACGTTCGACAGATCGTTCATCCTGGTAATGGACAGCATCAGGGCAAGGGGCATGGTGGCTCCGATCAGCCTTAGGGCCATCAGCAGCGAAAAAAGGGCTCCCTTATCGGTCACACGGATATCCATGGGAAGCAAAAGGATGACGTTCCCCTCTCTTATAAAAAACACCTGGATCAGGAAGAGGAGTGCACTTAGTTTGACCAGAGCTTCCAGCATAGCCATGGCTCTCCCCGATATCCCCGCCCAGGCCGCCATCGCCAGATCGAGCAGGATCATGAAAAGGCAGAAATACAGGCTGTCCGTAACGAAGCATGATACACAGAGCATCAGTGAGAGGAAGATCTTGGCAAGCGGGTTGAGCCTGTGAAGAAATGAATCCCCTGGAGAGTAGTCAAGAAAACCGCCGATCATCTCTTGCTTCCGCTCCTTTCCTTGACAGCCGATACCATATCCCCGACCGTTACAACGCTCTCATATCCCTCACCGAGGACTAGAGCGAGATCTGTTATCTGAGGGGGAAGGAGCGAGGCCCGTGCAAGGAGTTCCCTATCCCTTATTATCTCCTTTGTCCTGCCGTGAGCCAGCAGCATCCCGTCGTTCAGCACCATCGCATCTTTTGCAAAATCCTGAACTATCTCCATATCGTGGGATATCATCAGCACGGTCGCTCCCTTTCTGTTGATCGCGCTTATGCAGTCCATTATGTACATGCATTCCCTGTAGTCGAGGCCCGTTGTGGGTTCGTCAAGGATAAGCAGTTCCGGTTCGGCAGCCAGGACGGATGCCAGAACAAGCCTTTGCCGCTCCCCCCTGCTCATGGTGAAAGGCTCTCTCTCTCCGTCAAATGAAAACTCACGTATAGCCCTCTCGCATCTCATCTCGATCTCATCCCTATCTTCCATCACACACTCCAGGCTGAACCTTATTTCGTCGCGCACGCTGTTTTTGCATATCTGCCTGTCCGGATCCTGGAACAGGAACCCCGTAAATTTTGCTATCCTGCTCGTTTTGGCCGAAGCTGTATCAAAACCGCCCGTCCGCACCGTGCCGGAGGTCGGTTTGAGAAGACCGTTGCACAGTCTTGCCAGGGTCGACTTTCCGGCGCCGTTTGCCCCGATCAGGGCCGTAAAGTCTCCCCTCCTGATCTCGAAAGATACGCCTTTGATTATCTTCGTGCCGCCTGCGGAGTACGAAACGTTGTCAAAAAGTATCATCCGGTTATGCTCCTCACCATGGCTTCCGCCTCGGAGATACTGACGGGAGCCGGCCCGTCGTAAAGCCGTTCCTCCCTCAGCCTGTCGGCCAGCGTCACCACCCTTGGACAGTTGACTCCGGCACTCTCCATCTCCCTGCTGCTTTTCAGGACCTCTCTTACCGGCCCTTCCAAAATGATCCTTCCCCTGTCCATAACTGCAAGGCTGTCTGCAAATTCGCACAGAAGCATTATTTTCTGCTCTACCACGACTACGGTGATGCCGTGTTTTTCATTCAGCTCTTTAAGGAGGCGGAATATCTGGCGGCTGCTCTTCGGATCCAGCTCGCCTGTCGGTTCGTCCAGGATAAGTATTTCGGGCATAAGGGCAATGATCGCCGCTATCGCGACCTTCTGCTTCTGTCCTCCGCTCAGGGTCGCTATGTTCCTCTCCCTTAGGTTGGCTATACCCGTCTTGTCCAGGGCATCCGCGATCCGATGCTCTATATCGTCACGAGGGACTGAGAAATTTTCAAGACCGAACAGGATCTCATCCTCCACTACGGAAGAGACCATCTGGCTTTCAAAATCCTGGCGCACGCTGCCTACCTTCCGGGCCAGGTCCTCTGGCCTGTTTTCCACCGTATCTGATCCGTCAACTTCGACAGAACCGTAGAACTCCCCCCTAAAGTGGTGGGGAACTATACCGTTGATCGCATGGAGCAGCGTCGTCTTACCCGCGCCGCTGCTCCCTATGATCCCAAGGAAGTCTCCCCTCCTGACGGTGAGGTCTATCTCTTTCAGCGCCTCTTCACTTCCTCCCCTGTATCTGAAGGAAAGCCCACTGATCCTGATCATTGCTGATCCTGGCCTTTTTTCAGCGCGAGCTTCAGCGGAACATAAAGTATCTGTACGATCACAGAATTGATAGCAGCTGTGCCGAATATTATGCCGAGGAATATCGCGAGCGGGACCGGCTTTACATTGGCTCCCGCATAAAAGATAAGATACATGGCGGCAATGAAGGTAAAACCGCTGGCAAGTGTGCTGATGAACGTGCTTATAACAGGCATAAGGGAGAATCTGCCCTTTCCTGAGGGTATGCGCATGAAGGCAGCCATCACGACCGCACCGACAAGCTCGCTGACAAAATTGAGGTAAGGTGTTCCGGGGAAAAACTGGCATATCGCTCCTGCCAGAAGGCCGATGACGGCCGCTTCTTTGAATTTCGGCCTTATGATAAGTATTGAAAGACAGTACATAGCTATTATGAAATTCGGCTTCATCCCCACGGAAAACAGCGAACCCACAAAAAACTTGAGTACTGCCCCTGCCGCAAGGAGCACTCCTACGAGGATCACATCCGATATTGAAAGGCCCTCTCCGCTCCCTGCCGACACAACTCTCTGCTTTCTCAGCTCTGCTCTCTGTTCCATATGCACCATTCCTTTCTCGTCCTGACTCTTCTCTCTTCTCTTTTTTGCTGTACCTGGTCTCCACTCTGTTACGCATCTATATAAAAAATCTGCCCTTTGAATTCTCAAAGGACAGATATCTTTCATCTGCGGTACCACCTTAGTTGATCCGTAAAGGATCCTCTCTTACGGATGTGCAGTCACACACCCTGCCTTTTACGCAGGCATACGTCTCGGATACTCGGCTACCGCCTTTGACCTCGCCCTCGGTGGTCCATTTGCCGATCTGCATTTCCGCAGGGTTCTCATCATCCCCGCTCTCTGTAGGCGCACGAATCGGTTTGATCTCCACTTCATCGGTTTGGATATTTGGCTATATTGGGGTGCAAATTATCATCAAAACATTTATTTGTCAATACTGTTCCCGATATATCGATCTGCAAACAATATATATCCCGGGATCATCAAATTATTTCATGCAGGCGGGTCCGTTCACAACAGCCATATCCGGGCATATTTGAGCAAAATCTTATGCGGGCAGGATAATGATTTTTTTGTTCAGACAGTTACCACCCGACATACGGCCTTTCTCTGTTATTATTTTACTGATGCAAAGGAAGTGGTGACCTTGGAGACACCGTCAAACAAAAAGGACGCGGCTGCGGTGCTTTTTGAGAGTCTCGGTCTTGCGAAGCACAAAGTTATATCGATCACAGGCGGAGGGGGCAAGACATCTCTTATGTCCGCGCTTGGAAGGCACTCCTCAAGGGATGCCTTTACACTTATCACCACTACGACCAAAATATTTCCTCCGCAGGACGGATCTCCCGCCGCGACGATCGCGGAGGCTAAAGATCTTATCAATGCTCTCTCAGCCATCGGACCCTCGGCATCTATGGTGACAGCGGCAAAGGAGAAGGTCGGAGAAAAGCTTTGCGGGTACAGCCCGGAAGAAATCGCAGAGATCGCATCAGGGAGCCCCATAGGCAGGATCATAGTCGAAGCCGACGGTTCAAGAGGCCTTTCCCTGAAGGCGTATCAGGCATGGGAGCCTCCTGTCCCGGCCGTTGCGGACTGCCACTTCATCGTTGTCGGGGCGGACATTTTCATATCACCGCTCTCACCTGCCAACACATTCCGCTTTGACATCATCAAAGAGAAATTTTCGCTTGAGCCGGGGGAACTGATTTCCTTTGCAAACTGTGCCGCACTGCTCTCCGACAAGGCGGAATACCTTAAGAACTCCCCGGAACATGCCATGCGGATCCTCTTCATAAACAAGTGTGATCTGCTCACTGACGATATGATGGCGGAGATATCGGAAAGGCTCTCCGCTCTGCTCAAGGGATACGACCATTTGGCAATGGGGTCGATGAAAGACGATGCCATCTATTTGACAAAGGAGCTGAAAAGATGAAAGCGATACTTCTTGCTGCGGGACTCTCAAAGAGGATGGGAGTCCAGAAACTTCTCCTCCCCTTCGGCGAGAGCACTGTGGTAGAGACTGTGCTCGAAAACATGCTGGAAGCAGACTTTTCCGAAATCATAGCGGTTTTTTCGCAGGAAGTCTGTGATGCCCTGGGTGAATTGGGAGAGGGGATCCTCACCGCGGTAAACCCGGCTCCCGAAAGAGGACAGTCAAGCTCTCTTGCGATCGCTTTGGAAATGCTGCCCGACGGCGAGGATTTCTGCATAATGCTCGGA
>DBRW01000010.1:0-17264 GCA_002306075.1 Synergistaceae bacterium UBA1358
GACGGGATCGGCGTCATATACCTGGCCGGAGGCTGTTTCTGGGGGCTGCAGAAACTGATGAAGACCATACCGGGCGTTATAACGACCACGAGCGGATATGCCAACGGAGATCCGTCACTGAGGCCCACATACAGGGAAGTCTGCACCGGCAGGACAGGGTACCGCGAGACGGTGCGGGTCGAATACAGAGAGGACAAAATAAGTCTGGATGCGATACTCTTTTCTTTCTTTGCCGCGATCGACCCGACAGTCAAAAACAGGCAGGGCAACGATATAGGAAGCCAGTATCAGACCGGGATATATTATACGGATGAAGGTTCGGAAGCAGTTGTCGCTCATGTGTCAGCCATCGAGAGGTCGCGCCATAAAATCTTCGCAGTTGAGACAGGACCTCTGAAGTCATTTTACGATGCCGAAGAGTACCACCAGGACTATCTCGACAAAAACCCCATGGGATATTGCCACATAACTCCCGAAGAGATAAAGATGGCGGGAAAAATGATCATAGATCCGGTAAAACACAGAAGGCCAACTGACGATGAGATCAGGAAAAAGCTGACAGCGGAACAGTACCACGTAGCTGTCGAATCGGGAACGGAGCCACCCTTTATGAACGAATACTGGGGCCATAAAGAAAAAGGTATCTACGTCGATATCATAACTGGCGAGCCGCTTTTCTCTTCGAAGGACAAATTTGAGAGTCCATGCGGATGGCCGGCGTTTTCAAAAGCCATAGATCCGAACACGGTCGTCTACCTGAAGGATGATTCCTTCGGCATGAGAAGGACAGAAGTGAGGAGCAGGGCAGGAAATTCTCATCTGGGACATGTGTTTTACGGCGACCCCGATTCTCCTAACGGAGTCCGATTCTGCATCAACAGCCTTTCGCTCAGGTTCATACCGTTTGCGGAAATGGAGAAGGAAGGATACGGATACCTCATGCCGTACACGGAATGATCCACCGGCATGAGGATCTGAAATACAAATAAAAGTCCCCGGAATAAGGATATCTTCCGGGGGCCTGTTTTTATACATAATTATTTTGTGGCCTAAGGGAGCGGCTGCTCTGTTTTTCCTGCCATAAACTCAACGAACTGCCTGGCCGCTCTTCCGGAAAAACCGCCGTGTCTGAGTTCCCACTGCGTGGCCCCCAGTATCAGTTCTTCCTCGGAAGCCTTGACTCCGTACTCTTTCGCAAGAGCCATGACTATCTTCAGATATTCCTCCTGCTCGGGGGAGAAGTACCTTACAAGCAGGCCAAAACGGTCTACCAGCGACATCCGTTCCTGCATTGTCTCGGACTCGTGCATGTCTTCATACTTGTCGTCACGGTCCGCCCATGTCTCCTTCATCAGGTGGCGCCTGTTCGAGGTCGCATATATGAGGATGTTGTCCGGTCTCTTTTCAAGCCCGCCCTCGATGAAAGCCTTGAGGTACTTGTACTCGACCTCGAAATGTTCAAAGGATAGGTCGTCCATAAAGATGATGAACTTGTAGTTCCTGCCTTTTATAAGGTCCACGATCGCCGACAGATCTTCGATCTGGTGCTTGTAGACCTCCACCATCCTCAGCCCCCGCGGTGCAAAGAGGTTGAGGAGCGCCTTAACTGTTGATGATTTGCCGGTCCCGCTCTCCCCGTAAAGGAGGACGTTGTTGGCAGGCCTGCCCTCGAGGAACGCAAGGGTGTTCTCTGTCAGCACTCTCTTCTGCTCCTCATATCCGACAAGACCGTCGAGGGTGATATCCTCGGTGTTTGTGACTGGGATCAGTTCCCTTCTCCTGCCGTCCCACCTGAAGGCCTTGTTCAGAGCGTATTGCCCCGAGCCTCTCAGATAATGGAACCTGAGTATCTCTCTGTAAAATGCCTCTGTGTCAGGAGCGTTCCTCAGTGAATCGACAAATTTCTGGATCACGTGGCCGATATTTCTGTCCAATGCTCCGTTTTCCAGCAGAAGCGGTTCATAGTCGCCGAACCTGGCAAAGGCATCGACTTCAAGATCCTCGTCTATAATCTTAAGATCATAATCAAAGTAGGAACGTATCGTCTCAAGATCTTCTTTTACGACCCCGGAAAGGGTCCCGTGCAGTTCTTTCCTTCGTTCCTGCGCCAGAGAGAAGGTGGTCTCAGTCTTTGCGAAAAGCATTGCCAGCCATGACTGCCACAGGTTGCCGCGTATACCCATCATCTCTGCGGCCTCAGCCATCCTGCACACCGAATCGCAATACCAGGATACCGCTTCCTGCCTGTATCCGTTGTCTATCTGACCGGCGCTCTTTATCAGGCCGGATATGCAGGCAAATACCTCGTCTTTTTCGAACTCCCTGAAGGCCATGAGTTCAGATCTCATTTATTCGTCCTCTTCTGAATCGACTATTCCTGCCTTGGCTCTTGCTTTTTTACGTTCATCCGCGTTCAGTATCATCTTGCGTATCCTCACGTTCAGGGGGGTGACTTCCACGAGTTCGTCGTCGCTTATCCATTCCAGCGCCGTGTCTATCGTCATGATCCTCGGCACATCGAGCACGGTCGTCATGTCCTTGGTCGCCGACCTGTGGTTGGTCTGCTGTTTCCTCTTGCTGGGATTGCAGGGAAGATCTTTGCTGCGAGAGCTCTCCCCGATCACCTGTCCGTTGTAGACGGGTTCACCGGGCTTCACGAAGAGAGTTCCCCTCTCCTGCAGGTTGTCAAGCGCATAACTCGTAGTGACGCCGGTCTCCATGCTGACAAGTGATCCCCTGCTTCTTGAGGTGATGTCTCCGACCCATTCTCCGTAACCTACGAACCTTGAGGCGAGGATCCCGAGTCCCCTGGTGTCCGTGAGGAACTCTCCCCTGTATCCGATCAGGCCTCTGGTCGGGATGCGGAAATTGAGCCTCAGAACGCCTGTCCAGCCGTTTTCCATATTGAGGAGCTCGCCTTTGCGCTGGGCAAGCTTCTGGATCACTATACCCTGATACTCTTCGGGAACGTCTATGATGACTTCCTCCATAGGCTCCAGCTTTTTGCCTCTGGAATCGTACTGTACTATTACTTCAGGCCTTGAGACGCATATCTCGGAGCCCTCCCTGCGCATCTCCTCGATCAGGATGCCCAGGTGGAGCTCGCCCCTGCCCGACACCTTCAGCCCGTCGGGGCGGCCGATATCTTCCATGCGGAGTGCCGGGTCCGTCTTGGTCTCCCTCTCTATCCTTGCCCTCAGTTGCCTCAGGGTTATGGCGTTTCCGTCCTGGCCGGCAAAGGGACTGGTGTTGACGAGAAAGAACATGGATACTGTCGGTTCTTCGATGTCAAGCGGGTGGAGCACCTCTCCCGAAATCTCCGGAGAGCTAATGGTATCTCCTAGGTCGATGTTTTCGGGTCCCGTGAACCAGACGATATCGCCCGCGCCTACCGCATCCGTCTCTGTTCTTATGAGGCCGTTAGTCACATAAAGGTGCGTGCATGTCGAGGTCTCTGTCGAGACTACCTCCCAGTCGGTCTGTTCGTAGTCTTTCCATCTCGTATGGGTCCTTACTATCTTGTCGCCCTTGCGAAGAGTCCCCTGAAGGATCCTTCCGCATCCTATCCTGCCAAGATATTCGCTCCAGGAAAGTGTGCAGACCTGCATGAGGAAGGGCTTGTCCATCTCAGCCTTGGGCGCCGGGACTCTGTCGATGATCGTCCTGAAAAGGTCGTCCATGCCTGCTTTGGTATTGTCTTCCCTCTTATTGAGATCGTCTACGAACCATCCCTGGAGGCCCGATCCGTAAAGTACCGCAAAGTCACACTGCTCTTCCGTGGCGCCAAGCTCTGTGAAAAGGTCGAAGGTCTTGTCGAGAGCGCCGTCCGGATCTGCATTGGGGCGGTCTACCTTGTTGACTATCACGATGGGTTTCAGTCCGAGCCTGAGTGCGCGCATCAATACATATCTGGTCTGGGGCATCGGGCCCTCGTTTGCGTCAACGAGAAGCAGGACGGAATCTACCATTGAAAGGACCCTTTCGACCTCTCCCGAGAAGTCGGCATGTCCGGGGGTATCAACTATGTTTATCTTGTATCCGCCCCACTCGACCGTGCAGTGTTTGGCCTTTATAGTTATCCCTCGCTCACGTTCGATAGTCCCTGCGTCCATCACACGCTCTTCCACTACCTGATTATCCCTGAAAAGTCTGGCTGCCTTAAATATGCCGTCTATCAGAGTGGTCTTGCCGTGGTCGATGTGGGCGATTATGGCAATATTCCTTATTTTTGATGAATCCTGCATTGTTTTTGTTCCCTTCACCTGCAGATTACCGCAAAGACGGCACAGTTTTTTTAAAAATTTACATCATTACAACATTCGACAAACGGGGATTATATCACGAAAGAGACTGGCAAGTCAAAAAAATCAAGCCGCCCCTGCGGGCGGCCCGAATCATAACAAATACGGCTATTTCAGGTCCTCTGCTTTTCTGGCCGATCTGAGGTCTGCGTAAAGGGTATAGCGGCTCCTGCCCATCTCTTTTGCCAGGCTTTCGACCGATCCCTTTAGCTTGAAAAAGCCCAGTTCGTCCATGTACCTTATGCACTGTTTTCTCTCTTCGCTGTTCAAAAACCTCAGCGGCTTGCCGAATTTCTTTCTCGCCTTTTCTATCAGAGTCCGGTCTCCGCTGACGCCGCCGAACTTCTCTGTGCTGACATTTTTAAAGGAAAGGGGCGTCGTTTTCATCATGAAATCACCCATATCCTTCAGCACGCTCGCCTTTGTCATGTCATAGTTGATGCACAAAAATCCCACGAGGTCGTCCTTCTCATCCTTTATGAGCGCCACTCCCGACCTCATAGGCCTGCCGTTGCCGGCTTCGGACGGATAGTTTGCAATGTAGTTGACCTCGACCGATTTTGGATTTGACATCAGGAACTTTCCGAAATCGGTCATAGGAGCGTTGATGTCCCTGCCTGTAAGGTTGCCGTTGACAAGGGCCACTATGGAGGTGTCCCCGTCAGAGACATCGTGAAGGACTATCTCATAGTCGCTCCCGAGCATTTTTCCCAAAAGCTCCACGATCGGTATCATGGGCTTAAGCAGCGGATGTATTTTTTTTGACATTTGCCCACCTCACAAAAAATGACGGGGAGAGGCGGAACTCTTCCCCGTCATTATGATCCGTCCGATCAGAGCCTGATGACTGTTCCCACTCCGGCTTCAGTCGCTTTTTTGTATATCTCGGCCGCGGCCACTATGTCCAGCGTAGCAAAGCCGACGGTCTTCAGGATCGTTATTTCGTCCTTTGAGCGGCGTCCTTCGACATTGCCGAGAATCAGGTCCCCGAGCTCTCCGGCTATCGAATCCGAAGAGAAGAGGCCCTCTTTCATCGGGATGATGAAATCTCCTGCTTCTGAAAGGACTGCTTCACGGTTGTCGACAAATATCCTGCCGGCCCTCCGCAGGAGTTCAGTCGGAAGTTCCCTCTTGTCGGGGGTGTAGGAGCCTACTCCGTTTATGTGGCATCCGGGCTTGATATCGTCATTCGAGAAGACGGGGGTCGCGGAGGTCGTGACGGTCGTTATCACATCCGCATCCGTAACGGCTTTCTTGGGATTGTCGGCTTCGATAAGCTTTACTCCGAAGCGGTCCGCGAGCTGCTGCTGTTTCTCCACAAATACTGCGGCACGTCCCGGCAGGGCATCGAATATCCTTATTTCTTCAAGCTTCCTGACTGTCATAAGCGCTTCGAGCTGTGCCGCTGCCTGTCCGCCTGTCCCGAAGAGGGCAGCCACTTTGCTGTCCGGGTTCGACAGAAGTTCTGTTGCTGCACCGGATATCGCGGCCGTCCTAATCTGTGTCAGGGTCGTTCCTTCAATGATAGCCGTCACGAGTCCGGTCGTACCGTCTATGAGAGGAACGGTCGCCGGCACGACGGGTATGCCTTTCTCGGCATTGGCCGGGAAATAAGAGACCAGTTTCACTCCTGCCATGTTGAGTTCTCCTCCGACATAGGCAGGCATGAACATGCACTGACCTTCCTTCGACTCTGTCTCAATGTTTATCCTGAGGGGCACTACGGCCTTCCCTTTAGTGTGCAGTACGAAGGCCTTTTTGTCTGCCTCTATGGCATCTCTCATTGTAAATACCGAAAGGATGTCTTCCCTTGATAAAAGTAACATCTGCCGCACTCCTCTCCTTAGCTTTCAGGTCTTATCGATAGTGATTTTATTATACTTCATCAAAAAGACCGCAAGCTGAAAAAAACTGAAATAATTTTATTTATTTTCTTCCTTTACCAGGAACACGTGCCTGAGCAGATCGAGGCCCGCGATCAGGATGACCGCCGCGACCACCCACTGGAGCATGCTGGTATCCAGGCTCTTTACGATGAATACAGCCGCGAGGACTCCGAGTATACCGAATACGCTGCTGAAAAGCGTTATCTTCCGTCCGTACTGCCCAAGCCTTACGAACTCCATACCTCCGACCGGGACCGAGAACGTGCAGGCACCCATCATGACGGGGAATGCAATCGCGGGGTTGAGTCCGAGGGCATAGACCGTAGCCATCGTGGGAGCATACGATCCTACTCCTACGTTGTTGAGGGCACCATATACAAGAAGGAGTACCATGCCGAGTACGAGTTTTCCGCCGGTCAGGCCTGTCGCCTCACCGCCTGAAGGAAGGAACCCGAATTTGCCTGCAACGACGAAAAACGCCGCAAGCACAAGCCCGATCCCCATGAACATCCTTATCTGCCTGACAGGCATCTTAACGACGAAACGGGGGCCGAAATAGGCTCCTGTCATCTGAGAGACTATAAGGAGTATCAGTGTCAGCTGGTCCACCTGTATCGATGATATGTATGCAAGGGCCATTACCGCGACCGGGATCGCGCACTGAGTGTTCAGCGTGCCGGGAAGTTTGGCGTCGTCGATAAGTTTCCTGGCACGATAGAGGACCGTCGAAAGGGCAAAGTCTGAAATGCCAAATGTTGAAAAGAAGAAACATACCGCTCCCCAGACAGCCAGCAGGATATTATTTCCGGGTTCGGCCCATGCTTCTTTCTTGTGTTTCATAAAATCCGTGAAGAAACGGAAAGCAAAGAGTCCATTGACCAACACGATCAGCAAGAGCAGGATTTTCACCATATGTACCATCCTCCAATTTTAATGTGATTAAATTCACTATAAAGAAGGATAGCACTATATACACATTTTTGTCAAATATACAAATTTTTATATTTTAGGGGTCGGGGCAAAAAAATCACCGTCTTATATCTTTCAGGCGGTGATTTTTTACCAATGTGAAATGTCTTCGCTTCAAATTCGTTTCAAAACATCGGGATTTACTAAATTTGGCGGGATCCTTCCCTCGATAGCTTCAACAAGGTTTTGGGCTGCCAGACGTGCCATCCCCTCCCTGGAGCTTACCGCAGCGCTTCCTATGTGGGGCATCATAACGACGTTTTCAAGACCAAGCAGCGGTTCATCCATGGGAACAGGCTCTTTTTCATACACATCGAGCCCCGCCCCCCAGATCCAGCCTTCCGAGCATGCACTGTACAGCGCTCTCTGATCGACAACAGCTCCCCTGGCAGTATTTATAAGTACGGCATCTTTTTTCATCATACGAAGTTCTCTTTCTCCGATGAGCCCCGTTGTCTCTTTTGTCAGGGCGCAGTTGAGGGAGACAAAGTCGCTCCTTCTGAGAAGTTCGTCGAGGGGCAAATACTCAGCACACAGCTTTTCTTCATATTCCGGCTTGCGTGTCCTGCCTGTGTATATGATCTTCATCCCAAAGCCAAGCGCTCTTTTTGCCACAGCACGCCCGATCTCGCCGAATCCCACGATGCCGAGGACCGATCCAAAGAGGTCTTTGCCCACGAACTGGTTAGGAGACCAATGAGTCCAGCCGCCCTCCCTCATTATCCTTTCGTTCTCCCTGGCCTTCCTTGCCGCCATGAGCATGAGCATCAGGGCAGTGTCGGCAGTGGCGTCGGTCAGCACGCCCGGAGTGTTAGTCACCATCACCCCGGATTCGGTAGCTGCGGCTATGTCCACGTTGTCGTAGCCTACCGAGTAGAGGCTAGCCACTCTGAGCTTAGCGGCCCTCTTAAAGAACTCCCTGTCCATAGGGATCCCCATCGTCATTATGAGGCCCTCGGCATGGGGCAGATCCCTCTTCACTGTCCGCGGATCCGGGCGCCCCTCATCGCTCCAGAGTGTGATATCTACTTTGTCTTTAAGGATCGACATTCCGGCTTCCTGTATCTTCTGTGTCATAAAGACTTTTGGCAGTGGCATTGACATCACCTCTCAAGCATATTTATCGAAGCCGCTCCGTAAAGGGCAGCATCGGCCCCAAGCACCGATACCTCTATTTTCAGATGTTCCCTGAGCGGTACGGGAAGCCGGTCCAGAGTCCTTACTGTTATTTCCTCAGCGAGTCCCCGTGCTTTGCTCATGCCCCCGCTCAGGATAATCTTTTCCGGGTCCAGCACGACGACAAGGGAGGCTATCCCTCCGGCCAGAGCATCGAGAGCGCCTGAGATGAGCGCATCCGCCCTTTTGTCATCCCGCATATCCCACAGCAGCCTGAAGTCAGGAGGAAGCCCCTGCCGGCGTGCGCTCCGTTCAATGTAGTCGGCGGAAGCCATCGTCTCAAGATGTCCTTTGCTTCCGCATCCGCAGCTTATGTTGCCCTTGCCTATGGTCATATGGCCGGACTCCCCGGCCATGCCATGCGCACCTATGAGCAGCCTGCTATTCACAAATATTCCGGAGCCTATCCCAGTACCCAGTGTCAGGACGACAAAATCCCTGCACTCTTTCGCCGTACCGCAGAAGGCCTCTCCTATGGCGGAGCAGTTCGCGTCGTTCTCCATGGCTATCGAGGGGGACATACCGATCCTGTTCAGTGCGGATGAGAGATGCTCAGCGAAACAGACATTCTCAAGGCCGGAAAAGTTGGTGAATCTTGTTATCTTGCTCCGTGTTTTGTCCAAAAAGCCCGGGATGCCGATTCCGACAAAGGATATCTGCCTTCCCTGCGAGACCTCACCGATCATGCCGGCAATAACATGGACCACTTTATCAAGCTTCCTGCTTTCGGGAGTCTCCCTGTCGGACCTTGAGACCATGCGGACAGCTTCGCCCTCTCTTTCGATCAGGGCCGCGGATATCGTATGTCCACCGAGGTCTACTCCTACAGACAGCATCTTCCTGATGTCACGCCAGTGATGCGCAGTCGATCGATGAGGAGTACCAGCGCCTTATTTCAAAAATGTCGTCGGTCGTGAAGACCAAGGTCCGCCCCGATACCCTCTCGCTTCCCGGGACAAGCGCGGCCGCATCTGTCTGAGCCGTAGTATGGAAAGTGAGCTCTGCTTTGTACGGCGCCTCCATCTTCAGGACCGGGCTCTTCCCTGCCGATGCTGCATCCAGTGCTTTTTTGACTGCTTCCGATATCAGGACCGACGTATCATCGGGGCTCCTGGTGACGGCCGAATGCCTGCCGAGCCCCTCCTTCAGGACGCATGTGACCAGAGTGCTTCCAAGCAGGCTGGATGCCTCAAAACAAACTGCGGTATCGCCCGCGACCATTGCGACAGGCACGTCGAGCGCGCCGCAGAAAAGGGCGTTGAGTCCGGTCTCTCCGAGTCTGGTACCGTTCACCTTGAGCCCGTATACGACTTTTGAGTCATATGAGTGGTCAAGCACAGCCTTTTCCGTCCCTGCCATCGCGTGATACCCCAGGAAGATCGCCGCGTCATGATCTGCCGCACCCTCGACCATCCCAAGTATCTTTGGGCTGCCGCTGATGACGGAGACACCCCTCGGGAACATTGAGGGATCGAGATTGATCATCCTTTCATGGGAGTCGTTGACCGTTACCGAGTCAGCCCCCCAGGCGAGGGCGGCCTTCACTGCCGCAAGCGTATCGTGCAGCTGCATCCTGCATCCGAACTCGTACTCGGATCTGCCCGGAGTGACCTGATGAGGCGATACTATTCCCGTGGAACCTTCCATATCCGAGCTTATGTATACCTTCAAATCAGCATGACTCCTTCCATCCTGCAAGAAAACCCTGATCCCTGAGCATCAGCCTTCCGACGCCGACAAGGTCGCATACCCCGTCCCTCAGCATTCTATCCGCGGTAACGGCATCCCTTATCCCGCCCGTACATTCGACAAGCACAGAAGTTCCGACCGATGCCTTTATCCTCTCCGCATAGGGTGCAAAGTAGGCGCTGTCTGTCCGGTCAAGTCCGTAGCCGCAAAGGTTGCCGGAAATGCCTATCATATCGACACCGAGGCTGACCAGCTCGCGGGCGACAGGTACTGTCTCGTCAAGAGAAAGCCCGAGGGGCTTATCTCCCGGGATAAAGTCGGCCGCACCCAACCGCACCGATATCGGGACATCCTTTAGAGACTGTCTTACGGCATCCGTTATCTCATACAGGAGCCTGGCTCTCTTGCGGTCTGTGCCCCCGTATTCATCGTCGCGCCTGTTGGTCAGCGGGCTTAAAAACTGTCCGATCAGATAGCCGTGGCTGGCATGGATCTGGACTCCGTCATAACCACCGACCCGGACCATCCGCACAGCTGCGCTTACAAAATCTTCCACAGTACGCCTGATCTCGCTGCGCGTCATCGTCTCCGGTCTGCGCCCGCTCTTTTCCCACTGGTCCCCGACGGGTATCCCCGAGGGAGAGATAGGTCTGTATCCCTCCATGTCAAAGACTCCGGGATCCGCTATCTTTGCCCCGGCGTGGTTGATCTGGGCAAGACAGAGTGCGTTGCCGCTTTTTAGGATCGACGAGATCGCGGAGTGTTTCTTTGCGGTCTCGTCGCTGTCGGCAAGGAACTGTGCGGGCCTCGTCCTTCCCGAAACAGTTACGGCGTGGTGCTCGACGATAAAAAGGCCTGCTCCCGACGAGGCAAAGCGTCTGTAGATCTCCAGAGACCTCTCCGAGGGGGAGCCGTCCTCATTAGAGCTTGAAGAGGCGAGAGGAGCGGATACGACCCTGTTCTTCAGCAGTCTGTCCTTGAGTTCGATAGGTTCGAAGATCATCTTTCCATCACCTCTAGACGTTGAATCTTATTTCGATGATGTCTCCGTCTTTGACAATATATTCTTTGCCCTCAAGCCTGAGACATCCTGCCTTCCTGCATTCGTCGAAGGAACTGCCGTGCTTTTTGTAGTCGTCGAAGGCGACGACCTGGGCCCTGATGAATCCCCTGGCAAGGTCGGAATGGATCGCCCCGGCGGCATCCACTGCGTTGTCTCCGTCATGGAGGGTCCATGCCCTCACTTCATCGGGACCGCATGTGAAGAAGCTGATCAGACCGAGAACTCTGTAGGCCTCCTCTATCAGCCTCTCCCTGCCAGGTTCGGTTATGTCGAGGCCTTCAGTAAAGGCGGAAGCCTCCTCTTCATCAAGTTCCGCGATATCCATTTCAAGGCTCCCGTACAGAGTGCACAGCTTGACTCCCTGTTCATCCGCCCTCTTTTTCAGCTCATCCCACTTGGATATCTTCGTTTCGTCCGACTGTGAATCGTCAAGGTTCAGAAGTATTATTTCAGGCTTTGATGTGACGAATGAGAATCCCCTCAGCAGGCGCCATTCCGCAGGTTTCAGTTCCAGACCGCGCAAGGGCTTTTCCTCCAAAAGGCATTCGAAACACATATCAAGGAGCTTCTTTTCAGTCTCTTCTTCAGGGGTAAGTTTCTTTTTCGCTTTAAGTTTACCCAGCCGGTTTTCTATGACGGCAAGATCGCGAAAGATCAGTTCGTTCTCAATGATATCCCAGTCTCTTACAGGATCTATGCTTCCCTCCGGATGCTCGACCGCCTTGTTGGTAAAACATCTGATGACATGTATCAGAGCGTCCGCGTCAGCAACGAACGAGAGAAATGAATTGCCGAGACCCTCTCCTTTTCCGGCTCCCCTTGAGAGCCCCGCAAGATCGACGAATTCGATCTGGGCAGGGGTCACCTTTTTGGGTTTATGGACCTCGACCAGGAAGTCGAACCTTTTGTCGGGGACCTCAACGACAGCCTTGTTAGGGTCCGTCTTGCCTCCGGCATAGGGCTTGACCTCAGCTCCCGCCCTCGTAATAACATTGAACACCGTAGATTTGCCGCTAAGTGGCAGACCGACTATCCCGCAGTGCAGCATCCCAATACCACTCCATTCTTATCTTTCGCATCGATCGTTTATCATCTCACAAAAGGCCGCAAACTCAAACCCCCGTGACTTCGGCATGACATCCGACAGCCTAATAAATTACATAATGTATATGCTGACTTTCTAAGTCTACTACAAAGAGCCCGCGGCGGGCAATCAGGAGCCCCGGCGCGGACAGAGGGGCCGATCCGCTTTTTGCCGGCTTTTGCGGGTATTGCTTATATTTTATCCGGTCTTTACGGGCATCGCGCGGTGCAGTATCGCGGCGGCGGCGTACGAATGCTGATCAGATGCGGATATTCGCCATGATCGCGGTCATGGAAGTTATGAAAAAATAGGTCTTATATTTCTTGACAAGGCAATAGTGCCGTAGGATAATCGGTTAGCCATGAGCAACCACAACTGAAGATCACAATGGAGGGCTGTTGCAGATGAACCTCTTGCAGCTGAGAGACGAGGAAAGCGCTGTAATTAAGAGCATCCCCGCGGGGGAAGCGGGGGAACGCCTTGAGGCTCTGGGGCTGAGAGTCGGCAAAAGGATACAGAAAGTATCCGGCATGCCTTTCGGAGGACCCATAACTCTTCTCCTCGACGGACGCCATTTTGCCGTTGCCCACGCCATCGCCGGAAAAATAGAAGTTGAGTGCGTAGATCATACCGAACATACCGAGCGGCCTACCGTTGAAAAGAGCCGCCTCTGGCCTAAATTCATATGAGCTGCAGAGACTGCGGCCTCTGCATCGGCAGAGGCAAAAAATGTCCGTCGCTTCCCCAGGGCTCCAGACGAGTCCTCCTGATGGGAAACCCAAACGTGGGAAAGAGCGTCTTCTTCTCGAGGCTCACGGGAACGCATGCCCTTTCTTCAAATTATCCGGGCACTACCGTTGGTTTCACCGAGGGGACCATGAAATACGGAGGCAAAATTGCAAGACTTACGGACGTCCCGGGAGCCTACACGCTTGATCCCACAAACGAGGCAGAGGTCATCGCGCGCCGGATTCTGAACGAAGGAGCCGATATCGTCATCCTGGTCATCGACGCGACCGCGCTTGAGAGGAACCTTGTCATGGCGATGCAGGTCCTGGAGCACGACATCCCCGTTGTCATCGCCCTCAACATGGTGGATGAGGCGAGACACAGGGGGATCATTATAGATGTGCAGAAGCTGGAAGAAGAACTGGGCGTTCCTGTGGTCCCGACAGTCGCAGTCACCGGACAGGGGATCAGCGAGCTGATATCAAAAATGGACGAGGCAAGGGTAAGTCCGATACAGCCGATGTCCAAAGAGGCGCGTTGGAATGCCATAGGCGAAATAATATCAAAGGTCCAGACCGTCACACACAGACACCATACGACGATGGACAGGATAGAGGACGTCTCCGCGCACCCTGTGCTCGGAGGCATCGTCGGGTTCCTTGTCCTGATCCTTGGATTTATGGTGATCAGGTTTGTCGGCGAAGGGATAATAACTCATATAACGGACCCGATATTTGAGAATTTCTGGATCCTCGCCCTTGAAAAACTGAGCGGGATACTCGGCGAGGGACCGCTGAGGAATATCCTGATAGGGACTCTCATAGACGGAGAGATAGACCTTGAACAGAGTCTGGGAGTACTCTCGACAGGATTATACGTAGAGTTCGGGATGGTCCTTCCTTACATAATAGCATTCTACTCAGGACTGAGCTTCCTTGAGGACTTCGGCTACCTGCCAAGGCTCGCGGTGGTCTTCGATGCGCTGCTGCATCGATTCGGCATACACGGATACGCGATAATCCCCACCCTGCTCGGCTTCGGATGCAATGTTCCGGGCATCCTCGGGACACGTGTCCTCGAATCGGAGAGGGAGAGGTTCATAGCCGCGACCCTTATCTCGGTCGGGATCCCCTGTGTATCGATACAGGCGATGCTCTCAGCCACGCTCGGCGAGTTCGGGATGGGCTATGTGGCCGCCGTTTACGTCATACTCTTCTGCGTCTGGCTTATCCTCGGACGGATCATGCACCTCACTCTCAAGGGATACAGCCCCGAACTGATCGTTGAGATACCGCCGTACAGAATACCCTCCCTAAAGGCATGGTCAAACAAACTCTGGTTCAGGATAAAGGATTTCCTCTACGAAGCCACGCCGTTGGTCCTTCTGGGCATATTCCTCGTCAATATACTTGACACACTGGGAGTCATGGATAAGCTGGCAGTCGCGCTCTCTCCGATATTCCAGGGATTCCTGGGACTGCCGCCCGAGACTGCCGTACCTATCGTAATGGGGTTGTTCAGGAAGGACATCGCAATGGGACTTCTCATACCCATCGGCCTTTCCGCACAGCAGATGCTCGTGGCAGTGGTCGTGCTGGCGATGACTTTCCCCTGCATTGCGACTTTCATAATCCTGTGGAAGGAGCTCGGCTCAAAAAGGATGCTCATGAGCTCGGGGATAATGATAAGCGCGGCACTGGTCACAGGCGGCCTTCTCAACCTCTTTTTCAAAGTCATACTATAATAGATCTTATCCTGATCTTATATAAATGGAGGAGGGGCGCTGTGAAGAGGACTGTCATCACCTTTATCATCCTGCTTTTACTTGAGGCCTCTCTCTTTGCGGCTGACGTGACCGTGACCGCCCCATCACAGGCGGACATAGGCCAGCCGTTCCTGGTAATCGTAAAGTCCGTTTCGCCTTTGCAGCACGTTTCCCTAACATGGCAGGGAAAGGACACTGTGCTGACTTCGGAGAACGGAGCTTTCAGCGCTCTTTTAGGGACAGACCTGAAAAACGCGAAGGCAGGGACGCACGAACTTCGGATAAGCTGCATAATCGACGGCGGACCGGGGGAGATCGTACATAAGATAAAGTTGTCCGCTCGCAGATACCCAAGGGAAGATCTTAAGATCGAGGCGGACAAGCTGACTCCCCCCAAAAGCCTCAGCGAAAGAATAAAGAAAGAGGCCGAACTGGGCAGGACCGCCATACAGACCAACACTTCCGGGTCTGCTCCGCAGCTTCCGCTCTTCAGGCCTGTTCCGGGGAGCTATTCTTCGGTCTACGGAAAGAGCAGGTATTTCAACGGAGAGTTAAGAGGAAGACACGGAGGTATCGACTTCAGGGCCTCCTCGGGGACTCCCGTGAGGGCTGCCGCTTCCGGCAGGGTCGTCCTGACCGGAGATTTCTGGTTCGCCGGCAAGTGCGTGTACATAGACCACGGCGCGGGGCTCATTTCCTTTTACTGCCATCTGTCAAAGGTATCGGCATCTGCGGGAAGCAGCGTGCAAAGGGGAGAAATCATAGGACTCTCAGGGAAGAGCGGCAGGGTCACAGGGCCTCACCTCCATTTCAGTCTCTCCTGGCGGGGCGAATTCTTTGACCCGGCTCCCCTTTTTGAGGTGGGTACATAAATGCAGGACAAGACAAGGAGCCTCATAGAGATACATATTGCGGTCGTCCTTTTCGGCCTTTCCGGTCTTTTTGCAAGATATGTCGGACTGCCGGCAGTCATAATAGCACTTGGAAGGGTCTTCTTCGCAAGTACCGCCATGTACGCGCTCTTCAGGTACAGAGGCAAAAGCATAAGGCTCGATCAGGGACGTGACATGGCCGTTCTTGCGGCGGCGGGTATTTTGCTTGCGGTCCACTGGACGGCGTTCTTCCTTTCCGTCCAGGTCTCGACCGTAGCTATAGCTGTCCTCACATTTTCGACGTTCCCTCTTTTTATCACGTTCCTTGAACCCTTTATCTTTGCAGAACGGATCAGGATAGCCGATGTTATATGTGCCTGCGTGATGTTCACAGGGGTGATCATTATCGTGCCCGAGTTCCATCTGAGCAACAGCATGACGAAGGGGATAATATGGGGCATGACATGCAGCCTTACCTACGCTGCTCTGTCACTTACGAACAGAAAATATGTCAAGAAATATTCCGGAAGGCTGATCGCCTTTTACGAACAGGGGACAGCCACTCTTGTACTGCTTCCGGCCCTCTTCTTGTACAAACCCTCGTTCACCGTCACCGACATCTCTCTTCTCGTCCTGCTGGGGGTGCTTTTTACCGCGGGAGCCCATTCGATGTTTATCAACGGTATGAAACATGTACGGGCACAGACTGCCGGGATGGTATCAAGCCTCGAATCGGTATACGGGATAGCTGCCGCAGCCATCTTCCTGGGAGAAATACCCTCTTTCAATGAGCTGGCGGGAGGGATCCTGATCCTTGCTGCAGCCCTGTATTCGACGCTTAAGGCGTCAAAAGCGGCAGGATGACCTGCCGCTTTCCTGATAGTTCACATCTTAGCCGTCCCGTGTTTTCAGGAGATAAGCCCTTCGTAGAGTTCTTCGGTGCGTCTGGTAATATTTTCCAGTGCAGCGCCGTTTTGTATCGCGTACCATACCGCTCCGCCCATTCCCACGCCCTCTTTGACGTACCCCTTTTCGTAGTCGGCGAGCCCCTCGAATCTCGACTTCGAAAAGTCAAGCGGGGCCGAGTACCATTCAACGCCTATCCTCTCCGCATATTCGACAAAACAGCTCGTTGCGTCATTGCATATATATTTGGTCGTGGCCACCATCAGAGGCCTCGTTACCCTCATATCCCTCAGCAGCGCGGCGACCGCCATCATCTGGGTGCCTCCCGCAAGGACGACTTCGGCATCTTCGGGAAGGGCGGATACGAAGGAGGCAACAGATATCTGCATCGGATCTCCCGCTTCAGCCGCGGCTGCGAGACCTTTCCCTTTCATACCGCCGGTCTTTATCCCGAGTCTCGAGGCTACCGCATTCCAGATCTCTTCCTTTTTGGAAAGCGGGTTTACGGGCCCCGCAGATGAGACTGTTCCGTCGTATCCGAGAGATCTCAGGAGGAGGAGGGCAGTCGTTGTCCCTCCGGGGATAGATTCGGCAAGCACGAATCTTTTTATGCCGCGTCCGGCAAGATCCCCGGCTGCCTCAGCAGCTCTTTTGGAGACCCTTAAGAAGTCCGGCACCGCCGGACCGAGCCTCGGATCCCTTCCGGGGGCGGCACCAAGATCCGTGAAGGGGGCGACCGGAGCCACAGAGGTCCCGGCCCTTATGTTCATGACGGGAAGTCTTCCTTCCATTACGGCGGCTTTCGTCACAAGAGCCGGCGTCGG
>DBRW01000010.1:17426-20993 GCA_002306075.1 Synergistaceae bacterium UBA1358
GCGGAACAGACCCGGCATTGATAGTTTTGATCTTATACCGTGATCTGGCAATGGAGGATCTAATGGCTACGAAACTGGCACCCACAAAGGGAAACCTAGTCAATCTCACCCGTTCGATGAAGATGGCGCAGTCGGGACATGACCTGCTCGATCAGAAACGGCAGGTGCTGATGATGGAGCTCGTCAGATACATCGATGCTGCGAAAACGATACAAAGAGATGTCGAGCGTGTATTCAAAGAGGCGTACGAAGCACTTCAGAAGGCAAACGTCTCTCTCGGCATAGATACTGTGGAAGACATATCGGAAGCCGTTCCTCTGACTTCCGATATTACTGTACGTCTGCGTTCTGTAATGGGAGTTGAGATACCTGACGTTGACCCCTTGTCGGACAAGACGGTACCAAGCTATTCTTTTTACGGATCTTCAGGGGCTATGGATGCGGCATATTCCAAATTCAGAAAGGTAATGGTGCTGCTCGCGCGGCTTGCGGAAGTCGAGACAAGCGTATACAGGCTTGCGGTACAGATACGAAAGACTCACAGGCGTGTAAATGCTCTTGAAAAAGTGGTCATCCCCTCAAACCAGGCGGATATACGGTACATATCCGACGTCCTTGAAGAGGGCGAACGGGAAGACTTCACTAGAATGAAGATGGCTCAGAAAAAGGCAAAGTAGTCTAATTCCGGAGGTAATGACGATGGGCACATTGCAGGAAGCGCTTGCTGTTCTGCTCGGAGCGGAATCAGAAGCAAAGAGGATCGTTGAGGACTCAAGAAGCGAATCGGATGGGTTTCTGCGCACTGCGCAGGAAAAGTTCGCCGTGGAGCGGACCAATCAGATGGCCTCCGCAAGGGAGCAGGCCAAGGGGATAATGGAGACCGCCCTCAATTCTGCGAGGACTGAAGCGGAACAGATAGCTGAACTCGGTAAAGAGGAACGTGTCCGCATGCAGAGACGTTTCGAAGAGAACGTGGATTCTGTTATCGACTCGATAGTCTCGGAGACAGCAGAAAGATTCCTATTAAAGACCAAAAGGGGTAATTAAGTTTGCTGTCAACTTCCAAGGGCCAGGCAACAGCCATAGGCGTAAAATCGCACGTGCTCTTCAGCAGGCTTCTGACCTCCGAAGAGTACTGGGCGTTGCTTAATCTGGGCTCTACCGCGGAGATAGCTGATTTCCTGAAACATACAGAAGGATACGGACGACACCTCGAGACGATCCCGCCGGCCGCGGTCCACCGCGTAGATCTTGAGAATGCGGTAAGATCCGCCATCCTTTCTGAAGCTACCGCATTTCTCTCATATCTGGCCGGTGTACAGCGTGAGATCTTCATTGACTGGCTGGGTTGGTACGAAGCGGAGCACCTTAAGAGCATTTTTAGATGGATAAGGGTTAAGAGGCTGGACCGGGACGAAATGAGAAAGCGCCTGTTCGCGGTGCCAGGCTCGACCTTGTCGTACAACCTCCTGCTCAACAGCAGGGATTACTCGGAAGCTCTTGATGCCCTTAAGGACACAAAATATTACAAAGTCGTCGCAGAACCGGTCAGACACCTCATAAACGGAGAAGAATCACTTTTCTCGCTTGAACTGGCAATAGATAATCTGGTCGAGACTTCGCTGTACAACGACCTGAAGAATCTGCCGACAAAAGATCAGAAAATGCTCGAACCCTTGTTCGGCAGCAGGATAGACCTGCTGAACCTCTATCACTTCCACAGGTGCACATGGTACTACCAGATGACGCTGGAAGAGACACTCAGCAGAATGCTGCCGGTCAAATACAAGATAAAGACATACCACCTGAGGGATATGGCAAAAGGCGCAACATGGGAGGAGAGGCTTGACAGGCTCGAGATCTCTTTCCCTGTCTACGCAAATATTTTCAGAAATGCCCTTGAAAAGGAAGACCGAGAACTCGCTCTTGAAATGTCCATCAAGCGGTACAACTACCTGAAAGCGCTTGCGATATTTCAGAAGGGGCCGCCCGGATTCCACACGGCCATAAGCTATTTCATACTGAAATCACATGAACTGGACGATATCATACGTGTTATTGAAGACGTGAGGTATGATTATGACCGCAGTCAAGCGGCAGACTACCTTATCAGGCCTATAATAAGCGGGGGTGAACCCAAATGGCAGTAATGAAAATGGTCGCACTGACCATGATAGGTCCGGATTCGGAGATGGAGCCTGTAGCCCGTCAGATGGTACTGACAGGAGGATTCCAGCCACTGCCTCTCGACCTACTTGTAAATGACAGATCCCTTAGGTCCAGGGTCACGACCGAAACAGAAAACCCGTACGATGAACTCCTCAACAAAGTTTCCACCGTATGGAAGATAGCGGGAGAGATGATCCCCGAACCCTCGCCTGTTACCCTGACCAGAGAGTTTACTCTTGCCGCTGCCCGTCACAAGGTGGAGCAGACTTCCAAACGGCTGGAGATTTGGGAAAAACGAAGGCTCGTGATGACGGAGGAAGAAGAGCTGCTCATAGCCACCAAGCTCTTCGTAGAGGAGCTCAAGGGCACAGAGTTCGGTCCGGAAGAACTCGCGGACAGCAAATTCCTTATACCCTTTTTCGGAAGGGTGTCCAACGAAAACTATCAGAGACTCACTGAAAGCAGTGAAGAATCTCCCATCCTGGTCAGCGACCTGATCGTAGTGGGAGGAAACACATGGGCGCTCGTACTGACTGTAAAAGGATATGAAGAGTCGACTAAAAAACTGCTCGAGGCGGTCTATTTCAAAGAGTTTTCACTAAAAGCGATAGCTGAACAATTAAGGGGAAGCGATCCGCTCGGTCAGGTCAACAAGCGTATCGCCAACCACGAACGGGCCATCAAAGGGCTTGCAAAGGCCGCCAAGGATATGCTTAAGGAGCAGCGCGCAGAATACGAGCTTCTCTACTCCCAGCTCTATACGATGCAGAGGGTATACGATGTCTGCAAAGGTCGCGGAGAGGTGAGCGGCATGTATGTCCTCTCCGGATGGATACCTGCCGATACTCTTGCGGTGATCAGGAAGACGATAGAAGAGGAAGCGCCCATGACAACTATCATGGTGGAGGAGACAAAGGACATAACTTATTCAGGAATAAGGGTCCCCACGCTCCTTCAGAACAACCCCTTCTTCAGGGCATTCCAGGATATTGTGTCGATGTACAGCCTTCCCTCCTACGGAGAGATCGACCCTTCGCCGATCGTGGCGATATCCTTCATACTGTTTTTCGGTTTCATGTTCGGAGACATAGGACACGGACTGATGATATACCTTGCATCTACCCTCCTCGTTAAAAAGGGGATGATGAGGCGTTCATTCGGCCAGGTGATGAAATACGCGGCAACGAGTTCCATCGTTTTCGGCGCGCTGTACGGGAGCATCTTCGGCCTGGAGGACATTATCCCCGCGCTGTGGCTCTCTCCGATGCATGACACAAATAAGCTGCTCTTAGTGGCCATATGTATGGGTGTCTTCATGATAAGCCTCGGACTCATACTTAATATGATCACTCAGTACAGGGCAAAAGATTTTGGCCGACTCCTCTTTGACGGACAGGG
>DBRW01000049.1 GCA_002306075.1 Synergistaceae bacterium UBA1358
GATCCGATAGTCGGAGCGGAAAAAGGCGCCGGAAGGCTGCTTGTACTGATCAACTCCAATGATATCGCATCAAAGGGAGGAGACCCCGCGTATCTTGCAGTGACGCTCATCCTTCCCCCTTCATGGGGAGAGGAAGGGGCGGCGCGCATCATGAGAGAGATACATGAGGAATGCCTTGCCCAGGGGATAGCCGTGGCCGGAGGCCATACCGAATTCAACGACAGATACGAAAGGCCGGTCATCATGGGTGCCCTGATAGGAACGGCTGACAGGGTGCTGAGGGCAGGTGACCTCAGGCCCGGAGATGCCATTATCGCAACCAAGCATATCGGGATAGAAGGGATGTCGATACTTGCCTCCGACAAGCCTGAGCTTCTGAGACCTTTCATGTCTGGATCCGAGACGGAGGAACTCCTGTCCTGGGCTGAAAAGACTTCCGTGCTCGAGGAGTCCAGGGTCCTGAGAGATATTGCGAAGTTCATGCACGATCCTACAGAGGGAGGCTTCATGGGAGGTATCGGCGAGATCTCCTCGCTCAGCGGACTTGAGGCGAAGATAGACTACTCTTCCGTGCCTGTCCACCCCCTTACAGAAAGAGCCTCGGAGAGGCTTGGATTCGACCCCCTGCATCTGATAGCTTCCGGAAGTCTTCTTGCTGTCGTGCCGGAGAACAGAACAGCGGAGGCATTGGAGCGCCTTGCAGAGAGAGGCATTGAGGCGGCCCTGGTCGGCTCGATGGGAGGAAAGCTGACGACGCCTGTCCCAGAGCCCACAGAAGAGTTATGGAGACTCCTGAAGATGGAAGGACCAGGATATGAGTAAAGGCCATATCGTCAACAGAATCGAAAGGCTCAGGAAAGAGATGGCAAAAACCGGTACAGATGCCTTTGTCGCCGTTACCGATGAAAGCTTCAACTGGGAGACACTGTACTATCTCAGCGGTTTCAGGGGGACATCGGGTGCTCTCGTGATATACAAGGATTCTGCGGAGCTCATTCTCGACGGCAGATACAGAGAACAGGGAGAGACTCAATCGCCCCATCCGATCCTGGCCCAGAAAAAAAGCCTGACCGACGATGTAATTGATAGCATATCCGCGCACGGAGCAGAAAAGATCCTTTGCGAGGCATCGAAGACGTCTCACGCCACATGGGAGAAACTGGCTTCCGCAAAAAAGACCAGGTGGTGCGATGCGACCCCGGTCATATCCGAACTCAGGCGCTCAAAAGACGGGCACGAGGCAGAATGTATCATTAAGGCCGGTGAGATCGCCGCGGAGGCATTTTCCCTTACCCTTGAAAGCGTGATGCCCGGAATGACGGAAAAAGAGTTCGAGGCGCTGCTCAATTTCAACATAAACAAATTCGGAGGCGAGACCGGATTCGACATGATAGTCGCATCAGGAAAAAGAAGTTCGATGCCTCACGGCAGGGCCACCGAAAAGAAAATGGCAGCAGGCGAATGGATAACTGTTGATTTTGGAGTCAGGTACATGGGGTACTTCTGCGATATAACAAGGAATTTTTCTTTGGGTGACCCCGACCCGCGCGCCGTTTATTATCATGACATCCTGTCAGATGCGCACGAGGCCGCAGTCAGAGCCCTCCGTCCCGGTGCGGCGGGAACGGATGTATATAAGGCAGCTTTCGATGTTTTGGAATCCGCCGGGCTTGGCCGGTACTTCACTCATGGGCTGGGGCACGGTATCGGGATCGAGATCCACGAGCCGCCATATCTTTCATCGAAATATTCGTACGAACTGAGATTAGGAGATGTGGTCACAGTAGAACCCGGCATATATATCGAAGGCTGGGGAGGATTGAGATTGGAAGACAATTACCTTATAATTGACGGAGGAGCAAAGAAGCTTACAGAAAAACTTGCTCAGTCTTTCTGCCGCATTTGAAAAACAATGTTAAAATGATAACGATTTCAGCACAAGCGGCCATTGGCAAAGGCCCAACCCAAAAGGAGGACTATGGATATGAAGAAGTATGTGTGCACCGTTTGCGGTTACATTTATGATCCGGAAGCAGGAGATCCTGATGCGGGAGTAGCCCCCGGAACGCCGTTCGAGGAGATCCCCGATGATTGGGTCTGCCCTGTATGCGGTGTAGGCAAAGATATGTTCGAGGCTCAGTAATTATAGGTCAGACCAGTTCAGGATATGTCGTATATTGAGGGAGACTGCCGCTAAGACGGAAGTCTCCTCTTTTTATGCCATCGAGTATATCCGGCTGACGAGGCTGTCGATCAGATCGTCTATCCCGCAGGGACGGAGGTCTCCGCACATCCTCTCTATTATTCCCTCTTCTCTCAGTGTCACAACGGATACCGGGAAGTTCAGGTCACATCCCCACGTAAGCTGGATCAGCCTGTAATCCAGAAGGGATCTTGCATTTGAATAGGAGCCTGTGCCGGTCTTTCTTATCTCTTCGACCAGTTCGGGAGAAAGCCCTTCGGACATCCGGTGCCTCGGCAGCATCTCGTAGATAGTGCCGTTGTCCAATCGTTCCTGCACCATCCTGTAGATATCTATCTTGTCGGCATCCCTGACGAGACATGACCATTTATACTCTCCGAGCTTAAGGTCCGAAGGGAGCGTTTTCTTGTTGTGGAACCTTACTGCGGATATAATGTTATCTTTGAAATTTTCAGGGATGCCTTCCCAATCAAACTTTTCCGTGATTATTTCCGCTCCCAGGCAGCCGTGGTCAACGCTTGCACTGTCAAAGAATGTTCCGCACATGCTGTACTGCGGGAACCTTCCGACATCATGCAGAAGTCCTGCTGTAAGCGCAAGCCAGCTGTCGCCGTATTCGTTCCACCCCATGGAGTCTGCAATTGCAGAACATATCGCAGATACCCTTCTGCTGTGTCTGAGCTTAAGTTCAAGCATCGGGTGAAGTGCCCCTTCGACCCTGTAGCCATCTGTGAAACTTTTGAACCATTCTTTTGTACTATCGGCAGAAAACACTGGCTTCCCCTCCCGCATTCTGAGAGAATATTATATAGCAATCGTGAAATAATTATCGGCAATGTGCGTCAGTGTACGAGATAACAGGGATCATTGCGGCAGTGACCCCGAAGCTGCAGTCATAAACACATAATGAGATCAGGAGGAGACGGGCCTATGGATTGGTTTGCGGAAGCATCAGCTCCGTTACAGGCGTTGTTGGCAGGCTGCTTTACATGGGGAGTGACGGCATTGGGCGCATCGGGAGTTTATCTCGCGAAAAGGCCCGATCAGAAGGTTCTTGACGTAATGCTGGGATTTGCCGGAGGAGTTATGATAGCAGCCAGTTTCTGGTCACTTCTGGCTCCGGCGATATCGATATCCGAAGATCTTGGATATCCCGGGTGGCTGCCCCCCCTGATCGGCTTCCTTCTCGGAGGGGTCTCGATGAGGCTTCTTGACATGCTTATGCCGCACCTTCATCCGGCAATGGCAGAGACTGCCCCTGAAGGTCCCCCTTCAAAGATGAGAAGGACGACCCTTCTTGTCCTGGCGATAACTTTGCACAATATACCGGAAGGAATGGCTGTCGGGGTGGCCTTCGGAGCTGTGGGCCTGATGCCCGGAGCGACGATCGCGGGGGCTGCGGCTCTTGCGTTGGGGATCGGACTCCAGAACTTTCCTGAAGGGCTTGCGGTATCCATTCCACTTCGTAGGGAGGGACTCAGCAGGAACAAGGCATTTTTATTCGGTCAGCTTTCCGCAGCGGTCGAGCCGGTCTTTGCCTTGCTCGGCGCAGCCCTTGTGCAGATGGCCCGTCCCGTCCTTCCCTACGCTCTGGCTTATGCCGCCGGAGCCATGATATTCGTTGTCGTGGAAGAGGTCGTCCCGGAATCACAATCCAGCGGGAACGGAGATCTCGCAACCATGGGTGTCCTTGTGGGCTTTGCCGCGATGATGGTACTGGATGTGGCACTGGGATGACAAAGATCGACATCACGGCATAGGGTGGCATCGGGCTGCCTCCGACCGTACGACAGATCAGGCCTCTGTGCTATACTTTTCCGATGGATCCGGGATCTGGATGACTAAAATCCAGTCATATGAGTGACAATTATATTATGTCTGATCCGGCATAAGATACGTTATATACGTTATATGGAGGAATAATTGATGGAAGACAAGATCGCCCTGATAGCTGGGGACGGAAATCTGCCAGTTGTGATAGCCAGCAGGCTCACGGACATGGGAACGCCTCCGGTCGTTTACTCGGTCAGGGAGAAAGTGGGCGACATATCAAAATTTGCGCTTGAAGTCGTAAACATAATCAAGCCCGATATCGGATACGCCATTAAAGATATGAAAAGCCGCGGCGTAAAAAAAATAATAATGGCCGGACTCGTATCCAAGACCCTGGCATTCAAACCCTCACTTTTAGATCTTACCACGCAGAGATTTCTTGCGAGCCTTGTCTTCAGGGACGACCACTCGCTGCTGGGAGCCCTTGTGGATTTTCTAGAAAAATCGGGATTTGAGGTGATGAGCTACAGGGACATAATCCCCGATCTGCTCGCGGGGCCTGGTCACATTGCTGGCAGAAGGCCCACGAGTGACGAGAGGGCTGATATCGATTATGGATTCTCGATATGCAGGGCCCTTGTGCCCCTCTCTTTCGGACAAACTGTGGTCGTCAACAAACGTTCTGTCGTTGCCGTCGAGGCAATGGAGGGAACTGATGCCACGCTTCTTAGAGCCGGATCTCTCTGCGTCGGCGGAACAGTGGTGAAGATGATGAGACTTGACCAGGACGAACGGTATGACATCCCGACCGTGGGCCCCAACACGCTGAGGAACATGGCACAGGCGAAGCTCTCCTGTCTTGCCCTGCACGCCGGCTGGACGCTGATAATGGATCCGGAAGAGTTCCGTGCCGTTGCGGAAAAGGAGAAAATTGCCGTGGTCGGTGTCGAACAGTGTCGATCTTTCTGAGCTCGGGAGAGGCATCCGGAGACCACTATACGGCCTCTGTAGCCAGAGAGCTGCGTAAGCTGGGCTATGAAGGCGATATATGGGGTATGGGAGGCAAAGAGCCGAGAGAGGCCGGCGTGAGGGTCGAATGGCCCGGAGAAGAGCTCCAGCTTATGGGCATAGCTGAGGTCCTCACATCGATACCCTCGCTGTACAGACAGCTCAATGACATGGCGGACAGAGTGATGGAGGAGGGGCCGGAAAGCGTAGTTATAGCCGACAGCCCTGATTTCAACATACCCCTTATCAGAAAGCTGAGGTCAAGGGGGTACAAAGGAAGAGTATATTACATCTCCCCGCCTTCCGTATGGGCCTGGAGAAGCGGTCGAGTAAAAAAGATCGCCGCCGCAGTCGATGAATGTTTCCCGCTTTTCAGGTTCGAGCATGAATTTCTTCTGAAAAACGGCTGCAGAAGCTATTGGATCGGACATCCCATGACAGAGGAGTTTGCCGACAGAGATGCGCTCGCTCGCAGCCTTCCGGAAGATCTCAGGGTTGACGAAAGGCTTGTTGCGTTTCTTCCCGGAAGCAGGGGAGTCGAGATAAAGAACCTTCTGCCGATGATGGAGAAAGCAGCCTCCGAACTAAAAGAAAAGGGATGGAGGCCGGTCTTTTCGATCGCTCCCGGACTGAATGAGAAGAGAAGGATAGAGATGAAAGAGCATCTTGAACGAAATAATTTAGAATTATATACAGGTCCGGGCAGAGATCTCCTCGCCGCCTCACGCTGTTCTGTGGCAGCAAGCGGGACAGTTGCGGTAGAGGCAATGATGCTGGACTGCTATATGGTGGCGCTGTACAGGGTCAGCCCGTTGTCGGCATTTGTTGTTAGGCACTTGGTAAGGACGAAATATTACACGATCCCCAATATACTCCTTGGAGACGAACTATTCCCGGAACTGATGCAGGAAGAGGCGACGCCTGAGAATATCGTCAGGGAGACGATGAAGTGGCTTGAGGGCGGCGAAGATCTTAAAGCCGGGATCTGCCGGAAGTTGGAGCTTGCCAGGGAGATGCTCGGGGAGACCGGGGTCTGTGAATCATGGGCGAAGCGGATCATGGGGGCCGCATAAGATGCTTTCGCTGAAAGACAAAAAAGCATGGTCATCATACGTCCGCCTGCTGGGCTACTGCAAACCTTATAAAATGAGACTGGCGGCTGCTCTGGCCTGCATGGTGCTCTCCGCTATATTTGGCATCATCCCTCCTTGGCTGATAAAAAACGTCGTGGATGATGTCCTAATCAACAAGCAGTCTTCCACACTGAACCTACTGGCTGTCGGCATCGTTGCGCTCTATATACTTAAGGCCGTCTTCGGCTACGGCCACATGTATCTTATGACGTGGGTAGGCCAGAAGGTCGTAATAGATATCAGGCTGGAATTATATGATCACACACAGAGGCTTTCACTCGCCAAACTTTACAGCAAACGGTCCGGAGAGTTTCTCTCCAGGATAACGAACGACGTTGCGACTCTCCAGAACATACTCGCAGCGGTCGTTGTCGATTTCGTTGTCCAGGGCTGTACTTTTATCGGGATAATCGGCTTCCTGCTCTTCATAAACTGGAAGCTCACCCTCGTTACTTTCGTGGTGACCCCCCTGGCAGTCCTTGTGATAGACAAAGCCTCGTCCAAACTGCGCGAAGTGGGCGGGACCATACAGGAAAAACTCGCGATGGTCGCGGCCATAGCTCAGGAAGCGCTCTCATCCATTAGGATAGTCAGAGCCTTCGTGACGGAAGAAAAGGAATATGCGAGGTTCGAGAACGAGAGCAACAGGCATTTCAAAGCTGTGATGAAGGGAACGCAGGTCAGGGGATTTCTTGAAGGGATAGTTGAGGTCATCCTAATCGCGGCGCTTGCCTTTATCCTCTGGTTCGGAGGCCGGGATGTCATAAAAGGCAGGCTCACTGCCGGTGAGCTCCTTGCGTTCCTTACGTACATCGGGCTCCTCGTCCAGCCGATAAGGGTCCTCAGCAGGGTGATAAGCACGATACAGCAGGGTGTGGCATCCGCTGACAGGGTATTTGAGATACTCGACGAGAAGAACGAGGTGCCTCTCCCCGATAAACCTGTGGTCCTGAAGCCGATGGATGGACGCATCTGTTTCAGGGACGTCTGGTTTGCATACAAAGATAAGTCCTGGGTGCTCAAAGGACTGGATTTTGAGATAGAAAAAGGACAGAAGGTGGCCGTAGTTGGATCCACAGGCGCAGGAAAATCAACGCTGGCGGACCTCGTTATGAGGTTCTACGACCCTCAGAAGGGATGTATATTGATCGACGGCACGGATCTCAGGCAGCTGGACCTGAAAACATACCGAAGGCAGATAGGTGTCGTCCCCCAGGATCCTGTACTCATGAAGGGCACCCTCGCATACAACATAGGATACGGATTTGAGGGAGTCACCGATGCCGATATGGTAAAGGCTGCGGAGATCGCGGGCATCCTCGATTTTATCAGAGGCCTTCCAGACGGCTTTGATACAGAGGTGGGAGAGAGAGGGGTCACATTGAGCGGAGGCCAGAGACAGCGCATCGCCATAGCCAGGGCTGTCGTGAGGGATCCAAGGATACTCATAATGGATGAGGCGACATCTTCGCTCGATGCTCTTGTTGAACAGCAGGTGCAGGATGCCATGAGAAAGGCCATGGAAGGCAGGACCTCGATAATAATCGCACACAGACTTTCGACCATACGCGATGCCGACCGGATCGCGGTCCTCTCTGGCGGAAAACTTGTGGAACAGGGAACACATGAAGAGCTGCTCTCTATGAAGGGTCACTACAGCAGGCTCTTCATGGCGAGCAACGGAGAACACGGCGAAGAAAATGTCAAAACTCCTGCGCAGCTATCTTAGATACGCCAGAGGGGAGAAAAAGATCTCTCCCTGGGCGCTTTTATACCCGCTGCAGTTTATCACCCGCATGTGGATGAAGCTGAGGATCAACCTTTACGCAAGGGGCCTGCTGAGCGTTACCGAGCCCCCGCTTCCTGTCGTGAGTATCGGCAACAACAGCCTGGGAGGCACCAACAAAACTCCCATGACAGAACTTGTCGTCAGACAGTTCCAGGAAGCAGGCATAGATGCGGGACTGGTAAGCAGGGGCTACAGGACCAAGGAACACGGTCCGATCTGGATAGGACAGGACGAGGAGAGCACCCGCAGGGAAACTGCCGGGGACGAACCTCTCATGCTTGCACGCAGGCTTCCCGGGGTGAAGATAGTCGTATCCAGGGACAGGGTCCAGGGCGTTACCCTTCTTGCTTCTCTGGGTGCAAAGGTCGCGGTCACCGATGATACCTTCCAGCACAGACGGATGGCGCGTGATGTTGACATAGTGCTTGTCGATGCCACATGTCCTTTCGGGAACGGCAATGTTATCCCTGCCGGATCGATGAGAGAACCCAAGTCCGCCTTCAGCAGGGCCGACATCCTTGTGATAACCAAAGCGAACCAGGCTGACCCGGAACAGCTGGCTTATACCAGGGCGGAACTTGAGAAGCTTCTTGACCCGCAGAAGATATTTACGGCTGAGATCAGGATGGAATCGTGGCTGGAGATCCGAGGAAGAGAAGAACGGATCATTCCCGCGGATGACAGGCCTGTGGGCAGCTTTCTGGCCTTCTCGGCAATAGGCAGTCCCGCAGGGTTCTATCGCTTTTTGGAGAAGGAAGGCATATCTGTCAAAGCGCACCGTACTTTCAGGGATCACCATATCTTTACCGCAAACGACATTGAAAAACTTGTTGAACTTGCAGTCAGCCTGAATGTGGACGGGTTCATATGCACGGAAAAGGACCTTATCAACCTCCCGTCCGAACTGGATCTGGATATCCCCATATACATCCCCCGCATAGTGGTATCTCTGGATGATGACCTTGGGTTCCGGACTAAGATCATGGAGAAGCTCAAGCCCAATCTGATGGTGGCATCCAACGGGTATGGCGAGGATGCGATAGGGGTCGTGCTTGCAAAGAAAATGAAGAAACGCTTCAGCTCGGCCGAAGTCTCAGCATTTGCTTTCGTAGGCTCCGGCACGCATTACAGGAAAGAAGGTTTCAGGGTCCTCTCTCCTTCGATAGAGATGCCGAGCGGCGGGGTGATTAAATACAGCATCTTTGAATTCATCAAGGATTTAAGACATGGACTGGGCAGTTCGATAACGTCGCAGATGAGCGCCCTTTCGTCACTTTACAGCAGATACAGGACTCCGGTCTGCGTAGGCGACGTATATCTCCTCGCCAGCATGCTCTGGGGACAGGGCATGAAGCCGGTGCTCGTCGCAACGGCAAAATCCGTGCATCTGAGCGGACATCTGTCTGTGGAACAGTTCCTGCTCCGACACAGGAGCAGATTTGTGTGGACACGGGACTCCGAGACTGCTGAAGAACTCAGGGCGGGCGGCGTCAATGCTGAATTCTGCGGCAACCCAGTCATGGACCTGATAGACAAAGAGAGGCCCGAAGTGGACGTGTGGAAAGGCATGGAGGGCGCCAGAGTGCTTCTTCTGCCAGGGAGCCGTCCCAGAACTTACGATGATGTTAAACTTATACTTGATGCAGCAAAAGAACTTTCACGGAGAAAAGAGTGCTGTTTTGTCATGGTCCCTGCCCCAATGATAGATGTCGGCAAGCTGGTCGATAACCTCGAGGGGTGGATGTCGACGGCTGAAAACAGCATGCTTGTCTCTGAGGGGACAAGGGTCAGGATCTACATCGGGGAAGTGGCCGATGCCGCGGTAAAGGCCGACCTGCTGATAGGGCTTGGGGGTACCGCGAACCAGCTCTGCGCCGGTCTGGGCGTACCTGTGGTCTCGATCCTTGAGAAGGGCAAACTGATACAAAAAAAACTTCTCAAGGAGGCCGAAGTGCTTGTAAAAGCGGATCCTCTGGAGCTTGCGGCAGCTGCTGAAAAAATACTCACTGACCCCGACCTGAGGAACAGGATGAGGGATGCCGGGATACGCAATCTGGGCGGGACAGGCGCTCTCGACCATGTTGTCGAGTATTGCGCATCAGCGCTTGGATGGGATAATAGATGCAAAGTATACGAAAAATATCGTTCCTTTATCGAGAAGAGGAGCGGATCAGGATCGACTGCCGAAAAGGAGTTGTAAGGAATGAACGATCATCCGTCACAGCGGATAAGGAAAGTCAGGGTCCGGGACATCACCGTAGGCGGCGACATGCTTGCGGTGGCGGCGGGACCCTGTGTGCTCGAGAGTTATGACGGGGCATACGCCATAGCTGAGGAGATGAAAAAGCTTTGCCGGGAATTTGGCTTCGGTTATATATTCAAGGCCTCATTCGACAAGGCGAACAGGACATCGATCGCGAGCTACAGGGGGCCGGGGATAGACGAAGGGCTTTCCTGGCTGAAAGATATAGGAAGCAGGCTTGATATACCGGTGGTGACAGACATGCACGAACCGTGGCAGGCCGAAAAACTTGCCGAAGCAGTGGATCTTATACAGATCCCGGCTTTTCTGTGCCGTCAGACAGACCTGCTGGTCGCGGCGAGCAAAACAGGCAAGCCCCTCAACATCAAAAAGGCCCAGTTTATGGCGCCCGAAGACATGAGGTCGGTGGTCAACAAGTGCCGTGAGGCCGGCAACGAAGATGTCATCCTCTGCGAGAGGGGGACGGCCTTCGGTTACCACGAACTCTCAGTGGACTTCCGTTCGTTTCCCGTGATGAGAAGTCTGGGCCTTCCCGTAATGTTCGATGCCACTCACAGCGTGCAGAAGCCGGGAGGACAGGGAGACAGGAGCGGAGGGGACAGATCCTTCGTCCTGCCTTTGATCCGCGCCGCGGTCGCGGTAGGGATAGATGCGCTCTTTATGGAGGTACATCCCGACCCGGATTCGGCGAAGTGCGACGGACCCAATATGGTGCCGCTAGGCAGGATGCGTGAGGTGCTGAGGCAGACCGCTGAGATCGACAGGATCGTAAAAAGCAGGATAGGCTTTGCTTCTCTGGACTGGGCAGGTGTATAGATATGAATCTTCCGTACGAACGCGAAGAAAAGAAGCTCTCTGACGAAGAGATGCTGAAAGCGGGCATAAACATCCTGCAGAAGGAGGCAGATGCGCTGGAGTCGGCCGCCTCAAGGGTCGGAAACGAGCTTGTCTCGGCGGCGCACCTTATCTGCCGCTGCAAGGGACGGGTAGTCGTGTCCGGCCTGGGCAAGTCCGGACATGTCGGAAGAAAGACCGCTGCAACGTTCGCATCGCTGGGAGTACCGGCCTTTTTTCTCCACGCGACTGAGGGTGCCCACGGGGACCTCGGCATGGTCTGCCGTGAGGATCTGGGGTATTTCCTGAGCAACAGCGGCGAGACCAGGGAACTGATAGACATAATTCCATATTTCAAAAGGCTGGGGGCGCCGATAATAGCAGTGACCGGAAACAGCTCCTCCACGCTTGCGAGGGAGGCCGACGTGGTTTTGAACTGCCACGTTGAATCGGAAGCCGACCCCCTCGGTCTTGCCCCGACAAGCAGTACGACGCTCCAGATGGCCCTCGGCGATGCTGTTGCGGGAATGGCTACACTACTCCTCGGTCTGGGAAAAGAGGATTTTGCACTCTTCCACCCCGGCGGATTGCTTGGCAAAAAACTCCTCCTCAGGGTAAGGGATCTTATGGGGACCGGAGACAAACTCCCTGTGACAAAGGAGTCAGCACTGGTCAGGGACGCGCTTTTTGAGATAACCAGCAAGGGCTACGGCGCAACTGCGGTCGTCAATGACAGCGGCAAACTTGTGGGTGTGTTTACCGACGGTGACCTGAGGCGTTTTATTGAAAAGGAAGGAGTGCAGGGGCTCGACCTGCCGGTACATCTAGGCATGACCCGTACCCCGAAGGTCATTTCTCCCGACAGACTTGCCGTTGAGGCCGTCCGCATAGTAGAGGAGTGGGAAGTCTCAGCCCTGATAGTTGTCGAGGATGACAAACCGGTAGGGATGGTCCACATACATGAAATACTCAAGGCGGGGGTGGCCTAGCTGTCGCTTCTCAGATCGATCTACCAGCCGCTCATCGATTCGGTATTCCTTATCTCATGGCCTAAACTGAAAAATAAGTACAGCGAAGGCTATGAAGAGAGGAGAGGTTTTCAGTCAGCCGAATTGATCGAAAAGCTTGCTGGAAGAAGGCCGCTTTGGGTCCACGGAGTCTCTGTAGGTGAAGTACAGGCATTGATGCCTGTCATAAGGTCATCAAGAAACTCCGGATATAACGGGCCTATCATAATATCGACGACTACCGAAACGGGAAAAGCGATGGCCTTTCGTCTGGGAGAAGGCCTGTTTGACAGCCACATATACTATCCCTGGGACAAAAGAGAGTTCGTAAAAAGAGCTATTAGGAATATATCTCCATGGGCATTTGCCACAGCGGAGACCGAACTGTGGCCCAATATGCTGTGGGAGCTGAGTGATGCTTCCGTTCCGGCATTCCTGGTAAACGGAAGGATATCTGACAGGACATGGAAACGTCTGAACGGGCCTTTTGCAAAAAAGATCGGAGCATCGGTCTACAGCCTCTTTACAGAAATATTTCTGAGGGAGAAGAGGGACGTCGAGAGGCTGATTTCGATAGGTGTCCCCGAAGTAAAACTCTCTCTGCTCGGAGACACGAAGACCGATGCCCTTCTGTCAAGAAAAGACAGGGCTGCGGCGGAGAGATGGAAGAAAAGTTTTGAGGCTGACAGATATAAAATATTCATAGCGGGGAGCACTCACACGGGAGAGGACGAGTACGTCCTGAGAGCCTTCGGGATCCTGAGGGAGAGGTTCGGACGTACAAAACTGATCATCGCCCCGAGACATCCCGAAAGGGCCGGGGAGGTACTTGCCCTCGCAAGGCAGAAGTTCAGCGCGGGGCTGCTCTCATCGGAAGACTGCGGCAAAGATGTCACCGTTGTGGACAGGATCGGTGTGCTCTTCGATCTTTACGGGATCGCAGATTCTGCGTTCGTAGGCGGAAGTTTTGCGGATAAGGGCGGACAGAACATACTTGAACCGGCATCATGGGGCATCCCGGTGCAGTATGGTCCCCATATGGAAGATTTTGCAGAGGCGTCGGATGAATTCATCAGACTTGGCATAGCGACACAGGTGCCTGACGCCGACAGTCTTGGTCGGGTGTGGTCAGGGATAACGGAAAGATCCGCAGGTGAAGACGGCGAGCGCATCAGAAAGGCCTGTGAACGATATTTTGAGAGCTCTTCCGGATCTTCTGTGAGGACATGGGAGCGCATTTACAGATACTATGATCAGGCCTGAGAGCAGCATGGCCTGAGAGTCTTATCAACAAAAAAAGATCTGCTGACAGCAGGAGGGGTATAAATGGAAATCAACAGGGCTCTTTTGAATGACTTTTTCAACGGACTGGATGAACGCTCCGGAAAGGCGCTTGACTCAGCGGTGTCAAAAGTGGTCGAGACGAAGAAAAAGAACGGGAAAGTCGTGGTGGTGACAGGAAGCGGTCCCAATATCCACGAAGGAGTCACTACGCTTATAGCGGAACTGATAGACAAGGGGATCATCGACGGAGTCACTACAAGTTCCGCAGTGGTCAACCACGAGATGAGCGGAGCCCTGGACAGGGTAAAGATGTGCGATGCGTCTCAGTTCGGACTGGATCGTGCGAGGATGCCCAGGGGCAATGTATTTGAATTCACAGACCTTTCGGAAGAGGAGACCGACATTTTACGCAAGGAGATGCTGCTTGACGAAGACCTGCTGAAAAAGGGCAGGTCGGCGGAAGGCAGGATGGTCATAAAAGCCGCGGGCAATATGGCCTATCCCATGGGGCTGAGGACTGAAAAGATAGCGGAAGAGATACTCACGCTCTCAAGACAGTCCGGTCTCCCCTTTGAAACGATAGCCGGCTGGGGCTGCGACAGAAGGACCATGCTTGGCATCGGAGCCGAGAAGGGAGTCCCCGTGCTTGTAACGATCCCGCAGATGGTCGGCGGAGGCCATGTTGGGCTCGCGGTAGGAGACAGCATCCCTGTCGCGGAGCGTTCAAGAAGGATAGCGGACATGCTCGGAAAGGCCGATGTCATAATTGAATCTGCAGTCGCGCTGACTCAGGAGATCCACGACGGCCCCTTCGAAACATACACGGGACACGGCATCTGGTCGTGGTGGCAGGGACAGCCTGTCTACAGCCTCGAGAAGAAAACTCTCATCAGGTTTGACCTGGATGAGAACCTCAGGCATGCACAGGATCTGCAGAGAGAGAGTTCGATGATCCAGGAGGCGATAGACAAGGGGCTTCCGAAGACAAAAATATCCAAGATACCCTTCAGGATGGAAATGTCCGCATTTGCCCGCCATGAGGGCAGCATCCCCGTTATCGGAGACATCGGGATGATCTGGCCGGTCTTTGCCCTGAGGATAGCTGACGAACTCGGTATAAAGCTGGACTTCATCAGCTATAAGCAAGAGACGGAAGAGGGCCGGGAAATGCGTGAATGGATAGTCAGGAACGTCAGGTTCCTCGACAGGGAAAAGATGCTTGAAAAATTCAGGGAATGGGAAGCAAAGAGATGAACTTACCAAAGATACTCGGCGTGATACCTTCCAGGTACGCGTCCACAAGGCTGGCAGGCAAACCGCTCCTTGATATATGCGGAAAACCGATGGTAGAACACGTTTACAGGCGGGCTGTGGCTTCAGGGGTTTTTTTCAGGGTCGTGATCGCGACTGACGATGAGAGGATATACAGCGCTGCTGAAAAATTCGGGGGAGACGTCCTGATGACGAAGGCGGACCACCCCGACGGCTCCAGTAGGGTGGCGGAGGTCGCAAGATCCATAGATGCCGACTACGTAATAAATATCCAGGGAGACGAACCGATGCTCGACCCAAGGATGCTGAGGGAGCTTGCCGAGGGCATAGTATCCGACCCCGGAGCCGATTCGGCTACAGTGTGTGTGCCGATCAAGGACGACAAAGACTTTTTCAACCCCAATATCGTAAAGGTCGTCACAGACCAGAGGGGCAGGGCGCTCTATTTCAGCAGGTCGCCCATACCCTTCATGCGGAATGACACTGAGTGTCCCATGTGGGAGCACCTGGGAATATATGCATTCACCAAAGAATTCCTTCTGAAATTCGTCGAACTGCCACTGACTCCGCTGATGCAGGCAGAGTCATTGGAGCAGCTCAGGATACTGGAGCACGGTTACACCATGGCAGTGATAGCCACGAAATACCCTTCGCTCGGGCCCAACGTCAATACCGAGGAAGACCTGCAGGAAGTCAGAAGGATCCTTGCTGAAGAAAAAGAAAAGAACAAACCGCAATGAGCGAAGGCAAAAAAATCAGGCTGATAGTCATTCTGAGCGACGGCATCAGGGGCCATCTGAACCAGAGCCGCGGTGTCGCGCTCTGGCTGTCGGGTATGACGGGAGCCGAGATACTTGAAACGGAAGTTCCGATACTCAGCGGAGCCGCAAGGACCAGGGCAAAGGCCGCAGCCAGAAAACTGATAACGGGAAACAGGAGGGACGCCAGGGACTGGCTTGCAATGGCTGACGGCGATGCGGTGGTCAGGAGGGTTGGGCAGTGGTTTGCAGAGCGGGATATACGCGAGGGCACGAGAGAAGTCCTACTTATCTCTGCCGGCAGTACACCCGCGCCGTATAACCTGGCTCTTGGCTACATATGGAGATGCGCATGCGCGACCGTGATGACCCCCGGCTTTGTCGGTACCGACCCCTTTGACTTTGCCATAGTGCCCGAACATGATTACCCCGAGAGAAAGCCCAATGTGCTCGTTACTCTTGGGTCACCCAACCCGATCATGAAAAGCGAGCTGAAAAAAGAGGGCGAGGCTTTGCTTAAGGAATTTCCTCCTTGCTCGTCAAAAATATGGTCGATCCTTATAGGCGGTGATGATGCTAACTATTCCGTCACCCCAAGATGGATAAAAAAACAGGTCGGGCATATTATGAAAATAGCCGAGCAGGAGGGGGCCGACCTTTATATAACCACTTCCAGAAGGACTCCGGCAGCTGCGTCGGAAGAGCTTAAATACATCGCGTCGCACTCTGCAGCGGTAAGATACCTACTCATAGCCTCCGAGAGCGATTTCAATCCTATCCCCGCGATGCTGGGTTTCTCAACGGAAGTTTTTTGTACCGAGGATTCTGTCAACATGGTGTCCGAGACTGTCACGGGAGGCCACAGGGCCGTTCTGTTGAGAGTGGAACACAAGAAGGGAATAAAAAAGATCCTGCAGGATATGACGGCATGGCTCGTCGGAGTAGGTGCCCTGTCGCCGAATATGCTGTGGGGCATCCCGAAGTTCGATCTTGTCTTTGAACATTTCGCAAGACACGATGCCCTTCTCGAATTCAGGGAGTGGATAAGGAGACGGCACGAGCCCCCCATGATCTCCAAGGATGAAGGCGAAAGCAAGATGTGGGAGGAATTCAACGAGGCGAAAAGGGCTGCTGAGTGGATATATGAGAACTGGCAATGAGGCCCGAAACAGTAATTTAACAGATTAAAAATAGAAATATTTTGTTATCATACTGACTTAGAAATTGAGCACCTGACCAGATACGGGAAGCATCAGACATGAAAGGAATGATGGTATGAAAAGGATATCCGGAACGATTTTGATCGCATTTGCGGCGCTTGCTCTCATGACACTTCCTCTTTCGGCCCAGACATCGGTCCCTGCGGCCGGCACTGCACAGCCTGCAGCTGCGGATCAGCAAAAGACAGAAACACAGCCGGCCCAGACAGACGCAGCGCCTGTCCAGTCTGAGAGCATTCCCCAGGCAAGGCCCCTGAAACCGTCTCCGATGCAGGTCGGGGAGCCCGAGACAGAAGAATCTCTCCTGGTCTCTGCTGAATGGCTCAAGAAAAACAGAGGACAAGTCGTTCTTGTCGATGCAAGACCTGAAAGCCTTTATGCGGGAGGACACATTCCCGGCGCGGTCAACGCGAGTTGGACATATTTTGCAAACATGAATGCTCAGACCGGCACAAAAAAATGGGGAACGATATGGCAGCCTGCCACAATGGCGAAGAGGATCGGAGCTCTTGGAATAAACGGCAAGAAGCCGGTCGTCGTGTACGATGACGCCGGCGGCTGGGGGCAGAGCGGCTGGACCCTGTGGATACTGAGGATGAGCGGCATCAAGAACGCGAAGATACTCGAGGGCGGCTTCACTGCATGGAAGAAAGCAGGAGGGGAAGTTTCCAAGACCGTCCATAAGAACAAGGCTGTGGCATTTTCTATCAAACAGTTCAAGGAACACTACCTTGTAGACACGGACTGGATAAACAACAATATGGGCAAAAGCGGGCTGGTACTGCTCGACGTACGTACACCGGCAGAGTATCAGGGAAAAATAAGGCCTTTCCAGGAGAAGAGAGCGGGACATCTTCCCGGAGCGGTCAACATCGAGATGCAGCATTTTGTGACCAGTGATTATCATCTCAAGGAACCCGAAGAGATCGTTGAGCTCCTTAAGGAGCACGGCATAACGCCTGACAACGAGATAGTGGTCTACGATACGGCCGGAGTAAGGGCATCATTTGTGACGATGGCTCTCCGCTATGCCGGATTCCACAAATCACAGTGCTATGACGAGGGCTTCCAGGCATGGGCCGGCAACGCGGAACTTCCGCTCGAGACGGCAGATTGACCTGTCTTCCATAGACAGTTTCTGGCAATACTGCAACAAATGCGCCTCCGGGATGGATCCCGGAGGCGCATTGATTTCTCCCCTATCATCGGATCAATATCTGGCGAGTATATCCTTTAGTTTGTCCTCGTCGATGTTCCCGCCGGAAATCACGATGCCCGTCTTCCTTCCTTTGGTGTCGATCTTTCCTGCGAGAAGGGCTGCGACTCCCACCGCGCCTGCACCCTCAACTATCTGGTGGTGTTCTCTGTGCAGGAATGCAATGGCATTTGCAATGTCTTCCTCTGTTATCTCAAGGATGCCTGTAACGCGTTTTTTTGCAAGAGAGAGCAGGCTTTGGGGTATGTATCCGGCAAGTCCGTCAGCCAGGGTCTCAAGGTATTCCACTTCTTTCACTATTCCGTCGGCCCATGATACCACCCATGGATTTGAGGCGACTGACTGGACTCCCCATATCTCAACGTCGGGATTGAGCCCTTTTGCGGCTATCGCTGTCCCGTTCATCAGTCCGCCCCCTCCCGCCGGTATGATAAGAAGTTCGATGTCTGGCTCATCTGTGAACATTTCAAATCCTGCCGTACCCTGTCCGGCGATCACAGTCGGATCCTCAAAAGAGGATACGTAGGTCATTCCTGTCCTGTCCGCATGCTCGTGCGCCGAATGTTCCGCAAAATCATAATCCCCGTCGGTCACCACGAGTTCTACGTACTCGCCGCCCCTTCTCTTGATCGCGGACTTCTTTGTTTCAGGGCATACTTTCGGGACGAATATCTGTGTCCTTATCCCGAGTTCCTTTGCCGCAAGCGCGACTCCCTGTCCGTGGTTCCCGCTGGAACATGTGACGACCCCTCTGGCACGTTCTTCCGGGGTCAGAGAATTCATCTTATATAGAGCGCCTCTAAGTTTGAAAGAGCCGCAGAGCTGCTGGTTTTCCCATTTGATGTAAACAGGCGCGCCGCATATCTCGCTCAGCGGGAATGAATATTCCGTAGGAGTGTGCCTGACGCGGTTTTTCAGGAAACGGTATGCCTTGACAACATCGGTAATGCCCGGATCGATCGGTAGTCTGTCCAAAATAAAGGCCTCCTTATGTCTATGAGTCTTATCGTCACCCGACCCATGCGACACCATGAGATGTATTTCGTCTCCGTGTGTGCAGAACAGGTCTCGTGACAAATTGACATCGATATCACAGTAACTATAATCCAATATATAAGACTTTTAAAGGGATGATAAAAAAGCGGATGAAAATACTTTTTATAGGATTTGGAAATGTGGCAAAAGAGATGGCCAGGATATTCACAGAGAGAAAACTCTATCCCGCTCTGGATATCTCGCCTGAAGTCATAGGCATTTTTACAAAAAGGCACGGCGGTCTGGAAAACAGCAGCGGCATCTGCCTGGATACCGTGCTTACGGAACTGAGACAGAACGACAGGCTTACTGCGGACGAGAGGGAACTCTCGCCGCTCACGCCCCTTGAGGCTGCAGAAAAACTTGATTACGATGTGCTGGTGGAACTGTCCTCGCTTTCTATAAGCGGAAAAGGCGAGCCGGCCGTCTCCCACATCAGGGCTGCGCTGAAAAGGGGAAAGTCCGTTGCTTCGGCAAACAAGGGTCCTGTGGGCTTTCATTACAGGGAGTTAAGGGATCTTGCAGAGGAAAACGGTGCACTCTATCTGTTCGAATCTGCCGTGATGGACGGAGCGCCTCTGTTCAATTTCTGCCGCCGCTGCATGAAAGGCGCGACGATAACGGGCTTCTCGGGGATACTCAACGGGACCACCAACTTCATACTTTCGCACATGGAAAAGGGCGGTTCTCTGGAAGAGGGCATAAAGTTGGCACAGGAAGCGGGCATAGCTGAGGCAGACCCTTCGATGGATATTGACGGATGGGATCCCGCGGCAAAGACGGCCGCCCTGGCAAATGTCCTGATGGACTCAGATATTACCCCCCTGGACGTTGCGAGGGAAGGGATAAGGTCCGTCACTCCCGAAATGGCTCAGGAGGCGGTCAAAAGAGGCATGAGGCTCAAACTTATCTGCAGAGGAAGCAGGGAAGGAAATACAGTCCGCGCCTCTGTAGAAGTAGAGGAAGTAAGCAGAGAAGACATATTCTGCCTTGTCTCCCATTACGGCTCCGCCTTACGGATAGAGTCCGACCTGATGAACCCAAACACGATAGTACAGGAGTGCCCCGACCTTCTGGATACGGCATACGGTGTGATAGAGGACCTGATCACTATAAGGGATCACCTTGATACACACAGCAGACTGCCGCTTAAATAGCCGTACCATATATTTGTCTGTCAATTGTGATGAAATACCCGGCTTGATATAAAATTACGGATATTCAGACCATACCAACCAAAAAGGAGTGATTGGCATGTCATACCCGCTGTTGAGAGTTCATCTTGATGTTATGGAATGCAACATAAACAGGATCATATCAAAGTTCGCCGAATACGGGATATCGGTCTGGGCTGTCACCAAAGGCCTTTCCTGCCCGCTGGAGCTCGCCAGGATGCTTTCGGAAACTAAGGTAACTGCACTGGCGGACAGCAGGATAATGAATATCAGAAGGATGAAGCAGGATGGGATCAAAGTTCCTTTCGCCCTGATACGGATACCGATGCACTCCGAGATCGAAGATGTCATAGCGCTGGCCGATTACTCGCTTGTCTCAGATATGGGGACCCTTGAACTGATGTCCAGGGAGTGCGAATCACAGAAGAAGGAACATTCCGTCCTCATCATGGCAGACATGGGAGACCTAAGGGAGGGGTTCTGGCCGGATGAAGCCGAAGCAATAGCGGCCGGTCTGAAAAAGCTGAGCCCCGCGCTTAAAATTGCAGGCATAGGTGTAAATTTCGGATGTGCAAGCGGAGTCCTTCCGTCGAGGGAAAGCATGGAGAGGTTCGTATCTTTTGGCGAAAAGATCGAAGCGGAACTTGGGAGAAAACTCGAAATATTTTCCGGAGGAGCGACTACAAGATCACTTATTGCGATCGACAGCGGACTGTTCCCGAAGAGGATAAACAACCTGAGGATAGGTGAGGGATACCTTCTCGGATCGGACAAATCTTCCGGCGTGACAGTTCCGTGGCTCAGGCAGGATACCATGGAACTTGAAGCGGAGCTGGTCGAGGTACGCAGGAAACCTACCAAGCCCATAGGAGAAATAGGCAGGGATGCATTCGGGAACGTCCCATATTTTGAAGACAGGGGGAACAGGCTGCGCGGGATACTTGCGATAGGAAAGCAGGACGTAAATATCGGAGGGCTCACTCCGCTTGATGACGGCGTTGAGATAATCACTGCCTCGAGCGACCACCTCCTGGTGGACATCGAGGACTGCCAGCAGAGGCACAAGGTCGGGGACATCCTCCGCTTCAGCCTCGACTATACTGCAATGCTCTCCTCGTCTACATCTCCATATGTGACAAAAATATATGAGAGGTAGTGCTCATTATGTCATATGAAGTAACGATAACAGATATCCTCCTTGCCGCAAGGTTCCTGAAAAACAGGATCAGGCACACGCCGCTTGAGTACTCTCCGGAACTGAGCGGAGTTACCGGCGGAAAAGTCTGGCTAAAACTGGAGAACCAGCAGATCGCAGGATCTTTCAAACCGAGGGGTGCTTTCAACAGGATGTTCGCCATGACTCAGGAAGAGAAAGAGAAGGGGTTCATAACCTGTTCAAGCGGGAACCATGCGCAGGGGGTCGCGATGGCTGCGAGGGCCCTTAAGGTTAAAGCGGTCATATGCGTCCCCGGCCAGTGTCCCCGGGTAAAGCGGGAATCCATACTTGAAAAGGGCGGCGAATATGTGGAACTCCGCGTTATAGGTACATACTATGACGAGGCGGAAGCAGAGAGCATGAAGATGGCTGAAAGAGAAAACCTGGTATTTATCTCTGCGTTTGACGATCCTTATGTATCAGCCGGACAGGGGACTGTCGGACTGGAAATGCTCCTCGATGAACCTGAGCTTGACGTAATACTCTGTCAGATAAGCGGAGCCGGACTGATACGCGGAGTCGCAACGGCTGCCAAGGCGCTGAGGCCGGGGATCAAGGTATGGGGCGTTCATGCAGAGGCGAACCCCGCATGGCCCGAAGCGATCAAAAGGGGCAGGGTGGAACCTGCGGACGAGGAGATAAGCCTTGCGGATGCCCTTGGCGGCGGAGCGTGCCAGAACCATCTGACTTTTGTCCGGAGTGAACTGGAGGGGCTCATCACGGTCTCTGAAGAGGAAATAGCATCAGGTATCCGCTTCATGTTTGAGAAACACCACCAGCTTGTCGAGGGGGCGGGCGCGATCACTGTTGCGGCTGCCCTTGCCGGAAAAGCGGATCTTAGGGATAAAAAAGTCGGGATAGTAGTCTCCGGAGGCAATATCGGAGAGGAAAAATTCTTCCATGCCATGAAGTGCGGGAGATAGGGCATAACGATGTACAGACTAAGAGTATTGGATGCGGCGCAATTTCGTGCACTTGTCACGATGGATGACGTGATCCCCGGTGTAAAAGAGGCTTACAGCCTCTACTCGTCAGGGAGAGCGGGGCTTTTCCCGATAATCACGCATGAATTTGACCCCGGCAGGACAGATATGGACATCAAATCGGCATACCTGGACGGAGCCGGGATATATGGACTCAAGATACTGGGGTGGAACAGAGACAATCCGTCCCTGCTCGGAGTACCTGCACTTGCGGGCCTGATAGTCGTAATGGATATCGAACGTCAGCAGCCTGTCGGGATACTCGAGGGGACCCCGGTCACCTTTCTGAGGACCGGAGCCGCAGGGGCGATAGGGGCGCAGACCCTTGCCAGGCCGGAGTCTGAAAACGCGGTAGTGGTAGGTTCGGGGGCTCAGGGGAGAGCTCAGATGATGGGACTGTCAAAGGTGATGCCCAACCTCAAAAGGGTCGGTCTATTTGATGAGTCGGTCTCCTCTGCAGAAAAAATGGCGGCAGAGGTCACACCGCAATATCCGTGGATCAAAATTACCGCATACCCTCTCTCGGCACTTGAGGATCGTGTCAGAGATGCCGATATCGTAGTGACATGCACACCGTCAAAAAAAGGATTCATAAAAAGGGGCTGGCTGCGTAAGGGCTCCCACATCAACGCCATCGGAGCGGACATGCCAGGGAAACAGGAGATAGATCCCGATATGACCGCAAGCGTGAAGGTGTTCGGAGACTCAAGGAGCCAGGTCGCTCTTAAGGGTGAGTGCCAGCACGCTGTTTCGGCCGGACTGATCAGACCCGATGACATAACAGAGATAGGGGAGGTTCTCAACGGGACTAAGCCGGGAAGGATGTCTCCGGATGAGATAACGATGTTCGACGCGACAGGGATGGCGCTTCAGGATCTCATCGCTGCAAAGATCGCGCTTGAAAGGGCAGAGGCTCAGAATATCGGCACGGTCGTCGAGATGGAACAGTAACTGCCGGTGAAGCGATCCTAAAGAAAATTTTAAAGAAGAGACAAACAATAAAGACAGCGAGGTAGATCCGCAAAATGAATAAATACTGGCACGGAGTTGCCATGACGCTTATCGCCGCAATCTGCTGGGGCATAATGAGTCCGATCGCAAAGGTCCTTTCGGGTGCGGGAATAAGCATGATGTCGGTCATGGCGTTCCGTGCTCTTTTTGTTGTAGTGGTGATGGGTCCGTATCTCTTTTACACCAAGGGCCGTGAAGTATTCAGGCCCGACAGGCATATGTTCGCTTTTTACTTCCTCTCCGGCCTGCTTTCGGTGGTCTTTTCCGGAGGAGGGTTCCTAATGTCTTTGAAATACCTCTCCGTGGCTGAAGCGCTTATCATTCACTATACTTTTCCTCTCGTGACGATCCTTGGCTCGTTATGGATAACACGCGAAAGGCCCACCGCTCTGCAGGTGATCTCAGGTTTTCTGATAGTCGCGGGCGTATATCTTGGTATGGTCGGAGGAGAAAAGACCTTTTCCGGGTTATCGGTCCCGGGTCTGATGTGGGCCCTTCTCGCAATAGCCGGCATCTCCGGACAGTCTCTTGTCGCGCGGAGAGTATGCAAAGGGCAAAAAACGGACCAGATGACTCTGCTCTTTTTCGCGCACCTTCTTGGAGGCATAGTGCTCGCCTTCGGCAAAAGTGCTCTTGTCGGATGGGAGGACATTGGAAATTTTACGCCGGGTCTTTTCGCGCTCATGGCATTCCAGGCCTTTTGCGGCAGTCTTCTCGCATACGGACTCTTTTATACAGCGCTGAAGTATGTGCCTGCCGCCACGGTCAGTCTTCTGTGCACGCTTGAGATAGTCGTTGCGGTGGGGCTGACATCGCTGCTGTTGGGGCAGTCGCCTTCGGTGCAGGAAGTTATGGGATGCGGCATTATAATTATCGCAATTATCTGTGCAACTCTCAGAACACATAATAATGTCAGCTGAGAGATTTTACTAATATTTTGTTACCAATCTTCGTCAATTGGGTGTAAAATCAAGTCGATTTTTTTAAAACCCATAATTTATCAATAGCAATACATCATTGAGGGGGAGATCTTATTGTCATCGGAAACAAAACAAAGAGACGCGTTTAGTTCGACTCTGGCTGCATTGATGGTATCTCTTGGGTCTGCCGTCGGTCTGGGGAATATCTGGAAATTCCCGTATATGACAGGCACCGGCGGAGGCGGAGCTTTTCTTGTCCTTTACCTCTTTTTTGTCTTTATGGTTGCAGTACCGATCATGATAAGCGAGTTCGTCATAGGCCGCAGATCAAGGATGAACGCGGTCGGCGCGTTCAGGAAACTGGATAATGATCCGAGGTCGCCCTGGGCGGGTATCGGTTTTATGGGAGCACTTGCCGCATATCTGATAATGTTTTTCTACAGCTGTGTCGCGGGATGGGTGTATTATTACACGTTTAAGGCCGCGACCGGCGTCTTTGCGGGCATTACGGCCGATAAGGCCGGAGCTATGTTCGGCAGCGCCATCGGTGCGGGTACGGCAGGCGGGAGCTTCTTCTCGGCAGCGGTACTTTCCCCGATATTCTGGCAGGTCCTGGTACTTTGTGTCATAGGCGCGATCATTTCTCTCGGTGTCTCGAGCGGTATCGAGAGGGCCATCAGGATAATGATGCCTATACTTTTCATACTTCTGATAATTTGTGCGATCAGAGCGCTGACCCTGCCCGGAGCTGCAGAAGGGCTGCGCTTCCTTTTCCATGTGGATTTCTCACAGATTACTCCTTCGGTCACGCTCGCGGCAATGGGGCTTGCCTTCTTTAAGCTCTCTCTGGGAATGGGAACGATGATAACATACGGATCCTACTTCACTGCCGATTCTGATCTTTCGACGGCTCCTCTCAAGATAGCCATCGCCGATATCTGTGTTTCGATGCTCGCTGGACTTGCCATATTCCCGACGGTATTCTCCTTCGGCGTCGAACCGGGTGCCGGTCCGGGCCTGCTCTTTATCACGATCCCGCTGGTCTTCTCGCAGATGCCGCTTGGACAGGTGCTGCTTTTCGCATTTTTCCTGCTGACATCGTTCGCAGCCAACGGCGCGATGCTTTCACTCGTAGAAGTTCCTACGGTCTGGATGTCGGAAGAATTCAACATGCCCCGCAAAAAGGCCGCGATCCTCAACTGTGTCATAATTGCCGTGGTAGGGGTCCTTGCTGCGGGGTCAGCGGACAGCTCGAGCTTCTTCGGAGGCATCAAGGTCATGGGAAGGGGATTCTTCGACCTCTTCGACTTCATATCATCCAACATTTGTCTGCCGTTGGGAGGGCTCTTCATCGCCCTCTATGCGGGATACAAAATGAAGAAAGAGGACTTCAGGGATGAACTGACCAACCACGGAAGGCTGCACAACGAGGGCAAGGTCGTACTGATCAGGTTCCTTCTCCGGTACGTGACTCCCCTTCTGGTGCTGATAATATTCCTAAACTCTGTAGGAGTGCTGAAATTCTGACATTAGCCCGATAATATATTTATCGCTTGATATGGAGACAGGCGCATGCCCAGGGGCATGCGCCTGTCTGTTTTCTGCAGAAGCAACGGATACGGTCCTGCAGGTCTGATTTTCAGTCTACTTGATCCAGGACATCAAATATCAGTTCAGATAAGAAATTTGTTTACAATTTATTTATTTCTCCTCAAGCATCGCCCTTGCCGCCCAGAGACCCGATGCCGATGCCTGTATTACCCCTCTTGTGACTCCGGCTCCGTCGCCGGCTGCGTAAAGCCCCTTTATCGAAGTTCTGAGTCCGCTGTCGAGAGCTACTTTAAGGCTGTAAAACTTGACCTCTACACCGTAGAGTAAAGTGTGTCCGCTGTTTACTCCCGGAATTATGTTGTCCAGCGCGGCAAGCATTTCCATTATGCCTACCAGGTGTCTGTAGGGGAGGACGCATGCAAGGTCGCCCGGCTCTGCGCTCATAAGGGTAGGCCTTACAAGTCCCCTTGCTATCCTCTCAGGCGTGGAGCGCCTGCCTTTGCGGAGGTCGCCGAGCCTCTGGACGATTATCCCCCCGCCAAGCATATTTGCCAGGCGCGCGATGTGGCTGCCGTAACCAATGGGGTCCCTGAATGGTTTTGTGAATTTTGTCGAGACCAGCACGGCAAAGTTGGTGTTCTCGGTCTTGGATTCATTGCCCTGGTTCGAGTGACCGTTGACTGTAAGGATCTCATGATGGCTCTGGTATTCCGAAGTGACTTCTCCGTGGGGGCACATGCAGAACGTACGCACTTTGTCGTCAAAGGTCGGTGTGTCGAGAAGTGCCTTGACCTCGTAGAACTGGTCAGTAATATCCTCAGCCCAGGCAGAAGGTATCTCGACTCTGACTCCGATGTCCACGGGCAGCGACTCTATCTCCAGACCAAGATCCTTGACGGTTTTTTCCATCCACGCGGCGCCTTCGCGTCCGGGTGCGAGAAGGATCCTTTCTGCGTGTACCTCTTCCCCGTTTGCAAGCAGGACGCCTGCGACGGATCTGTCGGGATTCAGGAGGACTTTTTCGACCATTGTTCCTGTCCTTACTTCACAGCTGTCTTTTATGGTCTCATAGATCGCACCCAGGATCTGCTTGGACTTGTCTGTTCCCATGTGGCGTATCGTTGCCGGAATAATGTCCAGGCCGGATTGGAGCGCTTTGGTGATCACCTTCTTCGCAAGATCGCCGCTCGGTTTGAACAGGATGCTGCTCGCACCGTGCTCAAGGTATACCTTGTCGGCCTCATCGATGAGTGAAAGCAGATTCTGGCGTCCGCAATACTCCTCAAGATTGCCGCCGAATTCCGGTGTGAGTGTGAGCTTGCCGTCGCTGAACGCTCCTGCGCCGCCCCATCCGCACACTACATTGCACGGGTTGCAGTGGACGCATTCCGGTGCTCCTTTTTTCATAGGGCAGACACGGGCGTCTATAGATCTTCCCTTGTCTATCAGAAGGACCTTCTGTCCGTTTTTTGTAAGTTCTAGTGTCGCGAACAGACCGGCGGGACCGGCTCCGACAATTATCACGTCATATTTGTTTGGCATTATCCATTCCTCCGTATCAAGCAGAAGATCGACTCTGATTAGTATATCAGAAAAGGCAAGTTAAGCAGAAAGGACTTCAACATCAAGATTAAATAGTGATATTATTATAAGATCCGGAATACAAACAAGTTACTTTTTTGGAGGGAAAATAGTGAACATTGTTAAATGTGAAAAAGGCTTCGATCATGCCGGTGTCGAACTGATCGGGATACTTGCTGAAGAAGCCTCACCTGAATCTGTGCTGCTTGCTCCGCTTGAAGGGGATATGCTTGAGCTGTGCCGCAGAGCTGTAATAAACGAAAAATTCAAAGGGAAAGCCGGTACGACGATAAAGATCCCCGTTTTGCACGGATCCGTAAAATATGTAGTCGTTCACGGACTGGGAAACGAAAAGGAGACCTTCCATGAAAATGTCAGAGAGGGAAGTTTTTCGGTATTGAGGACTGCGGCTGCCAAAAGGTGTTCGAATGTACTTTTGTTCATGCCACGCGCAGGTGAAAGGATAACCTCCAGGGCTGCTGCTGAAGGAGCCGTTCTGGGATGTTATGCTTTTGACAAATACCTTTCTCAGGAAGAGGACGAAAAACTTATATCCCCCGACTGCCTCTATGTCACCGGGGCGGATCAGGACGGCCTTTTCGAAGGCAGGATCCTGGCAGAGGCACAGTGTTACACCAGAGATATCGCAAACGAACCCGGAAATGTGATCACGCCTGCCGCACTTGCGGAAAAAGCCCTCTCCCTTGCGGAAGAGTTTGGTCTGAAATGCGAAATATGGAATGAGGAGCGGATCCTCAAAGAGAAGATGGGAGCTTTCTACGCGGTCGCAAAGGGTTCTGCCAACCCGCCAAGGTTCATAACCCTCACTTGGTCTCCGGAAGGGGAGTGCAGGGGACATATCGCGCTTGTTGGAAAAGGGCTTACCTTTGACAGCGGAGGCCTCGATATCAAACCAGCCGATTACATGACAACGATGAAGGGAGATAAGAGCGGGGCCTGTGCGGTCCTCGGAGCTGTAAGGGCTGCGGCCGGTCTGAAGCTTCCCTGCAAAGTCACTGCAATAATAGCTGCGGCGGAAAATATGCCGGGCGGGAACGCATACAGACCCGATGACATACTGCACGCGAGGAACGGAAAGACGATCGAAGTCAACAACACAGATGCGGAGGGCAGGCTGACCCTTGCCGACGCGCTCTCTTTCGCGTCGGAGCTGAAGCCCGACAGGATAATCGACATCGCCACGCTCACCGGCGCCTGCGCAGTTGCTCTGGGGACCAATACTGGCGGCCTCTTCACCAATAACGATGCCTTCGGTGATGAGGTCCTGGCTGCCGCAAAGATGGCGGGAGAGCGTTTCTGGAAACTGCCAATGGATGACCCGACACTCAGAAAGGCAATAAAGTCACCTGTCGCGGACCTTGTCAATTCAGGAGGAAGGTACGGAGGGGCGATAACGGCGGCGATGTTCCTCGAGGCTTTCGTAGACAAGGATATCCCCTGGGTACATCTGGATATAGCGGCCGCTGATTTCATTAAGGAACAGAGAAGCTACTATGTAAAAGGCGCATCGGGTTTCGGGACAAGGACCCTGACAACGCTTATCATGACGATGTAAAGGTGGTACGACCGATGGGGGATGTACAGAGAAATGATTCCATAGCACTTATCAACGGCGTCGTCTTCCCGATGACATCCCCGGGAAGGGCCAGGGCGCTGTACGCAAAAAACGGCATCATACAGGCAATCGGTAATGATAAGGAGATACTTTCGCTGTGCGACAGCAAGACGACTGTCCTGGATATAAAGGGAAAGTATCTGATGCCGGGGATGACGGACACTCACAACCATCTCCTGGCTACCGGCCGGAGTCTGGAGACCCTTAACCTCTCCGGAACGTCCTCTGTCGAAGAGATAATAGCAAAAAGCATTGACTTCCTTTCCAGATCACCGATAGAAAAGGGTCAGTGGTTTTTTGCGCGCGGATGGGACCAGAACCATCTTGTTGAAAAGAGGTTTCCCAACAGGCACGATCTGGACAGGATATCTGCGGATATCCCGCTTTTCTTTGAGAGGTCGTGCGGGCATATCGCATCGCTGAATTCCAAAGCACTCGAGATACTGAGGATAGGAAAGGGATTCAAGATCTCGGGCGGAGTGGTAAATTCGGATGAAAACGGCGAACCGACCGGCGTAGTCAGTGAAGCGGCGGTGAACTGGGTCAGGATGAATATCCCGGAGTCGTCCGACGAGACACTTGTCCGATGGTATAAGAGAGCCACTGAAGAAATGATCAAGCTTGGCATTACGTCCGTCCAGACCGATGATCTTGGCATAGTCGGAAGCACAGACAGGATCTTCAGGCTTTACGAACAGATGGAGCTGGATGGCAAGATGCCCCTCCGGATCACGGAGCAGTGGAATCTGAGAGATGAGACCGAACTCTCGACCTTTATCGAATGCGGTTATCATCAAAGGAACGGTATCAGCTATTTCTCTTCGGGTCCCCTCAAGATCCACGTTGACGGCACGCTTGGCGCCAAGACCGCAGCCCTGAGGGAGGAATATTCGGACGACCCGGGCAACAGAGGCATATACGCAAAGTCGCAGGGAGAACTTGACCGTCTCACCGTGATAGCCCAGGAGGCAGGGATGCAGGTGGCATACTATGCGATCGGAGACGGCGCGATAGAAAGATGCCTCAATTCCGTCGAATCGGCAAAAAGATCTGCGTCGGACAATACGGCACAGGTATCGCACAGGATAGTCCACTGTCAGGTCGGAGCCAATGACATATACAGAAGGATGGCAGAGCTGGGGGTCATGGCGGATATACAGCCGGCGTTCGTGACATCGGACTGGCCTATAGTAATGTCGAGGCTCGGAGCGGAGAGAGCCAGATGGAGCTATGCGTGGAAGACTCTCCTGCAGTACGGGATAACAGTGGGGGCAGGATCGGATTCACCTACGGAGCCTCTAGACCCGCTTCTCGGAATAAGGGCCGCAATATTGAGAAAAGACCTTTCAAACCAGCCGGAGCACGGGTGGCTCCCTTCAGAAAAGCTTGACAGGATCGAAGCCTTTTCAATGTACACAAAGGGAGGAGCGCTGGTGTGCGGAGAGGGAGATTTCCGCGGAACACTGGAGATAGGCAAGGCTGCGGATATCATTGCCTATATGGAGAATCCGTTCAAGGTAGACGAAAATGAGATCCAGGATCTTGAAGTAGGATTGACGGTGGTGGACGGAAGGATACGCTATATTCGATAGGAGTGGTCCGGATATGCTGACGCTGAAAGATTTTCTTGCAAAAGAGGTAAAACCTGCACTGGGATGCACTGATCCCGGGGCGGTCGCACTGGCTGTGGCAAGGGCCTGCAAAGAACTGCCCGCCAGGGAGGAGGTCGCTTCCGTAAGGGTAACGGTCAGCGGAAGCATCTATAAGAACGGAATGGCGGTAGGCATACCCGGAACGAGGGGCGCGAGGGGAAATGCGATGGCGGCCGCCATGGGCGCGATCTGCGGAGACCCTGATCTTGGCCTTGAAGTACTCAGGAACAGTACCGCTAAGGATGTTGAGAAAGCCGAAAAGTGGGTCAAAGAAGAGAGGGTCACGATCTACTGCGACCCCGACAGAAGCGGTGTCTATGTGCTTGCCTCGATCTTTACGCCCGGACATAAGTCTGTCTGCCTTATAAGAGGGAATTACAGCCATATAGAAAAAGTCATGCTTGACGGCGTTACTGTAATGGAAGACTTATCAGATCCCTCCGCATCATCGATAGGCTTTGAGGATGACGGTTTCCCTGAAATATTTACCGAAGCTCTCAAACTTGCAGATGATATGGACGAAGATGACAAAAAATTCCTTCTGTCAGGCATAGATATGAACATGGCAGTGGCCATGGGAGGATATAAACCCAGCGAAGTATGTTCGACCTGCGGCGAGTGCGTGCAGGGGAGCCGATTTGGCAGGGCGCTTAAGGAAATATTCGGCGATGCCGAGTCTGAAGACATTGCACTGAAGATAAGGAGCGTCACAGCGGCTGCTGCCGATGCGAGGATGTCGGGGATACTGCTCCCCGTAATGAGCAGCGCCGGCAGCGGCAACCACGGGATCACAGCGATCCTTCCCATAGCAGTTCTTGGAAAACATCTTAACAGATCTGACGACGAGATAGCAAAGGCTCTTGCTGTCAGCCACATATCAACGAGCTTTGTCAAAAGACGCCTTGGGCGTATGTCGGTCGTCTGCGGCTGTTCCGTCGCAGCCGGAGCAGGCTCCGCCGCCGGGATGGTCTCTCTGATGGGCGGCAATGAGGCCCAGATGGCGGATGGGATGCAGCTGCTCCTTTCAAATCTTGCGGGCATGCTTTGCGACGGAGCAAAGGAGAGCTGTGCGCTCAAGGTGAGCTCTGCCTCGACCGAGGCATATTTTGCTGCCAGATGGGCATTGGCGGGACAAAAACTGGGGATCCCACAGGGAGTTTTCGGAGAGTCGCTTGAACAGACGATCGAAAACGTTGCCCGTGTAACCCGCGAAGGCATGAAAAACGTGGACAGGATCATAATCGATATACTTGACCAGCGTCATCGCCCTTCAGCAGAGAACTGTTAACATATGCGAAATGAAGAACAGCGGTATCTTTCGGATCCGGAAGAGACAAGAGAACTTACAGGTCAGATAGAGAGAGTGACATACAATGACGCGGAGAGCGGCTATGCCGTTCTCCGCATTGCTGTGAAAGGTTATCCCGACCTGGTCACTGCAGTCGGAACGATTGCCTCCCCCGCGGTCGGTGAGGTCCTGAACATGCGGGGTGTGTGGATGGAGCATCCCAGATTCGGATCACAGTTCAAAATTATCGAATATAGATCATTCGCGCCATCATCCGTCAAAGGGATGGAGAAATACCTCGGCTCAGGCCTTATTAAGGGAATAGGTCCTTCAATGGCGGAAAAGATAGTCTCCAAATTCGGGGCCGATGCGTTCGATATACTTGATTCACACCCGGAGAGGCTTCTTGAGATAGAGGGCATCGGCGAGAAGAAGGCTGCCGCCATACATGAAGCCTGGCTGGAACAGAGGGAGATGCGCGAGGTCATGCTTTTCCTTCAGAGCCACGGCATAGGGACAGGTTATGCACTGAGGGTCTTCAAACATTACGGGAGCGCCTCCGTACGGGTGCTCGAGGAAAACCCCTACAGGCTTGCCATCGACATATTCGGGATCGGCTTCATGACTGCCGACAAGATCGCGTCGGGCATGGGTTTCAACAGGGAATCCCCGCTGCGCATCAGGGCCGGAGTATTGCACGTCATGAACGAGCTGACCAGGGAAGGTCATGTCTTTGTCCCGGTGGAGGAACTTACCGGATCTGCGGCAAAGATCCTTTCAGTCTCTCCCGAAGTTGTTGAAAAAGGTATAGAAGATGCTAGGCTGAATCAGGAGCTTATAATCGAATGGTACACAGACGCAGATAAGAAGGATGACTGTGCGGTCTATCTGCCGGCCTTTCATTATGCCGAACTCCATTCTGCGAAGAACCTTTGTTCTATCCTCTCTTCCCCCTTCAACGGGCAGTACGCCGATCCCGATGTGGTCATACCATGGGTGCAGAGGGAGTTGGGGATCATCTTTGCCGGCCGGCAGACCGAGGCTTTGAAGACCGCCCTCAGTTCTCAGGTCATGGTCATTACCGGCGGTCCCGGTACAGGGAAAACGACTCTGATCAAGGCTATTATGAAGATCAGGTCTGCCAGGGGCTATAAGATAATGCTTGCCGCCCCGACGGGAAGGGCTGCCAAAAGAATGACCGAGGCCACCGGCCACGAGGCGAAGACTATCCACAGGATGCTTGAATACACGGGCAGCACGATGTCCGGCGGAGACTTCATGAGGAATGAGACGAACCCGCTGGATTGCGACCTGCTTGTAGTGGACGAAGCTTCTATGATAGATCAGGTGCTCTTTCACCATCTTCTCAAGGCTGTCCCCAAGGGATCATCAGTCATTTTCGTCGGAGACGTCGATCAGCTGCCGTCGGTCGGGCCGGGCAATGTCCTGAAGGACATAATCGATTCAGGAGTCTGCCCTGTTGTCCATTTGAATGAGATATACAGACAAAGCCGGGAGAGCATGATCGTTGTCAATGCCCACAGGGTCAACAACGGTGAGATGCCCTGCCTTGACGAAAAGGGAGAGCCATCCTCCGTGAGCGATTTCTATTTCATCGAGGAAGGCGACCCTGACAGGGCGCTGGAAATAATAAAAACGCTGGTCACCGTGAGGATGCCTCAGAAATTCGGTCTCGATCCGGTTAAGGACATACAGGTCCTCACCCCCATGCACAGGGGATCCCTCGGGACCGCAAGGCTGAATTCAGAGCTTAGAGAGACGCTCAATACCTGTCACGGGTCAAAGGTATTGAGGATGGGCAGGACCCTCCAGGAAGGCGACAAGGTGATGCAGATCCGCAACAACTACGAGAAGGACGTGTACAACGGAGACATAGGCACGGTCGTCATGGTGGACGGGGAAGAGAGCCGAGTCATCGTCGAGATGGACAGCGGCCGTGTATCGTATGACTTCTCGGAACTGGACGAACTTATCCATGCATATGCCGTATCCATCCATAAGTCACAGGGTTCCGAATACCCGGCAGTTGTGATCCCCATAATGACCCAGCACTACATGATGCTCCAGAGGAACCTGCTTTACACGGCCATCACAAGGGGCAAGAAACTGGTGGTTATAATAGGTACGAAAAAAGCTGTCGCGATCGCGGTAAATAACGACAAAACGCGCAAAAGGTACACCAGGCTTGCAGAGAGGCTGAAAAGCTGCTTTATGGGAGGATAAGGTCAGTTCTCTGGGGCGGTCTGTAAGCATAAGATGACAAAAAAAAAGACGGGCCGGCGATGTATGCCGGCCCGTCTTCATACTGCAGCATCGTTATATATAGCGTGTCGATGAACGGTAGATATTTTCCCTGTGACCGTATTTTCCATCCTTTTCGACCTCAGCCAGCCTTCTCTCCGTGTAGCGGGCGAAGCGTACGAACGGAAGCCCCAGCAGGAGATAGATAACGGCTACGATTATGCCGGGACCGAAATAGTCATAATAAGTGGCCGATATCTGTCCGTACGCCTTTGTCAGGTCGACCATCGTTATTATCGAGACCAGTGAGGAATCCTTGAGCAGAGAGATGAAATCGTTTGTGATCGGCGGTATTACGACTCTTACCGCCTGCGGAAGGATAACTTCCCTCATGGCCTGCCATCTGGTCATGCCCAGGGCAAGGGCCGATTCCCACTGTGTCCTCGGTATGGCAAAGAGCCCGGAACGGTAGATCTCTGCTTCATATGCGGCGTAGTTCAGTCCCAGTCCTATGGCTCCGGCCCAGAACGGTGAGAACTTCACCCCTATGCTCGGAAGCCCGTAGAAGATAAAGAACAGCTGGATCAGGACCGGCGTCCCCCTGACGATCTCAATGTAAAGGGTGGCCAAAGAGGCTATCCACTTGGGAGCAAATACCCTTGTGATCGCCAGAGTGAGCCCGAGAGCTATCGCAAGTATCATTGCCGTTATAGAGACCTGCATCGTGACGACCGCGGCGCGTCCGAAAGCGGGCAGCGCATCCGCATATCTTTCCAGCCGTTTGGCAAAGGTCAGCTGCGGCCTGTGTGCCTCAGCCCATTCGTTGTAACGCGACGGCTCTACCTTGGATGGGCTGTAATCGTTGAACTCTGCGGCCATCTTTGGCGTCCAGAGGTTCCATCTGTCGTATATCTCGCGAAGCTTGCCGGAATCGCGGAGGGCAACAAGGGCTTTGTTGACTTCCGTCAGCAGTTCCTTGTCTTCCTTGCGCACGGCGATCGCGTACTCAAGCTCTCCTACCTCAGGCCCCACAAATTTGATCTCAGGGTTGAAGCCGGCGGAGTAGAGAGCTATCGGATGGTCGAAGAACGCAGCGTCCAGCCTGCCGTTGGCGAGATCTTCGTACGTGTTGGCCTCGACGTTGTATGTCCTTATGTCGATGTCTCCGATCTCCTCGAGCAGCTCCTGTGCGAAGCTCTCCTTGAGAGTACCTACCTTCTTGCCTTTGCAGTCCTCAAGGGTCTTGATAGAGTTGTCTCCCTTGCGCACCGCAAGCTGAAGGTATGTTTTGTAATAGGGGATCGAGAAGTTGACGACCTCTTTGTGCTCTGGCGTCACTTCCAGTCCGTTTATCGATATGTCGTAAAGCTTCCTGTTGAGTCCCGGGATCAGATTTTCCCAGGCGTTGTTGACATAGACGGGTTTTCTCCCCATCTGTTCAGCTAGAGCTTCGACGATGTCCACCTCAAAACCGATCAGTTCATCGGTGTTTTTGGGGTTTGGGAACATATAGGGAAAGCCGCCTTCGGAATCCCCTCCCCATACCAGCTCCTTCTTATCCTCTGCAAGTACGGGAGAGGATGAGGTAGTTACGAGCATAATGAGCGCAAGCAGAAGTATCAGTTTTTTCATGTCATGCTACCCCCGTGTTTACGAAGTGGCGCAGGAAAGCCTTTGTCCGCTCGCTCTTGGGGGAGGTGAAAAGAATGTCCCCGTCGTCGTACTCAACTATCTCGCCGTTGTCCATGAATATTATGTAGTCGGAGGCGTCCCGTGCGAACTTCATTTCATGCGTGACAATGATCTGAGTCATGCCCTCGGAGTCGAGGTCTTTCATGACCTGAAGGACTTCTCCTACAAGCTCTGGGTCCAGTGCGGATGTGGGTTCATCATAGAGCATCACCCTCGGGTTCATTGCAAGCGCCCTCGCAATAGCGGCCCTCTGGCTCTGGCCTCCGGAGAGCGTGGACGGATATTTCGAAGCGAAACCCTTCAGTCCGACCTTGTCAAGGAGGTTGATCGCCAGTTCATAGGCTTCTTCCTTGGGTTGTTTTTTAACGACCATCGGAGCGAGCATTAAATTTTCAATGATCGTCTTATGCGGAAACAGGTTGTAACTCTGGAATACCATGCCGACTTCGCTTCGGATCTCGTGGGCTATGTCCAACATTTTTTCATCGGGGACCTGTCCCGGTCTGCGCGAGATCGTCACGCCCGCGATCGATATGGAACCTGAGTCAAGCAGCTCAAGACAGTTCAGGCAGCGCAGGAACGTCGACTTGCCGCATCCCGACGGGCCGATGATCGATGCCAGGTCGCCCTCGCGGATTGTGAAGCTGACATTCTTCAGCACCTCACCGTCTTCAAAGCCCTTGCAGAGGTTTTCTACTACAATGAGTGGTTTGTTGTTTATATTCACGATTCATACCCCCTAATAAAGAATAGCGTTGGAACTTTCTTTACAGGGGTCATATTCGAAGTTGTTTGCCATAAATTGGAGAAGCAGTCGGGATCGCAGCCGCTCTGCTGATTGCGGGCAGATTATTTGCACAGGTCTTGAAAAGAAGTCTGCTGAAAGCGTTCATGTGTCTGACACACCAGACACCAGTGATTATTTTCAATTTTCGTCTCACATCCCTTCCGTGTAATGACATTTGGAAACATGTGCACAGTTTAATAGTTTTTGACCACAAACGCAATGATATGGATCAAAAAATTTTTACGGGACTTTTTCACAGCCCGACGGAGGATTTTCCCCAAACTTCATTGATCATCGTAGCCGAGCTCTTTCCGCGTTTTTTCAATATCTTCCCTGGTTTCTTTTATCCATCTCTCTAACGTTTCGGGCTTAATCTTTTTTGACTGCGGGTCGTTAAGCAGTTTGTCCAGCTTTTTCTCCTGGATCTTCAGCCATTCGATCTTTGCCTCTCTGTGAAGGATGTCAGAGACGAGATTTCCCCTCTCGCCGTCATCCTCTTTTACAAATGCGCGGCTCACAGACGTACTCATCTCCTTTTATATGTATTGCCCGGGTCAGGCCCGGGCGCTGCTATATCGTTTCCTTATAAAATTTTCTGTTTTCGTCCCTTTCGACTATGACCAGCTTCATTTTTGGTGTTACATCTTTTACCAGATCTTCGATGTCGCCGTTTCTCAGCCTTATGCACCCGTGCGTCGTCCACTTGCCTATCGAAGAGGGGTTATTAGTGCCGTGTATCGCGATCTGCCAGTTGTTGTAGAAAGATATCAGCTTTGATCCGTAGACGCCTGCTTCGGGTTCTCCCGGTTCATTGAACCAGGCGGGGTCGTAGACAAGCTTCGTGGCATCCTGGACCACCCTGTATATTGTGAATGTCCCCGTAGGCGTAATAAGGTCGAAACGGGATTTTTTCTCTGTACCCCTGCCTTTGCCGATGGCGATCTGCCATGTCTTGAGCGGGTCCTGTCCCTTATAAAGAGTCAGCCTAAGCTGTTCTTTGTTTATTTTGATCCATTTTTCCCCTTCCCGGGGCTGCCATTTGGAGGTGGCAAAGCTCTCGCCCGCATAGATCATGAGCAATGAAAACATCGTGATAATTATGAGGGCTTTTTTCATAAAAACACTCCCAGGCAAAAGATGCAAAGTAAATTATAACAAACATTGAGGAAATTGCTACTTGTAAGGTTTGCGTATAATGAAGTATCATAACGATTTGAATAGTTTTTGAAAAACAAAAAATATATCGGGAGGCGGCTGTTGTGGACATTATCAGGGCACCGCGCGGAACAAGAGATATACTCGGCGACGAATCGTGGAAATGGGCATATGTGACAGGAATCTGCCGCGATGTGGCGGATGATTACGGTTACAAGGAAGTCCATCTTCCCATATTTGAACATACAGAACTCTTCTGCAGAGGTGTAGGGGAGACGACTGATGTCGTTGAAAAAGAGATGTACACCTTCGAGGACAAGGGCGGGAGGAGTATAACGCTCAGGCCGGAACTCACAGCGTCGATGGTGCGTTCATACCTTGAAAATGAAATGAACAAGGGAACTCAGCCTGCAAAGCTATGGTCGATTGGCCCGATGTTCCGTTACGAAAGGCCGCAGAAGGGGCGCTACAGGCAGTTCGTGCAGCTTGATATCGAAGCTCTGGGAGCGCAGGATGCCTATGTCGACCTTGAAGTGATAGACTTCTCGATGGAACTCTATCGACGTCTCGGTCTTTCCAACCTTCAGGTGGTACTCAACTCGGTCGGCTGTCCGAAGTGCCGCCCTGTTTACAGGAAAGCGCTCCAGGAGTTCCTTAAGGGCAGGTTCGACGAGCTCTGCGACACATGCAAGGGACGCTATGACAGGAACCCTCTCAGGATCCTGGACTGCAAAAGTCCCAAATGCAAAGAGATAACGGAGAATGCGCCGGCTGTGATGGAATATCTTTGTGATGAATGCAAAGAACATTTCGAACAGCTGAAAAATGGCCTTGACCGGATCGGTGCTGTTGTGAAAATAGACAACAGGCTTGTGAGAGGGCTTGATTACTATACTAAGACGGCATATGAGATACTTTCGGGCGACCTTGGCTCACAGAACGCTGTCTGCGGCGGGGGAAGATATGACAACCTCTCAGAGGCGATCGGCGGACCGCATGTCCCGGGAGTGGGGTTCGCATCGGGGATAGAGAGAGTCGTCCTCACGATGGAGGCTCAGGGATGCTCGTTCGGAAAGGAACCCTCCAACAAAGTCTTCGTAGTGGCTGCTGAGCCCGAGACAAAAATAGATGTCATGGATCTTGTCCGGACGCTGAGGCAGAACAGGATCTCCGCTGACATGGACTACATGGGACGAAGCATGAAGAGTCAGATGAAGGCCGCCGGCAACACTGCAGAGTATGCCTGCATCATAGGACGCGAGGAGCTCGACAAAAAACTTGTCACACTGAAAGACCTCAAAGAGGGAACTCAGGAAGAGCTCACCATCGAAGCTTTGATCGATAAACTCAGATAAAACAAGAAAAGAGACGGGCCCCCTTTTATTTGGAAGGGGTCTTCGCTTCTGAAATTATTTGGACCACGATATTTTTCAGACCATTTTTGAAAGAGGGAAAACTTATGGAAAGATATTATGATTCATCCTGGCAGAGGACCATGTTCTGCGGACAGGCCAGACTGGAAGATTCAGGCAGGGAGGCTGTCCTTAACGGATGGCTGCGCTGCCGCCGCGACCTTGGCGGTATAATTTTTATAGAACTTTGGGACAAGACCGGAGTCACTCAGGTCGTCTTTAACCCGGAACTCAACGCGGAGGCCCACAAAAGGGCATCTTCGCTGAGAAGCGAATATGTGCTTGCCGTCAAGGGCACGATCCGGAAACGTCCCGAGGGCACAGAAAACCCCGAACTTGCCACAGGCTCGGTCGAACTTCTCGTGGATGATTTCATAGTATTGTCTCCTTCAAAGCTGATACCGTTCGAAATCGACAACGCAGACTCGGTCAACGAAGATCTCAGACTCAAATACCGTTACCTTGACCTGAGACGGGAGACCATGCAGAAAAACCTGATGACCAGGCACAGGGTCACAAGATACACCAGAAACTACTTCGGAGACAACGGGTTCATGGAGATAGAGACCCCCATGCTTACGAAATCGACCCCTGAAGGAGCGAGGGACTATTTGGTACCCAGCCGCGTCAACCCGGGGAAATTCTACGCCCTTCCGCAGTCTCCGCAGCTTTTCAAACAGCTGCTCATGGTAAGCGGCTGCGACAGGTACATGCAGATAGTGAAGTGCTTCAGGGATGAAGACCTGAGGGCCGACAGACAGCCCGAGTTCACGCAGATAGACGTTGAGATGAGCTTCATAACCGAAGAGGACATCATGGGTATAACCGAGAAATATCTTGCGGGCCTCTTCTATGAGATACTCGGACATAAGGTGGAGACGCCCTTTGTAAGGCTGACATGGAAAGAGGCTATGGACCTCTACGGCAGTGACAAGCCCGATCTGAGGATCCCTATGCAGATGACGGATATCGCACCTGTCTTCGCCGGAGGAGAAAATCCTTTTGCGGGGCTGGCAGTAAAAGGCGGCACGATAAAGGGCCTGAGACTTCCCGGAGGGGCTTCTCTGTCTCGCAAAGAACTGTCCGATCTTGAAAACAGGGCTAAAGCGCTCGGCGCAAAGGGAATGGCCAACTTCCTGGTCAAAGAAGGCGAACTGAAAGGCCCCCTTGTCAAGTTCCTTGATGAAGACAGGATCTCTATGCTCAGGTCGCTTACGGGGATCGAAGACGGTGACGCACTCTTTGTCATGGCAGACGAAAGCTGGCGCAAAGCATGTGAGATACTTGGCCAGATCCGTCTTGAACTTGGCAGGGAGCGTGGAATGGTCGAAGAGTCTTTCAGATTCCTGTGGGTCACTGAATTCCCGCTTTTTGAATGGGATGAAGAGACCGAAAGATATACGGCGGTCCACCATCCTTTCACCGCGCCCATGAACGAAGACCTTGAATACCTTCTCACTGAGCCGGGCAGGGTAAGGTCACGCGCGTATGACGTAGTCCTCAACGGTAACGAGATAGGCGGAGGCTCGATCAGGATACATGACCCCGAGATGCAGCAGAAGGCGTTCCAGGCCCTCAATTTCACACCTGAAGCGGCAAAGGAGCGTTTTGGATTCCTTCTCGAAGGTCTGAGCTTCGGAACTCCTCCCCACGGAGGCATCGCCCTTGGCCTTGACAGGCTTGTGATGCTTATATGCGGGTGCAAGTCGATAAGAGATGTGATGGCTTTCCCGAAGAACCAGAAAGCGCAGTGTCCGATGACAGATGCTCCAAGCTTTGTGGAGAAAAAACAGCTTGACGAGCTTTCCATAAAGACCGTAGAACCGCTGATCTAAGCGGTAAGATAGTTTATCAGATCATCAGGCTCCCGTACGCACAGTAACGGGGGCCTTTTTTTGTCGCCGGAGGCGGGCGCTTGTCATCCTCATAGATCCTGGTCTCACTTTTTTGCATGATCTCAGACTAAGGACCGGAAGAATTGAAGGAGCATAGGTGATCTGATCGCCGCTCATCAATAATAGAAGAGATAAATAATGATTCAAAGTCTATTCGGGGATAACAGACGCGGTGGTTCGGGTATAATTTTAGAAGATCAAATATTATTGGAGGGATGACATATGGCAATGCTCCGTTTTTTGGGACACAGTTCCTTTTACATTGAAGGAGAGGGTCTGAAGGGTCTGATAGACCCCTTCCTGGAAGGCAACCCTTCAGCGGCCGCAGGCCCCGATGAGTTCAGCGGAATCAACGCGATATTCCTCACCCACGGCCACGGCGACCATATGGGCAGCACCGTTGAGATAGCGAAAAAGAATGACGCTGTCGTATATACCTGCAACGAAATGGCTGGCTACCTCTCTTCGAAGGGGATAAAGACCGAGGGGATGCATATCGGAGGCAGGGCATCCTTCCCGTTCGGAAGGGTAAAACTGACTCCGGCATGGCACGGATGTCCCATAGTGGAGGGCAAAGAAGTCAGGTACGGAGGAGTTGCCTGCGGCTTTGTCATAGAAGTGGAGGGCAGGAAAATTTATCATTCGGGCGATACGGGACTGACAGTGGAGATGTCGCTGCTTGAGGATGAGAATATCGACGTTGCGCTTCTGCCGATAGGCGGTTATTACACTATGGACGTCGAAGATGCGGCAAGGGCTGTAAAGATGATAAAGCCCAGGGTGGCTATACCGATGCACTACAATACTTTCCCAAGGATAGAGGCAGATCCGGTAAAATTCGCCGAACTGGTAGGAGAGATGTTTACCGAGGTGAAGATACTGGCTCCGGGCGAAGAATACAAGTTCTAGTCTGTTTTTCCTCTGTTTCTGTCGCGGCAATAAGAGAAAGACATAAAATTATTAAAAAATGAAAGTAATGTGCAGACATCCCGGATGTATTGAAGGTACTTTTTGCACTTTGTATCAACTTGCATTAATTTTTTGTTGGGATACAATTAGGTAAGGACCAAAATATAAATATTCCGCCGGGAGGAGATTCCTATGGATGTAAATAGCAAGTCGTATCAGGAACTGTTGAAGAAAAGGCCCCTTAATGTCCAGGCTCGCTTTGGCAGTGAGGCCATTGGTCTTGTGAGTGGAAGAGATATTGTTGCGGCAGCTAAGGAAGTCGATTCTATAGTGCTGGCTGCGAACGCCAGGCATCCACTTGTCATCAAGGCCGTGCTGCAGGCCGCAAAGAAGAAAAATGCAGCTGTATTGATCGAACTTGCCAAGTCCGAGTCCACTTACTGCGGGTCGAATTATGACAATATCCCGGAATACGCTCTCAAGTACTCGTCAGAGATGGGACACGGAGCCGTGTTCGGCCTTCATGTCGACCACTACGCTATCAAGGGACATGAAGATGTTCTCAAGGGAGTCGCACATCTTTCGAAGATCCTTGTCAACGGCTTTACCTCAGTTGCGATAGACGCATCTCACCTTGACGACTACGACAATTTCGTGGCCACCAGGTCGATCGCCGGATGGCTCCCGTCAGAGCTGGGACTTGAGGTAGAAGTCGGCGAAATCAAAGGCCCAGGTGAACTTTCAACGGTGGAGGAGGCTAAGTATTTTATCGGAGGACTTAACGCCTGGGGCATATTCCCGGACTATCTTGCGATATCCAACGGAAGCCTCCACGGTACATACGATCCGACCGTAGGCCAGATGGAAGGGATAGACCTGATCAGGACGAAGGAGATAGCCGACGCCATCGCGCCCTATGGAGTGGCGATCGCGCAGCACGGTATCTCAGGAACGCCTCTCGGCAAGGTCTCGACTTTCAGAAAGTATGGCATCAGAAAGGGCAATGTCGCCACCCTCTTCCAGAACATCTACTTCGGGATCAGGATGGACCCCGAGACGGGAAATGCCATAACCGAGGGCGGCACCTACACGAAGGAGCCCGACAGAGGCATATCTGCAGAACTCTGGAACGAAATAGTGGCGGCAGGCGACAGCAAGGGCATGAGCAGGAAGAGCGGAGACTACAAAAAACTCAACCTCCCCTTCTGCGACAGGATACTTGCAGAGCCGCAGCCGATAATCGACAGGATCGTCGATGAAATGCAGTACTGGGCGGAGAAGTTCATAGTTGCATTTGGCGCAGAGGGAAGCGCGGATGCAGTGGCAGAGATCATGTCACGCCGCCCGGACCATAACGCTTCACCTGACAGAAAAGTCCTGGGCAGCAGGGCCGATTTCACTGCGAAAAACGCGCCCGGGAAAGGTGCCAACGACGGGAAAAACTACGACGACTAAA
>DBRW01000006.1 GCA_002306075.1 Synergistaceae bacterium UBA1358
AGCTCAGCGGCTCTCACAGAGCGCGACTACAAGTACTTCTTCCGTCACGCTCCGACAGACGCGATCGAATCAAAGGAATTTGTTGAGTACATCGAATACCTCAACAAAGAGAAGAACGCAGGGATAAAGACCCTTGGCGTCATCTACGAGAACACCGAATTCGGAAAGCACGCTGCAGAAGAGGCCCACAAGGCTGCAAAGAAGGTCGGTCTTAAAGTCGTAGCCGACGTTCCCTTCAACAACGGCGCAACCAACCTCAACAGCGAAGTCCAGACCCTTAAGGCAGCCAACCCCGACGCAGTCTTCGGAGCAGCGCTCGGCGGCGACTACTCACTGTGGGTCCGTACGATGAAGCAGGTAAACTGGCTGCCGAAGATAGCTCTCAACTACTGCACCGGCTACCAGAACCCCGCAGTCCAGAAGGAACTTGGCGGCGACGGCGACTACTTCATGGGCGGAATGGGATACTCACCCGCACTTGCGAAGGAATTCATGCCCGAAGCGATAAAGATCGAGAAGAAGTACTACACACCGAGAAGCAACCAGCCGTTTGACAGCGACTCCATCCAGGAAGGCGTAATGCTCTTCGTGCTCGCACAGGCGATAGAGAAGGCCGGATCCCTCGACACCGAAAAGGTCGTACAGATCCTCAGGACCGAGGAGTTCCCTTCTGTAATGTCGCTCAGCGGAAAAGTCAAGTTTGAGCCCGGCGGACAGAACATCTACGCACTCAGCGTCATCACACAGCTGAAGGACCAGGACTACAGAACAGTCTTCCCGCTCAAGTACAAGAAGGCGGAGCCTGTCTACCCCATGACCCCGTGGGACAAACGCTAGTCTATCTTAAAGCTTAGGCGTTATGAGGCGGGGCGAGAGATTGCCCCGCCTCTTTTAGGGAGGTTTTTACAGTGAGTAACTTTTTACAGGTCTTGATCGACGGGATACTCAGCGGGCTCCTTTACGCGCTTGTCGCGGCGGGCTTGAGCATGATGTGGGGAGTTATGGACGTCATCAACTTCGCACACGGAGAATTCCTGATGGTCGCTATGTACCTTTGCTACTGGATAGGTGCGATACTTGGGATCGATCCGCTGTTCTCATGGATAGCCAGCGGGATATTCCTATTCTTCATGGGAGCACTGACATACAAAATAATAATAAAGAACAGTCTCGGGAAAGCCGCAATGGCACCGTTGCTTGCGACATTCGGCCTTTCGATGCTCCTGAAGAACTTCTGCATGAACCGTTTTACCCCCAACTTCCGTTTGCTGTCCGGAACGATAATGGAAGGCAAGACATTTGAGGTGGCAGGCGCGATCATATCGCTGCCTCAGCTTGTGACAGCAATCTTCTCATTGGTGGTCCTGCTCGGCGTCTACTGGCTCATCAAAAAGACAAGGGTAGGCTGGGCCATCCAGGCTACGGCCATGGACAAGGAAGCAGCCGAACTGATGGGGATCGATACCGAAAATATCTATCTGCTCGTCTTTGGGATCGGCGGTGCCTGCGTCGGCGTAGCGGGCGGACTTATGACTACATATCTGGCAGTGCACCCCGAAGTCGGCGGGCTCTTCAGCCTTATCGCATTTGTGGTCGTTGCGCTCGGAGGTTTCGGGAGTATCCCCGGAGCTCTCTTTGCCGCGTTGCTGATAGGACTCGTCGAGTCCTTCGCGGGATTCTATGTTGCCGCGGTCGTTAAGTACGTAGCAGTATTTGCAATATATCTTGTTGTTATTCTGATAAGACCAAAGGGTCTGTTTGGGTGGTGACGGCAATGCTTATTAAAGACAAGTCAGACAAACTCTGGTACGGATTCCTTGCTGTCGCCGTCGTGCTGCCGTTCATCCCCGGTGTCATAGGCGGATCGTTCTTCGGACACGTTGCGACCATGATACTGCTCTATGCGGCCATGGCACAGTCCTGGAACATCATCAGCGGATACTGCGGACAGACTTCGTTCGGACACTCTGTCTTCTTCGGTATCGGTGCTTATGCGGCATCGCTTGCGGTGGTCACTTTCGAAAGCCTTCCCTGGTACGGCGTGCCGCTCGGGATGCTAGTTGCGGCTGTCGTTTCAATAGTGATCAGCTATCCCTGCTTTAAGCTCAAAGGTCACTATTTCGCGATAGCGACGTTCGCGATCGTAGAGATATTCAACCGTCTCTTTATGATATGGGATGCTGTGGGAGGAGCATTGGGGCTTGATTATCCGATCCTTCCCGACGGATGGAAAAATTTCTCGTGGTCCGACACCAAGAACGGATATTATCTCGGGGCGCTCGTGATATTCGCCCTTGTCTTCAGCGTCGTCAGATGGATAGAGAGGCACAGGATGGGATACTACCTGAGAGCCGTACGCGAAGGACAGGAGACCGCAGAGTCCCTCGGAGTCAACAGCACGATCGTCAAACTATCGGCCATGGCCCTTTCGGCCTCTTTGGCGGCGCTTTGCGGATCGTTCTTTGCCCAGTACAACTACCGCGTTGACCCTCCGATGGTCATGTCCCTCGACATGTCCATGAAATTTGTCCTGATCACGATACTCGGAGGTATCGGGACATTCTGGGGACCGTTCCTCGGAGCGCTGGTCCTGATACCTCTTCAGGAATACACGCGCGCGTACCTTTCAAACCTCGGAGCAGGCGTTGATCTGATGATATTCGGTCTGATCATAATCGTCGTAATGATAAAACAGCCGCAGGGGATCATGGGCCTTATCAGGTACTTCACAAGAAAAAAAATCGTAAGGGAAGAAGGTGACGCGTAATGGCACTGCTCGAAGTCAGAGATCTGACGATGAAATTCGGGTCACTGGTTGCCAACAGCGATGTCTCCTTTGATGTTGAAAAAGGAACGATAGTTGGCCTCATAGGCCCCAACGGAGCCGGCAAGACGACCCTTTTCAACTGTGTAGCCGGTCTCTACAAACCGGCCTCGGGAAAGGTCATATTCGACGGGCTCGACGTGACGGGATACCCGTCGTGGAAGATGGCCCGCCTCGGTCTTGCGAGGACTTTCCAGGTCGTAAGGCCGCTCAAGGAGATGACCGTATATGAAAATATCCTGGTCGGAGCCTATATGCGGTACAGCGACACGGTAAAGGCAAACGAAGTGGCTGAGCACTGCGTGGACCTTTGCTTCCTCGGAGACCTCAGGAACAAGCTTGCCGGCGGTCTTACCATAGGCAACAAGAAGAGGCTCGAAGTTGCAAGGTCACTTGCAACAGGGCCGAAACTCCTTCTCCTTGACGAGTCTGTTGCCGGTCTTACGTCGACAGAGGTAAAAGAGATGGTGGATGTCATCGTAAGGCTTAAGGAAGAGGGCGTGACCATACTTATGGTCGAGCATATCATGGAGGCTATCATGCCGATAGCCGACAAGATAGTCGTCCTTGCCAGCGGCAAAAAAATAGCTGAAGACAGCCCGCAGGCGGTCATCAACGACCCGACGGTCATCAAGGCATACTTCGGCGAGAAATTTGCGCAAAGACTCAGGGTCTGTGAGGTGGAACAGTGATGTCAGCCATGCTCGAAGTAAAAAACATACACTGTGCCTATGACGCGGTCGCGGTCATCCATGGCATTTCGCTTGAGGTAAACGAGGGCGAACTTGTCGCAATAATCGGAGCGAACGGGGCCGGCAAAAGCACTACCATGAGGACGATCGCGGGGCTTATGCATCCGACCAGCGGAACGATAAGCTTTATGGGGGAGGACATCTCGAGGACTTCGGCCTCAAAAGCGATCAGGAAGGGGCTGAGCTACGTCCCCGAAGGGCGTCGTCTCTTTGCCAAACTGACTGTTCGTGAAAACCTCGAACTGGGGGCATTCACGACAAAGGACAGAAAAGAGATCGACGAACGGCTCGAGGAGATGTACGACCTTTTCCCGATACTCAAGGACCGCAGAGACCAGACCGCCGAGACGATGAGCGGCGGTGAACAGCAGATGTGTGCCATCGCAAGGGGACTTATGTCGAGACCGAAGCTTCTGCTTCTTGACGAACTCTCTCTGGGGCTGCAGCCGAGCCTGGTCGAAAAAGTTTTTGAGACTGTCGTTGAGATCAACAAGAGGGGAGTAACGATCCTCCTTGTTGAACAGATGGTCCAGGAAGCCCTTGAGATCGCAAGCAGGGGATATGTCATCCAGACCGGTACTATAGTCCACTCCGGTACGGCCCGCGAGCTGCTCTGTTCCGAAGAGGTACGCAAGGCCTATATGGGCATGTAATAAAAACTTAACGGAATATCTGTCAGAAATCGAAAGTCCGGCCGGCATCCCTGATCTGAAAGGGATACGGCCGGACATTGTATATTGCCGGATCGATGCCCTACGGCACCCCCTTCGGCATGTATATCGCACTATTGCCTGAAGGGACAGTCCACATTCGCGACAGTCATCATTGAACAAAAAAGCAGTATTTATTTCTTGTAAGCGGACATCCTTCGTAATACGATCTGCTGTGATCTTTGCTTTTTGCCTGAAGGGAAGGTAAGCATAATGGACAACATGACAAGGATAGACTGTCTTGCCAAAGACGGAACTCTGCCAAAGGGAGAGCTCATTGAACTGCTCTCCTCTTACAGCGAGGCAGACAGGATCTACGCTGCCGAAAGGGCAAGGAAGATATCCCTATCTGTGTTCGGCAGGAAGATATATACAAGAGGTCTCATAGAGATATCGAACTACTGCAGGAACGACTGCTATTACTGCGGGATAAGAAGGAGCAACACGAAAGCCGTCAGATACAGGCTCTCCCTGGACGAGATCTATTACTGCTGCGACTGGGGATACGGTGCGGGGTTCAGGACCTTCGTCCTTCAGGGCGGCGAAGACAGCTTTTTCACAGACGACCTTCTTGTGGAGATAATAAGCAGGATCAAGGAAAAATACAGCGACTGCGCGATCACCCTCTCCCTAGGCGAAAAGGAGAGGGCATCGTACCAGAGGCTGTTCGTCGCCGGGGCGGACAGATATCTTCTCAGGCATGAGACTGCGAATGAAACACACTACTGCAAGCTTCACCCATCTTTTCTTACGCTCGCGAACAGGAAGAGGTGCCTCTATGACCTCAAAGAGATAGGTTTTCAGACGGGGTGCGGCCTGATGGTTGGCTCTCCGTTCCAGACCAGGGAACACCTTGCCGAGGACCTTCTCTTCATGAAAGAGTTCGGTCCCCACATGGTCGGGATCGGTCCCTTCATCCCGCACAGCGAAACTCCGTTCAGGGACTATCAAGCAGGAAGCGCAGAGGACTCTCTTTTTATGGTGAGCCTGGTTAGGCTTATGCACCCGAGAGTCCTTCTGCCCGCGACGACTGCGCTCGGGACAGTGAGATCGGACGGAAGGGAGCAGGGCATACTTGCTGGCGCAAATGTTGTGATGCCCAACCTCTCTCCGCTTGACGCAAGAAAGAATTATCTGCTCTACGACAACAAGATAGGCACGGCGGACGACGCATCGGAGAGCCTTGCCACCGTCAAGGCGAAGATAGAGAGCATCGGATATGAGATGGTCGTGGAACGCGGAGACTACAAATAACGGATCTCTCTTCTTTGACTGGTCAGGCCGCGTATATTAGAATAGGAAAGCTGTGTTGGATGGGAGGGACGTCATGAAACTGCGCGATGTAATATGTCTTATTGAAAAGAGGATGCCGCTGAGCTGGGCGGAGGATTGGGACAATCCGGGACTTCAGGTGGGAGATCCAGACTCCGAAATATCAAAGATAGGCATCGCGCTGGACGTGACCGAAGATACTGTCGGCAAGGCCTCGGAGAGAGGATGTGACCTTCTGGTATCTCACCACCCCATTATTTTCAGACCTATTCGGAATATCATAACTGACAGGCCCGCATCCAAAGCGGTGATCAATGCGATCAAAAACGGTCTCTCCCTGTATGCGGCCCATACCAACTGGGATTCGTCGCCCGAGGGCGTCAACTTCACGCTTGCGGAACTGCTGGGTCTTGATGACGCAGTACCTCTCACAGCCCCCTCAGACGTATCCTCATGGGGAATGGGCGCGGTGGGGGAACTGATGATGCCCATGCCGCTTGAGACGGTGATGAGACTGATAAAGGAGCGATGGTCGCTCTCATACTGCAGGGCCTATGTCACAGGTCCTGCGATGATAAAAAGGATAGCGCTCGGAGGCGGTTCATGCGGAGATATGTGGCCTATGGCCGCAGATAAAGGCGCTTCCCTCTTCGTCACGGCCGACATTTCATACCACGAAAGGCAGGATGCCCTGAACTGCGGACTGGGGCTTGTCGAAGTCGACCACGGTGAGATGGAGAGGGCCAGCCTGCCAAAGCTCCGGTCGATCATTGAAAAAGAGACGGGACTTACTGTCGAATCGATCGACGGGACCGAAAGGGAGAGCCTGACGATCTGATAATGCCGTAATATCACCGCCCCTGTGAGGATCGGTGTGATTTCAGAAGGGAAAGTGAAATAAATGGACGAGAAAAAAAGGATATTCAGCGGGATGAGGCCTACGGGCAAGCTTCACTACGGCCATATGGCAGGCGCACTTATCAACTGGGTGAAGCTGCAGAACGACTACAACTGCTTCTGGGGGATAGTCGACTGGCATGCGATGATGTCGGATTATGCAGACTCCGGCAAACTAAAGGCGAACTGCAGGGAGATACTGCTGGACTGGCTTGCGGTCGGAGTCGACCCTGAAAAGTCTTCGATATTCATCCAGTCGCATGTCACGCAGCATGCGGAACTGCACCTTGCCCTCTCGATGATAACCCCTCTGGGATGGCTCGAACGCTGCCCGACCTACAAGGAACAGATACTCAACCTTCAGAACAAGGATCTTTCGACCTATGCGTTCCTGGGCTATCCTGTCCTTATGGCCGGCGACATCCTGCTCTATAAGTCATGGGCCGTGCCCGTCGGAGAGGACCAGGGCCCGCATCTTGAACTTACAAGGGAGGTCGCACGCAGGTTCAACCACTTCTACGGCGATATCTTCCCCGAACCGGAGACCCTGCTCACCCCGACCGCAAAGATGCCAGGCACGGACGGACGCAAAATGAGCAAGTCATACGGAAACGCCCTTGATATAGCAGACGATATGAAGACTGTCTGGGACAAGCTCAGGACGATGACCACAGACCCTGCCCGGGAGAGAAGGACCGATCCCGGCACGCCTGAGAAGTGCCCGGTATGGGACTTACATAAGTTCTTCAACAAAGATGCCCAGGAGATGTCCGAGATACACGAAGGATGCATGACAGCCGGGATAGGCTGCGTCGACTGCAAGAAGAAGCTGATGGTCCACCTTGAAAAGATGATGGGCCCCATACAGGAACGCAGAGCGTACTACGAAGGACGCGAGGACGACCTGAAGCAGATACTTGAGTCCGGCGCGGCACGGGCACGCGCGGTGGCAGAAAAAACGATGGATGACGTGTACAGGGTGATGGGACTTCTTCACTGATGAGGGGAATTTGACAGAACAGCACGAAGCATTGCCCAAAACGCAGAATGAGGACCGGAGGGGTTTCGAGGTTCAGCTCGGAGCTTTTTCCGGTCCGCTCGACCTTTTGTGCCATCTTGTCGAGAGCAGGGAGATGGATCCCGCTCAGCTGAACCTCACCGAGCTGGTCTCGCAGTATGTCGCTTTTCTAATAAACAGCAAACGCACGACGCTGAACGAGATGGCGGAATTCTTCTCTTTTGCCAGCAGGCTCCTTCTGAGGAAAGTCCATTCTCTCTTTCCCGCACAGCGTGATGCGGGCGAAGAGGAAGAATACCCCGAAGATGAGCCCTTTGCGGATGAAGAAGAGCTCAGGAGGATGCTTGAGGCGTTCAGACCTTATCGGAACGCAGCGGCGCACCTGGCCGCCCTCCAGAGGGAGAGGGAGCGGTCTTTTGTTAGGATAGCCGATGAAGAGAGCATCCCCTTCTATGACCTTGGCGACCTCTACGGGCTGGCATCACTTTGGTGGCAGCTTCTCGAAATATACAACGAAAATAGGGGGGCCGGGAGCTACAGCGAGGAATCGCTGTGGGAGGAGATACCCGACGCCATCCCAGAAGAACGCCTGGTCGAGGAGAGGATGGAGGAACTCCTTCGCAGCATAAGGAAAAAAGAGCTTTCCCTGAGAGACCTCCTCGAGGAGAAGAACAAAAAGATACTGATCGTCACACTTCTTGCACTGCTTGAAATGTCGCGTCTGGGAATGGTAAGGATCAAACAGTCGGAAACGTTGGGGGATGTTACGGTTGCAGCAGTCTGACGAAAACGTAAAAAAAGAGATGGGACTGCTCGAAAGGCAGGTGGAGGCGATGCTCTTCGTCTCCCCGCAGCCTGTCTCGAGTCAGGAGATAGCATCATACCTCGGTGTGACGACCGCAAGGGTCGAGAGCGCCGTGAGGACCATCAAGGAGATATATGAAGCGTCTCACGGGCTCACGATACTCTTCGCGGCCGGCGGATGGCAGATGGCCACGGCTCCCGATCTCGCCGAGACCATAGAGGCATTTTCCGGCTCTGTCTCGCTCCAGAAGGTCAGACTCAGCAAAGCGGCGCTCGAGACCCTCGCTGTGATCGCCTACAATCAGCCGGTCACACGTTCTGAAATAGAAGATATCCGTTCGGTCAGATGCGACAGGGTCGTGGACACGCTTCTGAAGCATGGGCTCGTAAGGATCGCCGGCAGAAAGAAGAGCGTGGGCTCACCCCTCCTTTTCAGGACCACGGAGCGCTTCCTTGAGATATTCGGCCTGGCCGGCATAAGTTCTCTGCCCTCGCTGGATGAACTCAAAGAGTACAGATCTGATGACGGGGTCTTCGACTCCCTTGAGGGACCGGACAAAGTGTCGGAAGAAGATGACAGCGATGAGTGGATCAGACAATAGCATAAGGCTGAACAGATATCTCGCCATGTGCGGGATAGGCGCAAGACGCAAGGCAGAGGAACACATACTGGCCGGAAAGGTCTCCGTCAACGGAGAGGTCGTCACAGAACCTGGCAGGCAGGTGGGGCCGTCCGACACGGTGACCTTTGAAGGGAAGGCCGTTTCCCCGGTCGAGCAGAAATACCTCATCTTCAACAAACCAAGGGGCGTTCTCTGTGCGGTCGAAGACGACAGGGAGCAGACGGTGATCGACATACTGCCGACCGAGATGGACAGGTTCCGCCTCTTTCCGGTCGGACGGCTCGACCGTGACAGCGAAGGACTGATCATCCTTACGAACGACGGGATGTTCTCGCAGGAACTGATCCACCCATCAAAGGGGATAGCCAAGACCTATGAGGTAGAACTGAGGACCCCTCTTCCCGAAGACAAACTTATCGAATGGACCCGCGGAGTGGAGGCGGAAGGGCTTTTCCTGAAGCCCATATCCGTAAGAAGGATAGGACGGCGTCCTCTCCAATGCTGGTTCGAAGTCGTGCTCGGAGAGGGGATCAAACGGGAGATACGCCTTATGGTGCGCGCTCTCGGAAACGATGTCAGAAGGCTCATAAGAAGGAAGATAGGGAAGCTCGAGCTCAGGGAACTTGAGTCTGGCAGCTTCATTTCGGTCGGCAGGGAAGAACTTTGGAGTTATATTAGGAACGGAAAAATAGTATAATAATAATTTAAAGGATATATCTAAAGGGGAATTTCGGCCCGGCAGCAGAGGTCCGAGATGTTTTTGTGTTACCGTCAGCCGTCAGGGGAGTTTTGAATGGGAAAAAACGAAGTGCGCAAGCTTGTGATAACGATAGACGGACCAGCGGGAGCCGGCAAGAGCACTGTTGCCAGGATAGTCGCAAACAAGATGGGACTGCCTTATCTGGACACAGGCGCGATATACAGGGCCGTGACGCTGAAGCTCATCGAGGATGGGATAACTCCGGACGAGACGGAGAGAATAACGGCCGCTCTTGAGAACATATCGGTCTCCCTCTCCGGAGGAAAGGTCTCGGTAAACGGAAGGGACGTTACCGCAGAGATACGCAGACCGGCCATAGATGCCGCAGTCTCTTCCTTTTCTGCGCTCAGGCCGGTAAGGGACGCCCTGATAGGTTTTCAGAGGGAACAGGCCTCGGAGGGTATCGTCGCCGATGGCAGGGACATGGGTACCGTCGTCTTTCCTGACGCAGACCTTAAGATATTTCTTACGGCAGAGGCCGAAGAGAGGGCGAGACGCCGTTACAAAGAGAGGGTAGAACGCGGTGAGACCGCCGACTACGAAGAGATCCTCAGGTATGTAAACGAACGGGACCTTTACGACATGAACAGGGAGATCGCGCCGCTTCGTCCGGCGCTGGGCTGTGTGATACTGGACAGCACAAAGATGACGATCGAAGAGGTAACTGACGTGATAGTCAGCCTGGCCAGGGAATTGGGGGCAGGCAAAGAGAGTTGAGCAGACAGAAAAGATCATCGATAGACCTCTCCATAAGACCAAAGAAGGCGATAGTCTGCGGAGTGGAGATCAGCAGCTCGGACGACACAGAGGTCTCGCTTGATGAATTGGTGATGCTTCTTGAAAATCTGGATATACCCACAGTTGCCAGGGTGACCCAGAAAAGATCCGCACCGGATCCGGCAAGTTTTGTGGGCGCAGGCAAGGCGGAAGAGATCAGGGATTTCGCACAGAAATCAGAGGCGACGCTGCTTGTTGTGGATGATTTTCTGAGCCCGACTCAGAAGAGCAACCTTCAGAAGCTGACGTCGATGACGGTATGGGACAGGGCCTTCGTGATAATGAAGATATTCGAGAGCAGGGCCCATACAGCCGAGGCGAAGCTCCAGGTCGAACTTGCCCAGTACAGGTACGAGATCCCCAGCCTCAAAGGACTCGGACATCAGATGTCGAGGACCGGCGGCGGTATCGGCACCAGGGGTCCAGGGGAGACCGAATTCGAAAGGCACAGAAGGAAGCTCGAGAGAAGGATAAAGAGCATCACCTCCCGCCTGGAGGAAGTCAAGGAGAGAAGAAGGGACAGACGCGACCGCCGCAGGAAGGACGGGCTTTTTACGGCAGCGCTGGTCGGATATACGAACAGCGGAAAGTCGACCCTTCTGAGGTCCCTTTCAAGGGACAGCGGGATACTGACGGCGAACCAGCTCTTCTCCACGCTGGACACCTTGGTCAGGAGGATAAGCTTCAGGGATGGGGGAAGTTTCCTCCTCTCCGACACAGTAGGTTTTATCCGGAAGCTGCCCCCTGAGCTCGTGGCGGCATTCAGGGCGACCCTGGAAGAGGTCTCAGAAGCGGACCTGCTCCTTCTGGTCATAGATTCAGCGGACAAAGATCCAGTGGGGAATATGGAGATCGTCCTTGAGACGCTGAAGGAACTCAAAGCAGACGGACTGCCGAGGATAATCGTCCTCAACAAAATAGACAAAACAGGGTCGGAAGCAGAGTTTATAGCTATGGAACTGAGAGCCAGGGGCGAGGACACGGTAAAGGTCTGCGCCCTCACGGGAGAGGGTTTCGAAGAGCTTCTTGAGAGAGTGAAGAGGCATGCTTCGGAGTACTTTGAGAGAAGGATGGCTCTTCCGCTGGAAGAAATAATGACGCAGGCAACAGACGGGATGTGATCTTATGTATGTAAGCATGACAGGTTTCAGCAGGGCACAGATCCAAAGGTCATGGGGCACAGTAAGCCTGGAGATGTCCAGTGTAAACCATAGATATCAGGAGATAAGCGTAAGGCTCCCGAGAGAATTCTCAAGCTGGGAGCCGTGGTTCCATCAGAAGCTCCGCAAAGGTTTTCGCAGAGGCAAGCTCCAGGTAAGGATGGAAGTGCTGTGGGCGCCCACATTCAGGATGGGACGTATCAACAAGGAAGTAATGACGTCCTACTGCGAAGAGCTGCTGCAGATTCAGCGTGTGCTCGGACAGGCCAAAGACCTCCAGCTCGAGAGCGTGGTAACGCTTCCGGGAGTGCTGGACATACCGAGTTTAGAGGACATAAGCGGTGCCGAAGAGCTTGAGAGCAGCTTCAGCGAACTTATAGAAGCGGGCCTGAAGTCATGGCAGAAGATGAGGGAGACCGAGGGAGGGCATCTGAAGGACGAGGTGCTTGGCCATCTGTCCGAACTTGAAAAACTTGCGGCCCAGATAGAGGAAAAGTGGCTCCCTGCAAGGGATCAGGCATTTGACATGACACGGCAGAGGATATCTGAGATGGTCGAGGCCCTCGGAGGCAAACTGGAAGAATCCAGGATGATGCAGGAAATAGCAATAATGACCGATAAGTGGGACGTCTCGGAGGAGATAGCCCGTCTTAAGAGCCACATAGCCAAATTCAGAGAGACCGGTGAAGACCAGGAGTCGTCAGGCCGCAAACTGGATTTCATAATCCAGGAGATGAACCGGGAGGTAAACACCCTGGATTCCAAAATATCAGACGCTGAGATCAGATGGCTTGCGGTGGATGCCAAGGCCGCCATCGAACGTATTCGCGAACAGATACAGAATCTGGAGTAGATGAAGATGAGTTACAGGCTCGTTCATGTAGGTTTTGGGAACATGGTGGTCGCGGACAGGATCGTTGCGATAATCAGCCCGTCGTCGGCCCCTATAAAGAGGCTGAAGGAAGAGGCCAGGGAGGCCGGACTTCTCGTGGATGTGACCCAGGGAAGGAAGACCAGAGCTATCCTGATAATGGACAGCAGACACGTGATAATGTCGGCTATACAGCCTGAGACTATAACAGGCCGTTTTGAGGGAGAAGAAGGCAAAGAGGAAAGACAATGAGAGGCAGGCTTTATATCCTTTCCGGGCCGGCGGGAGTCGGCAAAGGCACTGTCCTCAGAAGGGTCTTTGAGAAACTGGACAATATAGCGTACTCCGTCTCGTGCACCACAAGGACGCCAAGACCGGGAGAGAGAGACGGCACGGATTATGTTTTTATGGATGAGGCCTCTTTTAAAAAAATGGTGAGCGAGGAGAGGTTCCTCGAGTGGGCAAATGTCCACGGGCACTTTTATGGGACGAGGAAAGATGTTGTCGAGGATATTTTAAACAGCGGCAGGGACGTTGTCCTGGAGATCGACGTACAGGGCGCGTCACAGGTAAAGAAAAAGATGCCGGAAGCCGTGATGATCTTTATACAGCCCCCCTCGTTCGAAGAGCTGGTCAGAAGGCTCAGAAAGAGGGGGACGGAAGGGCCGGAGGAATTTGAGCTCAGGATCCTCAACGCCAAAGAGGAGATGAGCCACGCAGGCGAGTATGAGCATATGATAATAAACGACAGGGTCGATAAAGCAGCCGAGGATCTTATCAAAATAGTAAAACAATACCGGGAGGGTTCAATATGATATACATGGATCTCGAAAAGATCTACAGGAACAGGGACATACCCAATAAGTACATACTCACACTGGTCGTATCCGCACGCGCCCGCCAGCTCAGCGAGAGGAAGGGAGCAATAACCGGCTACGACGAGAAGTTTATTACGAGGGCAGTCGAGGAACTCATGCAGGGGAGGATAAAGTACTCCTTTGTAGAGACCACTGCCAAAAAGGAAGAAAATGAGTCCCTGGAAGTGCAATAGAAGGATCATCTTCGGAGTTACAGGAGGGATCGCCGCCTATAAGGCGCCCGACATCCTTCGCGGCTGGCGGAAGCAGGACTGTGAGGTGGATGTCATCCTTACGCGCTCTGCCGAAGAGTTCGTAAGTCCGCTCGTCCTCTCCACCCTCACGGGAAGGAAGGTATGGCGTGAAAGGGATTTTCTGTCGGCTGAAGAGGGTTGGAAGATACCCCACATCACGCTGACCGAACGGGCCGAGGTATTCGTGATCGCCCCCTGCACGGCAAACGTCCTGCGAATGTGCGCGCAGGGAGACGGAAGCACGCTTCTCGGAGCCGCGATGCTTGCCAACAGGAGCCCGTTGGTGATCTTTCCGGCAATGAACCCGAACATGCTGCAGAACCCTGCGGTAAGGGCCAACATAGAGACTATAAGAAAGATGGGACACAAGGTCGTCGATCCCGACAGCGGCATGCTCGCATGCGGCTACGAGGGAAAGGGAAGGCTCCCCAACAACTCTGTGATCTACGAACATGTATGGCATGCGCTCTCTCCAAAGAAGGACCTGAGCGGTATGAAGGTCATGGTGACTGCCGGGCCGACGCACGAATACATAGATCCCGTCAGGTACATCAGCAATCCGAGCAGCGGCAAGATGGGGTACGCAATAGCAAAGGCCGCATGGTACAGGGGAGCCGACGTGACGCTCGTCTCCGGACCGGTGTCGCTGCAAAGGCCCGAAGGTGTCAGGGTGATCGACGTCGTATCCGCGGATCAGATGTACGAAGCGTGTGTCAGGGAAGCGCCCGCAATGGACATCATAATCAAAGCCGCAGCAGTCGGAGATTTTCGCGCCGAAGAAGAGATGAAGCAGAAGATCAAGAGACGCGACGGAGAGCCTCTGACGGTCACTCTCGTGCAGAACAGGGACATAGCGGCCGAGCTTGGAAAGATGAAGAGAGAGGATCAGCTGTTGGTCGGCTTTGCCGCCGAGACCGAGGATCTGGTCGCGAACGCGCAAAAAAAGATGGCGGCAAAAAACCTGGATATGATCGCCTGCAACGATGTGCTTGCAAACGGAGCGGGGTTCGCATCGGACACGAACACTCTGATGATAATGACAAAAGGCGGATCGGAAGTAGAGATCTCAGGCACGAAGGAAGACGTTGCCGATACTTTGCTTGACGCCATAATAAAAAAGAAAAACAAGGGATAATGGAAATAGTATCTGTCGCGGTCCCGGGACCGTGGTGGACTGACCTCTCATATACGCACGGGTATCCCCTTCCTCCCGGGATAAGGGTGAGGATCCCTCTGGGCGCTTCTTCGAGAGTGGGGCTCACAGCCGTTGCCGAAGAGCCGGAAAACTCCGTACGCCCCGATGACATTAAAGAGATAATCGATGTGATAGACCGCCTGCCCCCTTTGCCCGATGAACTCTGGAGGACGATATGCTGGTTCGCAAAGACCTGGTTCATAGGCAAGGGGATGGCCGCGAAGGCACTTCTTCCGGTGCCCTTCCTGGCAGGTGAGCCGCTTGAGGAGGTCTGTCCGGGACCGCGCACAGGCTCTTCGTCCGTAAGATATGTTTACGAACCGAGGGACTCAGACAGGATGGCGGTCTACCGGGACATCCTCACAGCGTCGGAAGCACCTCTTCTTGCACTGTTTCCCGAACTTTCGGCCGCAAAAAAATTTTGGGATATGCTGCCCGCTCCTGTCAAAGAGGAGGGCGTCCTTTGGCCGGACCTTTCTAAGGGAAAGCAGTGGGATTTCTGGAAGAGGTCGCGAAAAGGCGAGATCAGGTTCGCAGTAGGGTGTCAGACGGCGTCTTTCATCCCCATCTCCGGACTCTCGACGATAATAGTTGACGAGGAGAACAGCGGCGCATGGAAGACGCAGAAGCATCCGCTGTTCCACCACAGGAGCGTACTGGCTGCTCGCGCCGGATTCGCGAAAGCGGATCTGGTCCTGGGGGGCAGGATGCCCTCTGCGAAGGTCTTCCTTCAGATCGGCAGGGATAACGTACGCAGCAGGATCAGGGACAGACTGATCTTCGTTGATATGAGGGACGCATCTTCATACTCCTCCGACGGGATCAAAGACAGGCTCCCCATAAGCAGGCCCTTGATAAGGGAGACCAGGAACAGCCTTGAAAAGGGCAGATGGGTATTCTGGATCCTGGACCGGAAGGGATATGCGGGGGAGATATTCTGCGAAGACTGCGGTTCGCCTGTCCGCTGTCCGAAATGCGGGGGCGTGATGAGATGGGAAGACAAGACCGGAAGGCTCAGGTGCCTTGACTGCGGCAGCGTAGAGCCTGTGCCGGAAAAATGTCCTACCTGCGGAGGGCCGTTCCTTGAGGGGCAGAGGCCCGGGCTCGAGGCGCTCGAGAAACATGCGCGAAGCTTATTCGGGAGAGACGGGATCATCCTGTTCAGCGATGACGGAACTAAGATCCCTTCAGCTGCATCCATAATGAAAAATTATCCGGAAGCGGGTATCATACTGGGGACCAGGAAGATACTCTCTCTGACCGATGACATATCGCCCGGTACTGTCGGATGGATAGATGCGGATGCCGAAGCGAGAGTCGAAGAGTATGACGCCAAAGCGAGAGCATTCTCCCTGATGTGGGAATCGGCGTGGAGGGGAGAATCTCCGGACAGCAGAAAGATAGTCATACAGAGCAGAAGACCGGAAAAAAACTGGCAGCAGACCCTGGGTATAGGCTGGGGACACTTCTGGGAGCGGGAGCTTCAGGAACGCATGGAGTGGGAACTTCCTCCCTTCGTGCCGATGCTGAAGATAGACATCCCGGCCTTTAAGCGCAAACAGCTGGCTGAAGATCTGGAGCAGGCCGGATTCGATTACTGGGAGTCTGAGGACAGGTCGGATACTATCTGGGTAAGGACAAAAAAATTCGATGCCCTGAGAAAGACGATCGCGCCGTACTTCGATATAAAAAACACAAGATCCGGGATCCCCAGGATAACCATAAAACTTGACTGAGAGAAGATATAATAATCACATGGCATGGTATGGCACAAGCCATATGCCGGCAAGGAGAACAAAATGGCAATAATAGCGATAGTCGGAAGGCCGAATGTAGGCAAATCATCCATATTCAACAGAATGGTCGGAAGGAGAGCCGCGATAGTAGACGATCAGCCCGGTGTGACGCGCGACAGGATCTACGGTGAAGCGGAATGGGCCGGCAGAAGATTTTATGTCGTGGACACCGGAGGGATAATGTCGGAAGTCGACCATCCTTTCATGGATCTTATCGCGAAGCAGGTCGACCTTGCGCTTGACGAGAGCAGCGCGGTCATTTTCGTGATCGACGGCCGTCAGGGCATAACACCGATGGATCAGGATATCGCGCTCAAGCTGAGGAAGAGCGGCAAGCCCGTCATAGTTGCGATGAACAAACTCGACAACCAAAGACAGGAAGACGAGATGCTCTATGAGGCATACTCACTCGGATTTGACACGGTTATAGCAACGAGCGCAGAGCACAACACCGGTTTCGACGAGATTTTCGATGCTGTCGTGTCGAAGCTTCCGCCCGAGGATATCGAATCCGAGGAAGACGACATCAGGGTCGCGATAGTCGGGAGGCCCAACGTAGGAAAATCAAGCCTGCTCAATTCGATAGCGGGTGAAGAGCGTTCGATGGTCAGCGACATCGCCGGTACGACGCGCGATGTGGTGGACTCCCTGATCGAGAGCGACGGTGTAAAGATGAGATTCCTCGATACAGCGGGGCTCAGAAGAAAGAGCAGGGTCAACACAGACCTGGAATATTACTCAAACGTCAGGACATACCAGGCTATTGACAGATGCCATGTGGCACTCGTCCTCCTTGACGCGCAGGACCCGGTCACCGAGCAGGACAAAAGGCTGATAGGACAGGTCCTTGAAAGAGGAAAGGGACTCATAATCGTCGTCAACAAGTGGGACCTTGCCCCGAAGGAAGAAAAGGTCGGCGACAGGATGACAGAGCTTCTCAAAGAAGAGCTGCCTTTTGCGTCGCATGCGCCAAGGATATTTATTTCCGCACATTCGGGAAGGAGCATATCCAAGATCCCCGACCTTATCATGAAAGTCGAGGAAAACAGGAGGCGGAGGATCCCGACATCAGAGCTCAACAGGCTCGTAAAGGAGACCCTGATCTTTGAAAGGATGCCCGGGGACGGCAAGGGCCACAGCCTTAAGATCTACTACTGCACACAGGCTGACGGAGCTCCCCCCGCGTTCATATTCTTTGTGAACGATCCGGAGCTCAGCTCCAAGTCGTTCAGAAGGCATCTTGAGAACCTTCTGAGATCGATGGCGGACTTTTCGGGGGTACCGATAAAGATTTTTATGCGCGCCAGGACCGAAAACTGACCTATTTGCCCAAAAGTACTTGACCTGAGCGGGTTTTATCGGTATAAATGCTATTGAACTGCACTAGCAGTGTCAATCTTGTTAGGAGGTGGCAGAAGGTGACAAAAACAGATCTCGTCAACGCCGTAGCAAAGTCTGTCGAAGGTATAACCAAGAAGAAGGCTGCCGAAGTAGTCGACGCAGTATTTGCAGGCATCCACGGATCCCTTAAGAAGGAAGACAAGGTCCAGATCGTAGGATTCGGCACATTTGAAGTCCAGAAGAGGGCAGCACGTCAGGGCCGTAATCCTCAGGATCCCAAAAAAGTCATCCAGATCCCTGCAAAGAAAGTCCCCGTCTTCCGTGCAGGCAAAGCACTCAAAGAGGCGGTCAACAGCAAGAAGAAGTAGTATTTATTCTTTAGCTTTTTTGGTCAATGAAAAATCCCAACGATCAAGTTGGGATTTTTTCGTTTGCGGCACTTGACCAAACGCCTGTCGCGGGTTATTATACTCCGTGCTTACTTACGGGATGTAGCGCAGTCTGGCTAGCGTACCTGCATGGGGTGCAGGTGGTCGGAGGTTCAAATCCTCTCATCCCGACCAGAAGATACAGGGGTTTCCGTTTATCATGGAAGCCCCTTTGTTTTTGTAAAAATTGGTTTAATATAAACAGACTACATAATGGTACGTATCGAAAATTCAAAATAAAAGGAATATGAGATGGCCAGAATACCCAACTTTATACACAACACCGAAATAGGGCAGAATTTCCTCATCGATCATTCGATCGTGGACTTTATGATCGCGAGGGCGAAGCTGACCCCGGAGGACAGGGTCCTTGAGATAGGGCCCGGCGAGGGTATCCTCACAGAGGGGCTCCTTTCGACCGAATGTTCGGGGATATGCACCGTGGAGCTTGACACGAGGCTAAAACACGCGATAGAGATGCTGGCCATAAAAGACAGCAGACTGCATCCCCTCTGGGGAGACGCAGTGCAGTTCGATTACGAAAATGAACTTCCCTGGATGCCAAACAGGGTTATTGCCAACCTGCCCTACCACATCACCACGCCGCTTCTGTGGGTCTTTCTGGAAAAACTGGTCCCGCACGGACTTGACTACATGCTTCTGATGGTACAGCTCGAATCGGCTCAGAGAATAACGTCACCCCACGGGCATCGGGAACGTTCGCCCCTCGGGATAACAGTCGAGGCGATGGGAACGTCCGCGATACTGAGGAACGTTCCTCCATCCGCATTCAGGCCTCAGCCCAGGGTAAATTCATGCATCATTGAGATAAAAATCGAAAAAGAAAAGGAGCTGGCGACGGACAGGACATGGAGGGGCCTTCTGGCAAGGTCCTTCGCACAGAGAAGGAAGACGCTTGCGAACAACTGGATCGCGGGCTACACTGAGATGGACCGCGAGAAGGCCATGGAGATACTCGAGAGGAACGGCCTCAAAACGACTGCGAGGGCGGAGGAAATTTCGCTGGATGTCTGGAAGAAGCTCGCAAAGGAGCCCGAATTTTATCTCAGGCCCAAGGCTCAGAGGGAGGAGAGAATATGATCTGGGAACTTAACAGGATCATAGTGGACGAGAACACGGACCTGCCGGTCGATTGGAGATCGACGTCCCCCTCGGGCAGGGTCTTCGTTGAGATAGGGTTCGGGAACGGAGAGTTTCTCGAGTACCTGGCAAAGACATATCCGGATGTTCTTATCGTCGGTATAGAGGTATCACAGTGGTGTGCGGCAAAGGGAGCAAGACGGGCCCTTTCGGCAGGCCTTGATAATGTTCGCATCATGCACGGAGATGCGCGTTTCCTTCTCAGGAACTGTTTCGCCCCCGAGTCGGCCGAGAGGGTATATATGAATTTTCCCTGTCCGTGGCCAAAGACGAGGCATGCTTCGAGGAGGGTCACAGTTCCCGGTTTTGCCGACCTCATGGCATACCTGATCGCGCCGGGGGGATACTTCGAGCTGGCGACGGACGTTGAATGGTATGCGACGGAGACGGCCGGGACTTTCTCGTCTTCGCCGTATTTTGAGGCGGGGCCGATAGAGAAGGACCCCAGAAGGCCCTATCTCACAAAATATGAGAGAAAATGGAAAGCCATGGGAAAGAACACATGGCGCCTTACTTTGCACAAAAGAGCGGCATATGACGTTAAAAACATAGAATTTGAGAACTGGCCTACTGAGATGGAGTGTGAATGCGAAATGAAACTTGAGGATCTGCTCGCCGGACTAAAGAACGCGGAAGGAAAAGGAGTGGGCGGAAAGGGACACTGGGTCTTCAGGGAGACGTTCATTTCGGATTCCGGTGTGGGGCTGATCCTTGTAATAACAGCCGACGACGGTTTTGAACAGCACTTCTATCTGAAGGTCATACCGGGCAGCCGCGGCTATAAGATAAAGGTAGATTCGGTGGGACATCCCTACAGGACGCCTGCCATGCGCGCGGCCCTGCGCCATGTGCTTGACAGGGCCGAGGGCAGGATCTGAACTTAGTCCTGTTTATTACACTAAATCCCTCTTTTTGACAGGATCATTTTTCCCGTATACCATGCCGTGACTGCCCATGGAAGAAAAGCCACGATCTGAAGAGTTTTCTCCAGCCCTATGATGTCGGCGGAGAAGCCGACCGGTGTCGTAAAGAGGTTCGCGATGCCCCACGAGACTCCCATTGCAAGGGAACTGGCGGAGCTGCGGGAAGCGGGGCATTTTTTCTGTGCCATCGCAGTCGTGACTGAATTGCTTGCCTGTAGAAGGGCGAAACCCAAAACGAGCGCGGCGACGGAGAGGGCTCCGCTCGTGTGGAACCCAGCGATCAGAAAGATCGGCGAAAGGCCCATCGTCCAGAGCATGACCTTTTCGTCGCCTGTCGAATCTGCGAGCCTGCCTCCGATTATGCCTGCCAGTGTGCACGCCATAGTTATCACAAAGAGGAGCATACCGCCTTTGGCAATGCTTCCTCCCTTTATCACAACGAGCATGGGCAGGAAAAGCTTTATCCCCTGAAGCGTCGCATCTCTTACTGTCGCTGCGAATACTATGGGAGAGATCTTCTGCATGATGCCCCCCATGTTCGAGAAAAATCCCCGAAAGTCTGCCTTTTCTTTTGTGATGTTCTCAGCCTTCTGATCCGAAACGACCCTTTTCCAGATGTACAGACATATGATGAAGGCCGGGATCAGAACGATCGGAAACATATTTTTACCGATGAGGGATATCAGGAATACTACATAGACGGGACCTACCGCGCTGCCGAAACTCCCGCATGCCGCGAAGAGCGCTATGAAAAGGGCGAGGTCCTTGCTTTTTGCAGACGATCCCGTACGTCCGAGACCCTGCGGATGGAACGAGGCTGTGCCCATGCTCATAAGTCCGACCAACAAAAAGGCGATCGCATAATTGGGGGAAATGGGCAAAAGACATGCCCCGGCGATGCTCAGCATCGGGGCCCATACCGCGAGCCAGGGCCTTTTCTGTCTGTCCGCCAGATATCCGGCTATCGGCTGGCCGAAAAGGTTCGTCAGCCCGAAAACGGCATTCAGGATCCCCGCCTGGCTCAAAGATATCGATATGGAGCTGACAAGCATTGGTATAATTGTGGGCAAAGACGTTGAGTGCATGTCGTTCATAAAATGAAGGAAAGAACAACCGAGGAGGCTTTTTCTGTCGCTTTGTTCTTCTGGCGTCATCAGAGATTCGTTGTAGTCATGCGGCATGATCTGCCCCCCATGTTCGTATACACTTTTGATGTTCGATATTATACTCTCTTTATGTCATTAATCGATGGAACAGGGTGGAACTTAAATGAAAGAAATGAGACCTACGACGGGCAAGGTCGTGCTGGCACTGTTCAACATACTCGGACCTCTGAAGGGCAAAAGCTTCCTTGACCTTTTTTCAGGTACCGGACAGATAGCTCTCAATGCCTACAAGAGGGGCGCATCTCCGGTCTGTCTGGTCGAATCGGAGAGGAAGCGCTTCTGCGATATAGTTAAAAACATGCCTGAGGATGTAAAATGTCACTGCATGGATGTCAGAAGGGCCATGTCCAAATTTGAAAAAAACGGGGAGTCGTTTGACATCATCTATGCCGATCCTCCGTATGAACTGGGGTGGGGGGCCGAACTCCCCAAACTTTTGCATAAGCACAGCGGTATCCTCTCTCCCGGCGGAACGTTCATCTTCGAGCACTCAGAAAAAGAGGCCGCAGATGATATCGAGGGCTGGGAGAGGGAAGAGAGAGCTTACGGCGGCACAGTTCTCACATTCTACAGAAGGAGTGTTGATCAATGATTAGGGCCGTGTATCCCGGATCTTTCGACCCGATAACGAACGGGCACATTTATATAGCCGAAAGAGGGGCAGCCCTCTTCGATGAACTTGTCGTGGCAGTCCTCGTAAATCCCGAGAAGAGATCGACGTTCAGCGAAGAAGAGAGACAGATCATGGCCAAAGAAGCGCTTGTCCACCTTCCGAACGTCAAGGTGAAATTTTTCGAGGGGCTTCTGGTAGATTTTATGAGGCAGGAGCAGAGCAGGATAATAATAAGGGGCCTTCGCGCGCTTTCCGACTTCGAATATGAATTCCAGCTCGCTCAGATGAACAGACAGCTGGCCCCCGAGATAGAGACCTTCTTCATCGTCACGGACGCCAAATACTCATATCTTTCAAGCAGGGGGATCAAGGATGCCTTCCAGTTCGGCGGCGCGATAAAAGATATGGTCCCGCCCGGAGTATTCAGGCGCCTGAGGGAGCGCATACCCCCGCGCAACGTGTAGCCGTCATCTGTCCTTCGGACGGGGACCCCGTATCTCCATAAGATCCTTAGGACGTGAGATGACCTTGAATCCGCATTTCTCGTAGAGCCCGTGCGCGTCTCCGGTCACAAGGAGCCATTGGTAGACATCTGCCAGGTCCGGATGGGCCAGGACGAGTTCGACCATCTTTCGGCAGATGCCCTTATGCCTGAACTCCTCATCAACGTAAAAGTCAGTCAGGTATGCGAATCTCGTCTTGTCCGAGATGACGCGGCCATAGGCTATCTGTCTGCCCTCTTCGGAAAAGGCCCCGATCACAAGGGCGGAATTCAACGCAGCTTTTTTCATCTCGTCCTCTTTGATGCCGATGGACCAATATGCCTGCGAGAGCATCTCTGTCACCCTTTTATAATCCATTGAATCGGATCCGCATTTGTATGTGATGTCCATGATCATTCCCCGCTTATGATTATTTTTCTGGAATGTTCTTTTCCGAATTCTCCCTTGGCTACCAGCTGCTCCCATATCTCGGAGCCTATGAGTTCGTATCTCATGACTTTCGACGCGGCATCGGATAACGAGGAAGCGGCGCCGCACCTTGTGACGACGGGCAGCGATGCTGTCTTCCTCATGCGCTTCAGCATCTTTCTGCCGTTTTCGTTCATTCCGAGCACCCTTATGTAGGGCGGTCCCATCCTTTGGAATGCCCTGTTGGTCCAGTGTTCGAGACCGATAAGTATGTGTACGGCGTGTCTCTGTATCCGTCCCAGCGGGTATCTCCTGCTGGTGCATGCCTTCCCCCACTCGGTGAAAGAGCTGCTCACTATGGCTTTTTCTCTCAGCAGGTACTCTATTCCCTCTCCGATCTCCGCGTAGTTTGAGATCTCTTCGGGCGACATCGATATGAGTTTGGCGCGGAGGATATTCCACAGCTTTCCTTCGTCGGTGCAGGCCCGTCCTTTTTTGATCGCATCATTTAATATTCCGGCCGAAAAATCGGGGAGCCGCGACAGGGCCTCTGAGACCTTTCCCGCTGCAATGGCCTTGCGTACGGCGGTAGCGCTTGAAAACTCAGTAAGCTCGTTTTCGTGATATCCCGATCCCAGCCTCTTTACCGGGACCGCATCTATTTTCCAGTTTTGTCTCTTTATCCTGAGCATGTATGAGAGAGCAAGGGAGTTGTTCGAACCTTTGAGTTTTTCCGCCGTGCCCGGTATCATGCGGTCAAGGGCCGCGGCCCTCGATTCAACAAAAGAAGAGCCTTTGTCAAGTTCTTCTTTTAAAGAAAACTTGAAAGGTTGCGGTTCTTCGATTAAAATATCTAAGATTTTGTCCATTTGCCATTCGGGGGATTCCACCCCAAAAGAGATGTGGGTAACGATGCCTGTCTTTGCAAGGATATCGACGGCGGCATTGGCGAATACGCCTGCGTTGTGGGCGGAAAAGACGAGAGGAAGCTCAAGCACGAGGTCGGCCCCGCAATCAAGGGCGGCGCGTGCCCTCTCCCACTTTGAGATCAGAGCAGGTTCTCCTCTCTGGACAAAGTTTGAGGAGAGGACGACTACGATGCCCTCGGCGCCGGAGAGTGCGCGCGCCTGATCCATGTGGTGCCTGTGCCCGAGGTGGAGCGGGTTATATTCGGCAACAATCCCTGTTATGGGAGTATGCATATATTCAATCACCGTCCTCTTATGGTAAGAATACCACAAAGATGCGGGGATAAAAGAATAAGGGAGGCAAACTGATTCTAATGAAAATTCTAGTTCTTAACTGCGGGAGTTCTTCTTTCAAGTACCAGCTTATCGACATGGACGGAGAGGCAGTCCTTGCCAAGGGGCTCGTTGAGCGCATAGGCATTGCCGGCTCAAAGATCAAGCATACGAAAACAGGAAAAGATCCTGTGACCCGTGAAGTCGATTTCCCGAACCATACAGTGGCGATCAAGTATGTACTTGAAATGCTCACCGACCCGGAACACGGCGTCCTCAAGGACCTGAGCGAGCTTTCTGCGGCAGGACACAGGATGGTCCACGGCGGAGAGAAGTTCACGTCGTCAGTGCTTGTCACCCCCGAAGTCATCCAGGCTATAGAAGAAGTCGTCCATCTGGCCCCCCTCCACAACCCTGCGAACCTCCAGGGCGTCCGTGCACTTATGGAAGTCCTCCCCGGGATCCCGAACGTGGTCGTATTCGACACGGCATTCCATCAGACGATGCCTCCGAAGGCCTTTACATACGGCATCCCCTTCAGCTATTACGAAGAGGACAGGGTCCGCCGCTACGGTTTCCACGGAACCAGCCATTACTACGTGGCCAACAGGGCGGCCGAGATACTCGGCAGACCGATCGAGGAACTTAAGACAGTCACATGCCACCTCGGAAACGGAAGCTCCATCACCGCGGTCGACGGCGGCAAATCGGTAGACACGAGCCTCGGCTACGGTACAGCCGAAGGAGTCCTTATGGGAACACGCAGCGGGAGCCTGGACCCGTCGGTGATGCTCTACCTCATGGAGAAGCACGGTGACGTAAAGACGGTAAGCGATATCGTCCACAAGAAGAGCGGCCTTCAGGGCATCTCCGGTATATCAAGCGACCTCCGCGATGTCGAGGAAGCTGCCGAGAAGGGCGACGAACGTGCCAGACTCGCGCAGGAAATGCTTATCTACCATGTCAAGAAGTATATCGGTTCCTACGCCGCAGCGATGGGCGGGATAGATGTACTGGTATTCACCGCCGGCATAGGCGAGAACGGCATCTCGTTCCGTGAAGATGTCTGCAGAGGGCTGGAATTCATGGGGATCAAGATCGATCCCGAAAAGAACAAGGTCCGCGGGAAAGAGGCCATCTTCAGCACGCCGGATTCAAGGGTCATGGTAATGGTCATCCCGACAGACGAAGAGATGGTCATTGCAAGAGATACCAAGAAATGCTGCGAGGGAAGATAAAAGGAGAATAATGGCAGAGTATATCGAAGCCGCGCCCCAAAGCTGGCATCACAGACTTGTCATCCCGGCTGTCCCGAAGGACGGCACTTCTTTTACGGAAAGTTTTTTTGTTTCGGCTGACAGGAAGATCAGCTACTGGGGACAGCTTTATTCCCTCGATGGCCCGCTTGAGGTCGAGGTGGAGGCTTACAGGACGGAAGGCCGGATAATCACCTCCATATCGGTATCCGGAAAGCTGACTGCCCCGTGTTCAAGATGTCTTGAACCTGCGGGGGTTGCAATTGAGGGAGAATTAAGGTATCTTTTCTCACTGGACAAAGAAGAGGACAAAAGAGCCGAACAGGGACTCGAAGCAGACGGAGACGAAGAGGTCATGATCCTTGACTCATGGGAGGATGAGATAGACCTCGGCCCTCTTGTCTGGGAAGTCCTGATAACACTGCTTCCGTCCGCACCTCTCTGCTCGCAGGACTGCAGGGGACTCTGTCCGAAATGCGGGGCCGATCTGAATAAGACGACGTGCTCCTGTTCCGATGACGCGGGAGATCCGCGCCTTGAAGTATTGAGATCTTTAGTGCAGAAAGACCGGGAAAATAACTGACTGCATAAAAAGTAAAAAAGTGATAGAATTGCACAGGCGACATTTTCGCCGATGATCTAAGGGGGGAACAAATTATGGCAACTCCGAAAAGGCGGGTATCCCACTCACGTACACACAACCGCAAGGCACAGTGGCTGGGTGCTCTTTCAGGCCCGAGTCTCACGGCCTGCACCCATTGCGGCGAGATGATAGAGACATATAAAGCCTGCCCTGCATGCGGCTACTACAAGGGCCGTCAGGTTATAAAAGTTTCAGAAGCCTCTGCAGCTAAGGATTAATGGAACGATAATCAATAGATCCGGAGCAAAAGGTCGCCCCTTTTGCTCCGGATCTTGTTTTGCGGCAGACCGTCAAAAGCCGCGGCAAAGCGTATCTCCGTTGACTTGCCGCGGCTTTTTTAGATTTGCGGCGCGCGTAATTTATTATTGACAACTTTTAATTTCTGTAATATCTTGTCTGGTGTTATGACCTGCTAACAAATACATTTGCCGGGAGATGCACCGATGCGCTCAGAGCTTAAGAAGCAAAGGCATAAAAAGCTGATAGAGCTCATATCGAACAACCCGCTCATGACTGACGAAGAGATAGCCGTATCCCTCGGAGTGAGTATGAGCACTGTGCGTCTTGACCGCGGGATCCTCTCCATCCCTGAACTGAGGGAGAGGATGCGCAACATGGCGGAACAGGCGACCAGCAGGCTCAAATCTTTGAGAGCAGAAGAAGTCGTAGGCGAACTCATTGAACTCGAACCCGACGGGTGGGCCCTTTCTGTGCTGAATACTACCAGGGACATGGCGTTCAGACATACCAATCTTGTCGGTGATTACTACATATATGCCCAGGCTGCCACCCTTGCCATAGCGACCATAGACAGGGACATGGTCGTGGTCGGCTCTGCAAGGCTTAGGTATCGGCGTGCGGCTTATGTAGGCGAAAGGATATTTGCCAGGTCAAAAGTGGGGACCCATAAGGGTGACAAATACGTTGTCAGTGTACATACCCGTGTTGCTGACAGGGAAGTTTTTGTCGGAAGATTCGTGGTAGTTGCAAAAAATTCTGAAGAACTGGCATAGATGGGGGAAAAGATATGCTGATAGCACTTGATGCAATGGGAGGGGACCATGCCCCGCTGGAGCCGTGCCACGGCGCGATACTTGCCTGCCGCGAACAGCCGCACCTTTCCGTTGCGCTGATAGGTGACAGCGAAAAAATAAAACCG